>CALWGE010000028.1 GCA_944378225.1 uncultured Merdimonas sp.
CACTTGAGAAAGTGCGAAGCGTCATAGGATAGAAAATGTCGAAAATGGATTGACAGTATATAGTTTTGAAGGTACAATCAAAGTAAGGTTTGGCCCGATGGCTCAGTTGGTTAGAGCGCCGCCCTGTCACGGCGGAGGTCGTGGGTTCGAGTCCCATTCGGGTCGCTTACATCAGTTTTGATGTAAATGTACAGTGTGTGAATAGACATACAAAGTACGAATGGGATCTTAGCTCAGCTGGGAGAGCATCTGCCTTACAAGCAGAGGGTCATAGGTTCGAGCCCTATAGGTCCCATTTATACAGCTTTTTAGCTGTAAAGTGCCGATGTGGCTCAATTGGCAGAGCAGCTGATTTGTAATCAGCAGGTTATCGGTTCGAGTCCGATCATCGGCTTGAGCGGAATATAAAACGTGCATCAGCCGTTGAAGGACCGCGATTCATATGGGGGAATTCCCGAGTGGCCAAAGGGGGCAGACTGTAAATCTGTTAGCTGTGCTTTCAGTGGTTCGAATCCACTTTCCCCCACTCTTGTTTATCTGAAAAGATAAACTTCTTTTATATTATAACGCGAGGTGGAGCAGTCTGGAAGCTCGTCGGGCTCATAACCCGAAGGTCACAGGTTCAAATCCTGTCCTCGCAACTTGGGCGCACGAAGCAGTTGTATTCGTGCTCCTGTTTTATAAAAGCCCAGATAGCTCAGTTGGTAGAGCAGAGGACTGAAAATCCTCGTGTCACTGGTTCGATTCCGGTTCTGGGCATATCAGAGAAAACTATCGTATTTGATACGATAGTTTTTTTTATTGCAAATTTAAGAAAATTTGTCGCCGTATATAGTTCTATTGAATATGATAGAGAAAAAGGACGAGGAATGATTAAATATAATGAGTGAAAAAAGAAAAAAATGGCTTCGGGCTGCTGTAATAAGAGCAGTCAGAACCATGGCTCAGACTGCGATAGCCATGATAGGAACAACAGCCATGACTCTGGGTGATATTAACTGGCTTATGGTTGGGAGTGCGTCAGTTATGTCAGGTATTTTATCACTGCTTACCGCGATGACGGGGCTTCCGGAAATTGAGGACAGCCAGGGGTAAAGGTGTATTGCTGTATATAGAAAGGAAGAGTGTATGATAGTTAATGTTCATGCCGGACATAATCCGGCCGGGATGATTGCCTGTGGAGCAGTAGGGCTGATAGATGAAAGTACGGAAAACAGAAGAGTAAAAGATGAAGTAATGCGTCAGTTGAAAGCATTGGGGCATACGGTTTATGACTGTACTGTGAATAATGGAAGCAGTCAGGGTGATGTCCTGAAGAAAATAGTAGAAAAATGCAATGCACACAAGGCGGATTTGGATATCAGTATTCATTTTAATGCCGGTGCAAATGATAAGAATGGAAATGGTCGCACAACAGGTACAGAGGTCTTTGTTCATTCTGCATCCAGTATGGCAAAAGAATATGCAGATAAGGTGTGCAGGGAAATTTCAGCGCTGGGTTTCAGAAACAGGGGAGTAAAGTACAGCACAACCTTATATGTTTTAAAAAACACAAAAGCGCCTTCCATGCTTATAGAGTGCTGCTTTGTGGACGATAAGGATGATGTAAAGCTCTATGATTATAAAAAAATGGCCTCAGCTGTGGTAAGAGGGATTGTGGGAAAGAATCCGGAACCTGTAAAAACAGAAGCCACTTCTGAAGTCAAGCCCCAGGATAAAATTCCGGGTGGTTCTGCTTCAGAAAGTAAAACATTGTACCGGGTTCAGGTAGGAGCTTATGCAGACAGGAGCAATGCAGAAGCCATGAAAGACAGGCTTGGAAAAGCAGGAATAGATGCTGTGATTGTACAGGTGTCAGTGTAGTATATATGGAATGTTAACGTAGACTGTAAAAAGAAGACAGGAGGAACAGTTCTGATTTATCTGTTTCTCCTGTCTTCTTTTGCTTGAGATTATAATTATTTTATGATAAATATGAAAGCTTATTTTAATCGAGGGAGTGGGGCTTCACTCTGGAAGCCCCTGAGTGTTATGAATGAAATACTGATATGTGTTCCTGCTACGCTTATTAATATATCAGATAATTAAGGCTAAAGTATGTACAATCTCTAAAAAAAGTATAATGAGCATTAAGAAATTCTTACGGAAAGAAGAAGAAATCATTTATTTGTATCTGTATTGGCGTAGGACGCTATAAATTTCTGCAGGAGTTAACTTGGTAAACAGGATTAACTGAAAGAAAGGCGGAAATAATGTAATATTTGACTGTAAAGAAGGATTTTTTAAATAAAAAACCGGGTCCTGATTCAGACTCGGTTTTTTTATGGAAGCAATGGGGTTCGAACCCATGACCTCTCGCGTGTGAGGCGAACGCTCATCCCAGCTGAGCTATGCTTCCAAAAATGTGGGGTAGCTGCACGAAAATATCTTTATTTTATATAGATAGCAGTTCGTCCATGGACCTGAAGGGATTCGAACCCTCGACCTCTGCGTTGCGAACGCAGCGCTCTCCCAACTGAGCTACAAGCCCTTATAAATCATAAAATATAGCTGACTTATTATCAAAAATATTGTAGCACGTTCGGAGAAAAAATCAAGTAGGAGTACGGAATGGTTGAAAATTGACAGGCAGAGTATCTCACAGTATACTGGAAATGGAGGTAAGAAAGTATGATTTCGTTTGAAAATGATTATTCGGCGGGAGCACATCCCAGGATTCTGGATAAATTGAAAGAGACAAATATGGAGCCGCTGCCCGGTTATGAGACAGATCACTACTGTGAAAGTGCGGCAGAAAAAATACGGAAAAGCTGCAGCTGTCCTGAGGCAGATGTGTATTTCCTGGCAGGAGGCACGCAGACAAACGCAGTAGTTATTTCGGCTTTACTGCGTTCTTATGAAGGAGTTCTGGCAGCAGAAACGGGTCACGTAAATACGCATGAGGCCGGTGCCATCGAATATACGGGCCATAAAGTACTGACATTGCCGGAGCACCAGGGAAAGCTGGATGCAGGGGAACTGAGAGCTTATATGGAAAAATTCTACGGGGACGCAAATCATGAACATGAAGTGTTCCCTGGTATGGTTTATCTGTCCTGGCCTACAGAATATGGGACATTGTACAGTCGGAAAGAGCTGGATGGAATTGCAGCGGTATGCGGGGAATACAATCTTCCTCTTTATATTGACGGAGCACGGTTGGGATATGGATTGATGAGCGGAGAAACGGATGTGACCCTTTCGGATCTTGCCCGAATCTGTGACGTCTTTTATATTGGAGGCACTAAAGTAGGTGCATTGTGCGGAGAGGCTGTGGTATTTCCAAAAGGAAACGCGCCGAAGTATTTTATGACGATTGTGAAACAGCATGGCGCTATGCTTGCAAAGGGCAGACTTCTGGGAGTGCAGTTTGACACGCTTTTTACAGATGATCTGTATTTTCATATCAGCCGAAATGCCATTGAGGCGGCACACAGACTGAGAAAAATTCTGCATGAGAAAAAACTTCCTTTTTATCTGGAATCGCCTACAAACCAGCAGTTTGTGGTTCTGAAGGATGAAATCTACCAAAAACTTCAGGAGAGAGTAGCGCTGAGTTATTGGGACAAAACAGATGAGGCTCATACTGTGGTACGGTTTGCCACAAGCTGGTCGACTACGGAGAGTGACCTGAAAGAACTGGAGAAAATTCTTACGGAAATTTCAGAAACCCGCTGATAAGGATATCAGGTATCCGGAGATGGAACCTGGTTGCAATGAAAGAGAAGGGAGAAGAAGCTTTGAAGGTAGGAATTATATGATGTAAACAGACGGAGGATTTTTGTCCCGGAACCACAGATTTTCGTATGGTCAGAGAGAAAAAAGGGGCCTTTGAAGGGGTGGAGGAAGAGATTGAGATAATTGGTTTTATTAATTGTGGAGGTTGTCCTGCAAAAAAAGCAGTTCTTAGAGCAAGAGAACTGGTAAAACGCGGGGCAGATACAATTGCTTTTGCCAGTTGCATTCAAAAGGGAACCCCTATAGGGTATCCATGTCCCTTCGCAAAAAGAATGAAAGATATCATTGAACAGGATTTAGGAGATAGCGTTACATTTTTGGAATATACACATTAATACGAAAGTATGCTCGGCAGTCTTTGTGATTTTAAAGAAATTTCTGTTGTGCTCTTCTCCTATCCGCCATTTTGCTTCAAGGATTATTGCGGCATTGCAGGTTGGGGCTTGACGCTTTTCCTGAGAAAGGGTAGATTGTTATTAGGTGAAGTCCGTCGAAATACGACGGAGGATGCCGGAATTCGGAGGATTGCTGAACGATGAATATTGAGACACAAAAACGGTTTCTGATCAGAATAGGCTTTTGGGCGGTAGTGGTGCTGCTTCTGATGATTGGATTGAAATATATACTGCCGGTTGTACTGCCGTTTGTGGCAGCGTTTTTCATAGCAGCTCTTCTGAATCGGCCGATTGTATATTTGTCGAAGAAACTGAAAGGAAGACGTGTTTTACCGGCTGTGTGCCTGACTCTTCTGTTTTATGTGCTGGCTGGTGCTTTGTTCAGTTTTCTGGGAATCCGGGTGCTGATGTTTGTATGGGAAACAGTGCGGACACTGCCGCAGCTGTACAGAAATACACTGGAGCCGGCTCTGGAAACTGCATTTGGGAACATTCAGGTTTATCTGGAAGAACTGGATCCTGCGGTTGTAGCTACACTCACTGACAATGTGAATTCTGCGCTGGGCTCTCTGGGCAGTTTCGTAACCAATGCGTCAGTAAGGATCATTTCCTATATTTCAGGTATAGCGGCATCGGTACCTGGATTGTTCCTGAATATCGTGATAACAATTATCGTCACCTTTTTTCTGGCGATTGACTATCCGAAGATAACGACTTTTCTTGTGCGTCAGCTTTCGGACAGGGGAGGTGCCTGTTTTGCAGAAGTGCGCAGTTATGTAGGGGGAACATTGCTGAAATGTCTGGCATCCTATGCGTTAATTCTCTGCATTACATTTGCGGAAATTGCCATTGGCCTGACAATTTTGAGGGTGCCTAATGCAATTCTGATCGCAGTATGTATCGCTGTTTTTGATATTCTTCCTGTTCTGGGTACCGGCGGTATCATGATTCCATGGGCGATTATCTGTCTGCTTATGGGAAAATGGGTGCTGGGATTCGGATTGCTGATATTGTATGTAACAATCACTGTAATCCGGAATATTATTGAACCGAAAATTGTGGGGCTTCAGGTGGGACTTCATCCGGTGGTGACACTGCTCAGCATGTTGACAGGACTCCAGTTTTTCGGAATTCTCGGTCTTTTCGGTTTTCCGATTACACTCTCTCTGCTGAAAAACCTCAATGATAAGGGTGTTATTCATATATTCAAATAGATCGGGAATAGATCGGGACAGGATCCGGGTATCTCTGCTTTGGGGCGGAATACCCGGTCTTTGTGAAATAGGAAAGGAAAAGCATGCCTGACAGAATTAAAATCCGCGGGGCGCGGGTGCATAATCTCAGGAATATTGATGTGGATATTCCTTTAAATCAAATTGTGGGGATTGCCGGGGTATCAGGATCCGGCAAGTCATCTCTGGCTCTGGGGGTATTGTATGCAGAGGGATCACGCCGTTATCTGGAATCTTTATCTACATACACGAGACGCAGAATGACACAGGCGGCAAAGGCACAGGTAGATGAGATCCTGTATGTTCCGGCGGCGCTTGCGCTGCATCAGCGGCCGGGTGTGCCGGGAATCCGAAGTACCTTTGGAACGGGGACAGAGCTTTTGAACAGTCTGAGACTGATGTACTCCAGGCTGGCCAGTCACCGTTGTCCCAACGGACATTATCTCAAGCCCACTCTCAGGGTGGCTGCGGGGCAGACGCTTATCTGCCCTGAATGCGGCGCACAATTTTTTGCGCCCTCTGCAGAGGAACTGGCCTTCAACAGTCAGGGAGCCTGCAGGACCTGCGGAGGTACAGGGATTGTACGTACGGTAGACAGGACAACCCTGGTGCCGGATGAATCCCTTACTATTGAAGAAGGAGCGGTGGCGCCCTGGAACTCTCTGATGTGGTCTCTGATGGTGGATGTCTGTAGGGAAATGGGCGTCCGTACGGATGTGCCTTTCTGTGAACTTTCAAAAAAGGAGAGAGAAATAGTCTTCGACGGGCCGGCCGAGAAGAAACATATTTTCTATAAAGCAAAAAATTCTAATCAGGCAGGAGAGCTTGATTTTACATATTATAATGCAGTATATACTGTAGAGAATGCGCTATCCAGAGTAAAAGATGAGAAGGGAATGAAACGGGTGGAGAAATTTCTGAAGGAAGAGATCTGCCCGGACTGCAGGGGAACACGGCTTTCAGAGGCCGCCAGACAACCGAAGCTTCGGGAAATTTCTCTGGATGAAGCGTGTCAGATGACGCTTTCCCGGCTGGTGGAATGGGTGAAGGAAGTTCCGGTGTGCCTTCCGGAGGAAATGCGCCCTATGGCGGAAGGAATCTGCGAATCTTTCCTCACGGTATCCCGCCGTCTCATGGAACTGGGACTGGGTTATCTGAGCCTTGATCGTGCAGCCTCCACACTTTCCACCGGGGAACGGCAGAGAATGCAGCTCGCCCGGGCAGTGCGCAATCGCACCACAGGCGTGCTGTATGTGCTGGACGAGCCGTCTATTGGTCTGCACCCTTCTAATATTGAAGGGTTGATACGGGTAATGCATGATCTGAAGGCGGATGGAAATTCTGTACTGCTGGTGGATCATGACGTTCAGATTCTGAAAGAATCCGACTGGCTGGTTGAGATGGGGCCTGGGGCCGGAGCAGACGGCGGATGTGTGATTGCTGAGGGAACGGTTTCGGAGATTACAGGAAATCCGCAATCTTTGATTGGACCGTTTTTCAGAGAAAAAGAGAGAGCACATGAGAACATTGCAGCGGACGGCGGCCTGTTTGCGGAGGGAAGGATTCATTTGTCCACAGAAGCGATTCATACGGTGCGTCCGTTGGAAGTGGATATTCCCCGGGGGCGTTTAACAGCTGTTACCGGAGTATCCGGGTCAGGAAAGACGACTTTGATTCTGGAAAGCCTGATTCCGGGACTTGAAGCAGCCATTGCAGGAAAAACACTTCCAAAACATGTGAAAAATGTGGAAGCGGAAGGCATAGGCAGGGTCCGGCTGATCGATGCGGCACCCATAGGTATTAATGTGCGTTCTACCGTGGCAACTTACGCCAATGTCCATGATGAGCTGAGGAAAATCTTTGCCCGTACACCTGATGCAAAACAGTTGGGATATAAAGCGGGGGACTTTTCCTATAATACCGGCAGGCTGCGTTGCCCTGTGTGCGATGGAACAGGATCCATCAGCCTTGATGTACAGTTCCTGCCGGATGTGGAAATTCCGTGCCCGCAATGCCGGGGATCACGGTATTCGAAAGAAGCAGAGCAGATTCGCTACCGAAAAAAGACAAAATGCGCAGAGCAGACCGGCATAAAAGAGAGACAGGAAGCGGAGGGGTATTCCCTGCCGGAACTTATGGCAATGGATATTAACAGAGCCCTCCCTGTCTGTGAGGATATGAAGCTTGTCTTTCAGAGGCTTCAGGTGCTGAAGAGTCTGGGACTGGGATACCTGACGCTGGGAGAAGAGACACCGAGCCTGTCGGGAGGCGAAGCGCAACGGCTGAAGCTGGCCAGCGAGATGGGCAGGGGCCAGTCAGACTCTGTATTCGTGTTTGATGAACCTACGATAGGTCTCCATCCGCTGGATGTAAAGACCCTGCTGGGCGTATTCCGGACGTTGATGGAAAAGGGAGCTACGGTGATTGTTATAGAACATGATCTGGATGTGATTCGAAATGCGGATTATGTGATTGATATGGGACCTGGAGGGGGCGATGAAGGCGGCAGGATTGTGGCTGCGGGTACGCCGGAGGAGATTCGCCGCACATCCCGGAGCGTGACAGGAAAATATTTGTGACAGGGAGTGCCTGCGGTGTGCGTGTGGAAGGATATAGAACAGTCTCTGATGCAGGAAATTCGCTATCTGGATAAGCTGATAGATGAGCTGGCAAAGGGGAAGGCAATGGAAAGAATTCTGCGCAGATAATATTTGTATCATTTTTTGCGCAGCATAAAGAAAAGGAGGGTACAGATATGAAACTATTTAGAATTGCGGATCAGTACTGCCGGGAAAGCAGTTGGAAAACACTTGCGCTCCTGAAATTCTGCATGTTTTCTGTAGGACTTCTGGTGGGGATGCAGGTACCGGAGAAAAAAAGAAAAGCAGTGTTCGGGGCAGGTCTGCTGGTGTTCGCGGCTTCCTATGTGCCGCTTATGACAAAACTGTACAGACTCTGGACAAGAGAAGATCACGCTGAATAAGGAAAAACCATGTCAGACAGAACTTATATAGCCATTGATCTGAAATCTTTTTACGCTTCTGTGGAGTGCATGGAGCGGGGGCTGGATCCTATGACAACAAACCTGGTTGTGGCAGACAGAAGCAGGACGGAAAAGACCATTTGTCTGGCAGTGTCCCCGGCGCTGAAGGCTTATGGAATTTCAGGCCGGGCCAGACTTTTTGAGGTGGAGCAAAAGGTCCGGGAGGTTAATGCAAAGCGAAGAAGGAATGCTCCGGGCGGTGTACTGAATGGAGCTTCCTTTCAGAGTACGGAACTGAAGAACGATCCGTCGCTGGCGCTGGACTATATTACGGCGCCGCCGCAGATGGCACGTTACATGGAGATCAGTGCAGAAATTTATGGAGTATATCTGAAGTATATTGCTCCGGAGGATATGCACGTTTACTCGATTGATGAGGTTTTTATTGATGCTACAGGATATCTGAAGACTTATGGACTGACGGCACGGGAACTGGCAATGAAGATGATTCTGGATGTGCTGAAGACCACCGGCATTACAGCGGCAGCAGGAATCGGTACAAATCTGTATATCTGTAAAGCAGCTATGGATATCTGGGCCAAGCATGTTCCCGCGGATGAGAATGGCGTGCGCATTGCCTGTATGGATGAGATGTCCTACCGTCGTCTTCTCTGGTCTCATCGTCCTCTTACAGATTTCTGGCGTGTGGGACGGGGCTATGCGAAGAAGCTGGAGGAGAAAGGACTTTTTACAATGGGGGACATCGCCCGCTGTTCTCTTGGCAAACCTGCGGATTATTACAATGAAGATCTGCTGTATGATATGTTTGGGGTAAACGCAGAGCTTCTGATTGATCACGCCTGGGGCTGGGAGCCCTGTACTATCAAAGATATCAAGGCGTATAAGCCTGAAAACAGCAGCGTTGTCTCCGGACAGGTGCTTCAGTGTCCTTACACCTTCGACAAAGCCCGGCTGGTTGTGAGGGAAATGGCAGATATGCTGGCTCTGGATCTGGTGGAGAAAAAGCTGGTCACGAACCAGATTGTTCTGACTGTGGGATATGACATTGATAATCTGAAAGACCCTGTTCTGAGGAAAAAATATTGCGGCGAAGTCAGTACGGACCGGTACGGAAGAGCCGTTCCGAAACATGCCCACGGGACAGTGAATCTGAAAGATTATACTGCATCTGCAAAGCAGATTATGGAGGCAGTCACAGGTCTTTATGAACAGATTACCGATGAGGAGCTTCTGGTCCGCCGGCTGAGCATGGCGGCAAATCATGTGATACCGGAGGATGAGGCGCGCGGGGAAGCGCAATATGAGCAGCTTGATCTGTTTACAGATTATGCCGCGGTTCAGAGGGAGAAGCAGAAAGCGGAGGAAGAGCTTGCCCGGGAGAAGAAGCTGCAGCAGGCTATGCTGGATATAAAAAAGAAATTTGGAAAGAATGCGATTCTTAAGGGTATGAATCTGGAGGAAGGCGCTACGGCCCGGGAGCGGAATCAGCAGATTGGAGGTCACAAAGCCTGAAAAAGAATATGCAGGGAGAGGATGTATGAATAATAAGCACAAAGAGCAGCAGGATTATGAGGATATTATTCATCTGCCCCATCCGGTATC
Source organism: uncultured Merdimonas sp. (assembly GCA_944378225.1). Lineage (GTDB taxonomy): Bacteria > Bacillota > Clostridia > Lachnospirales > Lachnospiraceae > Laedolimicola. Next base: position 10,011 of record CALWGE010000028.1, read on the forward strand.
TTCCAGGCATCCGCAGATGTCTATGGCAGATCGGGCGGCGCAGTTTTCACCCTTTGCAGCTTTGACCGGATATGGAGACGCAGTCCGGGAGAAAGCGCGGTTTACCGAAGGAAAACCGGAACTTTCGGAGGAAGAGAAAAGAAATCTGGATGATAAGCTTGAGCAGATTTATGCTCTTTGCGGGCAAAGGCCAGAGGTACGGCTCAGGTATTTTGTACCTGACGGGAAAAAAGACGGCGGTTCGTTCCGGGAGATTACCGGCGTGATTCGGAAAGCGGACGCCGTTGCCCGGAAAATCCGTATGCAAGACGGTACAGAGATAGACACGGACTGTGTAATAGATATACAGACAGATACAGCCAGACAGCAGAAGGAGGACAGAGAATGGGAATGAATCAGACACCATCTTCCGAACGGGTGCATATTGGCCTGTTCGGGCGCAGAAATGCAGGGAAATCAAGTGTGATCAATGCGATTACCAATCAGGATACAGCGATTGTATCAGAAGTTCGGGGAACTACGACGGATCCGGTTTATAAATCCATGGAACTGCTTCCCCTGGGGCCGGTGGTGCTGATTGATACTCCGGGACTGGACGATGAAGGAGAACTGGGCAGGCTTCGGGTACAGAAAGGACTTGATGTGCTGCGCAAAACGGATATTGCTCTGCTGATTGTGGACGGAAGTCTGGGAATGAGTGAGGAGGATGAGCAGCTGGAGGAAGAACTGAAAAAGAGAGGTCTTCCCTATCTGGTTGTGCTGAATAAAACAGATATCTGCACAGGAAAAAGCAGCACGGGAAACGGAACAGATCTGGCCGGCCTGACGGGCGTCAGGGAAGATAGTGCATCCTGGAAAGCCGCGCACAGCGGCTCCCGCGTCAGGGTCCGTGCCCGGACAGGAGAAGGAATTACGGAACTGAAAGAATGCCTGGCGAGGCTGGTGCCTGAAAAAAGCTCTGTGAAACGACTGGTAGGTGATCTGCTGGAACCTCTGGATCTGGTGATGCTGGTAGTTCCCATTGACAAGGCGGCGCCCAAAGGACGTCTGATTCTTCCCCAGCAGCAGACTATCCGGGATGTGCTGGAGAGCGGGGCGATTTCTGTGGTGACACGGGATACAGAGCTGAAGTCAGCGCTTTCCCGTCTGGCGGAGCCTCCAAAGCTGGTAATTACCGACAGTCAGGTTTTTGAGCAGGCAGACAGAGATACGCCGGAAAACATCCTGCTGACTTCCTTTTCGATTCTGTTTGCGCGGTATAAAGGAAATCTGGCACAGACAGTCCGGGGAGCGGGGGCTCTGGAGACGCTGCAGGACGGAGACCGAATCCTGATTTCGGAAGGCTGCACTCATCATCGTCAGTGCAATGATATCGGTACAGTGAAGCTGCCTCACTGGATTCAGGAATATACCGGCAAAAAACCGGAATTTGATTTTACGTCAGGAGCAGGTTTTGAACGGGATCTGAAAAAATATCATATGATAGTTCATTGCGGGGGCTGCATGCTTAATGAGCAGGAAATGCAGTACCGGTTTGGAGAAGCGGCTGCACAGGGTGTACCTATGACAAATTACGGTATTCTGATTGCCTATATGAAAGGAATCCTGAAACGCAGTCTGCAGCCATTTCCGGAAATGGCCCGGCTGCTTAAAAAAGATCAGAAAGAGAACAGAACATGACAGAATCAAGAGAGACGGCGGACTTTGGCGGTCCCCTTTACAGAAAGCTGCGTGAATATGGGAATTCCGATTATTACGGATTTCACATGCCCGGGCATAAGCGGCGGATTGGAAGTTTTGAAGATCCGTACAGATTTGATATCACGGAAATAGATGGCTTTGATGATCTGCACCATCCTGAAGAGGAAGGTATTCTCACAAAGGCGCAGAAACGGGCGGCCAGACTTTATAAGGCAGAAGAAACACATTTTCTGGTTAATGGAAGCACAGGGGGAATATTGAGCGCAGTTTCCGGCTGTACCCACAGAGGCGGGCAGATACTTATGGCCAGAAATTGCCATCGGTCGGTTTATCATGCAGCTGAACTTCGGAATCTGAGAGTAACATATCTTTATCCACAGCAGATTCTTTCTTTGGGGATAAACGGAGCAATCTGTCCGGAGGATGTGGAAAAAGCACTGAAACAAACCTCAGCTGACACAGAGACAGAAGCGGTGGTGATTACTTCTCCCACTTATGACGGGATTTGTTCAGATGTGCGGACTATTGCGCAAATCTGCCACAAATATGGAACTCCTCTCATTGTGGATCAGGCTCATGGGGCTCATTTTCCATTTTCGGATTATTTTCCGGAAGACGCGGTGAGTGCGGGAGCGGATGTGGTGATACACAGCGTTCACAAGACGCTGCCATCTATGACGCAGACAGCGCTGCTTCATATACAGGGAGAACTGGCAGACAGGGAGAGGATCCGGCATTTCCTGTCTGTCTATCAAAGCAGCAGTCCGTCCTATGTTCTGATGGCTTCCATAGATGCCTGCATGGAACTGCTGGAGAACAGAGGAGAAGAGCTGTTTTGTGATCATGTGAAAAAACTGGAGAATTTTCGAAGGAGCTGTCAGGATTTGAAAGCGCTGCGCCTGGCCGGAGAAGAATTTTGTCCGGCGATTCTTCAGGAAAATTACCTGAGCCGGCAGAAAGCAGTAACAGATTTTGATCGGAGCAAACTTCTGATTTCCACACGCGGCGCGGGTATTACGGGAAGCAGACTTTCCGATCTTCTGCTGGAGAGATATCATCTTCAGATGGAGATGGCCGCATCGGATTATGTTGTCGGTATTGCAAGTCTGGCAGACACGCAGGAAGGTTTCGCAAGGCTCGGCCGGGCACTTCATGAGCTGGACCGGGAACTGGAAAATCAAAGAGACAGAAAAGAAAGGAACAGCCGGAAGCTGCAGCATTTCTGTCTTCCGGCATTTCAGGCGGTTCTTACTGCGGGAGAAGCAGCAGAAAAGGCGACAGAGCCGGTACCTCTTTCAGATTGTGCCGGACGTCTGGCAGGGACCTATGTGTATCTCTATCCGCCAGGAATTCCGCTGCTCGTTCCGGGTGAGAAGATCACACCGGAAGCGGCAGAACAGATCGAAAAATGGATTTCGGACGGCTTTACGGTTCACGGACTGGCAGATGAAAGACAGATTCTTACTGTCTGCGGATAAGACGGAAAACGGGGAAGGCTAGCCGCCGAACCCGCAGCATACAGCATTCAGATATCACGGGGAGACAGGAAATGGGAAAATTATTCTATATTATTGGAAAAAGCTCCACAGGAAAAGACACGATTTTTCAGAGCCTGCTGGAAAATAGAGAACTGGGTCTGAGACCGTTGGTGCTGTACACCACCCGGCCTATGCGGGTGGGGGAGACACAGGGAGTACAGTATCATTTTACAGACGAGACAGGGCTTAAGGAACTTCAGAATGCCGGTAAGGTTATAGAGCTTCGGGCATATCAGACAGTATGCGGCGTGTGGAAATATTTCACGGCGGATACTGAGGCTACGGATTTGGAGAAATACAATTATATTACTGTAGGTGTACTGGAGTCTTTCCGGGCAGTTCGCAGTTATTATGGAGAGGAGCGGGTTGTGCCGCTTTACATAGAGGTGGAAGACGGAGAACGGCTTCAGCGCGCCCTGGATCGGGAACGGGCACAGGAAAAGCCCCAGTATGCGGAGATGTGCCGCCGTTTTCTCGCAGACAGCGAAGACTTTTCAGAAGAGAAGCTTCAGGAGGCAGGAATCAGCAGGAAATTTTACAATCGTGTACTGAAGGACTGTCTGGAAGAAATACAAATCTGTCTGAAAGAATCTCTCGTACAGGGAAAAAACAGTGGTGTGTAAAACCCCATTTGAAACAGTAAAGGGACTGTTTTTTCAAAATAATCTATGTTATACTGAAAGCAGTGCGAAGCCGCAGGGAGACTGAGGCTTTGCCGTAAGGCTGAAAACATAAAGGAGGGGAGAATATATGGCAGGATTTTCAGGAATTATAGGACATGAACAGATTATAGAGCATCTGAAAAATGCGATCCGCCTGAAAAAGGTTTCCCACGCTTATATTCTGGACGGCGAGGAAGGATCAGGAAAGATGCTCCTGGCTTCAGCTTTCGCACAGACCCTTCAATGTGAAAATGGCGGCACGGAGGCCTGCGGGACGTGTCATTCCTGTATTCAGGCTCAGAGTCAGAATCAGCCGGATATTATCCGTGTAACTCATGAAAAACCAAACTCTATCGGTGTAGATGATATCCGGGAACAGCTTTGCAGTGATATTCTGGTACGCCCTTACAGCAGTCCGTGGAAGATTTATATCGTGGATGAGGCCGAAAAAATGACTGTACAGGCGCAGAATGCCCTGTTAAAAACTATAGAGGAACCACCATCTTACGGGATTGTTCTGCTTCTGACAGAAAATTCCCAGAGTTTTCTGCCGACCATTCTTTCCCGTTGTGTAACGTTGAAGCTGCGGCCGGTAAAAGATGAACTCGTACGGAAATATCTGATGGAAGAGCTGCATGTGCCGGACTATCAGGCAGATGTGTGTACCGCCTTTGCCCGAGGAAATGTGGGAAAGGCAAAGAGACTGGCCCAGTCGGAGCACTTTGCAGAGCTTCGGGATGAAGTTGTGCATCTTCTGCGCCATTTGCGGGACATGGAGATTTATGAGATTGCAGAAGCAGTCCGAAGGGCTGCGGAATACAAGGCCGATGTGGAGGATTATCTGGATTTGATGGCACTCTGGTTCCGGGATGTTCTTCTGTTTAAAGCAACCCGGCAGATAGGCGGTCTTGTGTTTGCTGATGAAATCAATTATATCAGCGCTCAGGCATCAAGAAGCTCTTATGAGGGGCTGGAACACATTTTAAATGCATTGGAGAAGGCGAAGACGCGTCTCAGAGCAAATGTAAGCTTTGAACTGACGATTGAACTTCTCATGCTGACGATAAAGGAGAATTAATATGGAAAAAGTCATAGGCGTCAGATTCCGGACTGCGGGAAAAATTTATTACTTTTCTCCCGGAAAACTGAATATTCCCAGAGGGAAGCATGTGATTGTAGAGACTGCCAGAGGCGTGGAATACGGAAGCGTTGTGGTGGGTACAAAGGAAGTAGATGATAAAAAGGTAGTACAGCCTTTAAAACCGGTAATCCGGATTGCTACGGCTGAGGATGACGCAAGAGAGGCTGCAAACCGGCAGAAAGAAAAGGAAGCATTCCGTATCTGTCAGGAGAAGATTCGCAAGCACGGGCTCGAAATGAAGCTGATTCAGGCCGAGTATACCTTTGATAATAATAAAGTATTGTTTTATTTTACAGCAGACGGCAGAATTGATTTCCGTGAGCTGGTAAAAGATCTGGCAAGCGTGTTCCGTACCCGCATAGAGCTGCGTCAGATCGGAGTACGGGATGAGACAAAAATTCTGGGCGGTATCGGAATCTGCGGAAGGAGTCTTTGCTGCCATACGCACCTTTCTGAATTTGTGCCGGTATCCATTAAAATGGCAAAAGAGCAGAATCTGTCTCTCAATCCTACCAAAATTTCCGGGGTCTGCGGAAGGCTGATGTGCTGCCTGAAGCATGAGCAGGAGACATATGAGGAACTGAACAGCCGCCTTCCGGGCAACGGGGATGCGGTGACCACACCGGACGGACTGAAGGGCGAAGTTCAGAGTGTGAATGTGCTGCGCCAGAAGGTGAAGGTAATCGTTACTCTGGATGGAGACGAGAAGGAAATCCGCGAATATCCTGTGGAAGAACTGAAGTTCCGCCCGCGCAAAAAGAAAGAAAAGGGCGTAGTATCAGATAAAGAACTGAAAAAGCTGGAGGCTCTGGAGAAACAGGAGAGCAAATCCAAGCTGGATGAGGACTGAATAAAATGATAAAAGATGGAGAGCAGCTGCATGAAAATTGAGCTGAAAGATGGAGAACGGCTGGATGATCTCCAGCGGAACGGGTATCAGATCATCCAGAACCCCGGCAGGTTCTGCTTTGGAATGGATGCAGTTCTTCTTTCGGGATTTGCCCGGGTAAAGGAAGGAGAAAGAGCCCTTGATCTGGGAACAGGAACGGGAATTATTCCGATTCTTCTGAGGGGCAAGACAAAAGGACGGAATTTTACAGGGCTGGAGATTCAGAAGGAAAGCGCTGATATGGCAAGACGCAGTGTGGAGCTGAATGAACTGGCGGATTCCATCTCCATCGTAGAAGGCGATATTAAGGAGGCGGCGTCCCTGTTCGGGGCCGCTTCTTTTGATGTAGTCACCTGCAATCCGCCCTACATGACGGATCATCACGGCCTTCAGAATCCGGAACTTCCAAAGGCGATAGCCCGTCATGAGCTTCTGTGCAGTTTTGAGGATGTGGCCAGAGAAACCGCAAGACTTCTGAAGCCGGGAGGGCGTTTTTATCTGGTACACCGCCCCTTCCGTCTGGCGGAAATCATAATGACGCTGGGAAAATACCGGCTGGAACCGAAACGGATGCGTCTGGTATATCCTTACGTCGACCGTGAGCCGAACATGGTTCTTCTGGAGGCATCCAGAGGAGGAAGACCAAGGATGACCGTGGAAAAACCGCTTATCGTGTATCGGGAACCGGGGGTCTATATGGATGAGATTTATGATATTTACGGATATTGATTTTGGCATACAGACCTGATTCTGAAAGAAAAGGATATGAAAAAGGGAAAATGAGAAAAAGAGCAGCAGCCTGCCTGATTATGGCAGCCGTTATTTTTCTGTTGGCTGCATGCCAGGAAGGAAACGCGAAACTGTCAGAGGCCTGGCAGGCACAGTCAGGAGAAAAGGAAAATTCGGGACTGTCGACTGCCCCGGAAAAGCTGCGTGAAATTACGGAGGAAGTGCAGAATAAAATCGCAGCAGAGCAGTCAGGACCCATAAAAGGAATTTATGTGACCGGCCCTATGGCGGGGCATAAAAACATGGAAAATCTCATACAGCTTGTCCGGGAAAGTGAACTGAATGCCATGGTGATCGACATTAAAAATGATGAAGGAATCATCACATATGAAATGGAGGATCCCATGGTGCTGGAACTGGGGGCCAGCGCAAAGTATATCGCAGATTTGCCGGGACTGCTTAAGCGTCTGAAAGAGGAGGATGTGTATTGCATTGCCAGAATTACAGCCTTTAAGGATCCCCTGCTGGCATCAAAGCGGCCGGATCTCTGTATTCAGAGAAAAGACGGAGGTGTCTTTACGGATAAAAACGGACTGGCCTGGGTAAATCCCTACCGGCAGGAGGTCTGGGAATATCTGATGGCCATAGCGGAACAGGCGGCTGCTCTGGGATTTGATGAGATTCAGTTTGATTATATCCGTTTCCCCACAGAGATTGCAGATGAGGAAGCAGATTATGGGGAAGGGGTTCTGGAAAAATCCAAGACGGATGTTATCACAGAGTTTACTGCTTATGTCTATGAACATCTTTCACCTCTGGGAGTGAAGGTCTCGGCGGATGTGTTTGGAACAGTGATCGATCAGGAAATCGATGCAGAAATTGTGGGACAGGATTACCCGGCTATGGCAGAGCATCTGGATTATATCTGTCCGATGATTTATCCGTCTCATTATAATGACGGCGTATATGGGCTGGACCATCCGGATCTTCAGCCTTACGAAACTATCCGTGCCGCTCTTGAGGCGTCCCGGGAAAGTCTGGACGGGATTTTGGAAGATACGAAAAAAGCAGAGGTTCGGCCATGGCTTCAAGACTTTACAGCATCCTGGCTGAATGTTTATCAGGATTACGGTCCCGAACAGCTTCGTCAGCAGATTCAGGCAGTTTATGACAGCGGCTGTACGGAATGGCTTCTGTGGAATGCAAAAAATATCTATACAGAGGAAGGACTTCTGAGTCCGGAGGAAGCGGCGGAAGAGATGAAAGTTTTGGCTGACGAGGCGGAGGAATGATATATGCAGGGAACTTTATATTTGTGCGCGACACCCATCGGCAATCTGGAAGATATGACTTTTCGGGCAGTACGTGTTCTCCAGGAAGCAGATTTGATTGCGGCAGAGGATACGCGGAACAGCATTAAGCTGCTGAATCATTTCCAGATTCATACGCCTATGACCAGTTACCATGAGTATAATAAATTTGAAAAAGGGCGGGAGTTAACAGAACTTCTTCGGGAAGGAAAAAATATTGCGCTGATTACGGACGCAGGAATGCCTGGAATTTCTGATCCGGGAGAAGAGCTGGTAAAAATGTGTGCTGATGCCGGAATTACAGTGACGGCTGTTCCCGGAGCCTGTGCCTGTGTGACGGCGCTGACACTTTCCGGTCTGGCGACGAGACGTTTTGCTTTTGAAGCTTTTCTGCCCGCTGACAAAAAAGAACGCCGGATGGTTCTGGAAGAGCTGAAAAATGAAACCAGAACAATTGTAATTTATGAAGCGCCTCACAGGCTTACAAAAACTCTGGAGGAGCTGCTGGAACATCTGGGGAACCGGAAAATATCTGTCTGCAGGGAACTGACGAAGAGACATGAAACCATATTCCGGACAGATCTGAAAGGGGCTCTGGATTACTATGAGAAAGAAGAGGCGCGGGGAGAGTGTGTACTGGTTCTGGAAGGAAGAACGGCAGAGGAGCTTCTGAAAGAAAAACAGGATGAATGGAAAAAAATGACCCCTGCAGAACACGTAGCGATGTATGAGGCGCAGGGGATAATAAGAAAAGAAGCTATGCGGCTGGCCGCCAGAGATCGGGGCGTATCAAAACGAGAAATTTATCAGTCTCTGCTTGAGCAGGAAGAATGAAAAAAACCGGTAACCATCTTATATGAATGGCTGCCGGTTTTTTGCGGATATTTATTAAATCAAACCAGCTTTTTTGGCCAAGTCTTCAATTGACTTCTTTGAGACCATTTTGCCGTGGTATTCAATGAGATCTTCGCGTTCTCCAGTGAAAATATCCGTCGGTGCATACTTTTTTAAAATAATTTTGTCATCTTCAACATAGATCTCGAGAGAATCGCGTTCTTCAATGCCGAATACTTTACGTAATTCCATTGGAAGTGTGATACGTCCGAGTTCATCCAGCCTTCTGACTACTCCGGTGTTCTTCATTGCTTCTCCTCCTTATATAATGGTAACACTTGATAACCCATAGTATAACAAAAAACCGATGATATTCCAATAGAAATTTCACCAAACATGCGGAATTTATTTTGCAAAATTGTTAATTGTGGAATATTTCGCCATATATAGTAAATTGCGAGAAAATTAGGAAAGGAAAATCAGGAAAATTAAGAAAAAAATATGAAATCAAAAACAAAACATAGAAGAAAATCGCAGGAAATATATTGTTATAAATAAAAAAGGGATTATGGTTTATGTTAAATTATCTTTGGGGAGCTATGCTTTTGCTGGGAATTATTTACGGAGCTTTTCAGGGCAGGCTTCCGGAAATCACAACGGCAGCTATCGATTCAGCAAAGGAGGCGGTATCCCTGTGCATTACCATGGCAGGGGTTATGTCGCTCTGGGTGGGGCTGATGGAAATTGCGCAAAAAAGTGGACTTATCGGGAGCGCCACAAAAAGAATTCAGCCGTTTATCACGTTTATGTTTCCCGGACTGCCCCGGGATCATAAAGCCAGAGAGTATATTACAACAAACATCATTGCCAATGTGTTCGGACTGGGCTGGGCAGCTACTCCGGCAGGGCTGAAAGCCATGGAAGCGTTAAAGGATTTGGAGAAGGAACGGAAACGCCATCCGGCAGGAGGAAGAAAAGCAGCTCCGGACGGAACTGCCAGCAGAGAGATGTGTACATTTCTGATTTTGAATATTTCTTCCCTGCAACTGATTCCTGTTAATATTATCGCATACCGAAGTCAGTATGGGAGTGTCAATCCCGCAGCTGTACTTGCTCCGTCTCTGGCAGCTACTCTGGCAAGCGCCGCCGCTGCAGTGATCTTCTGCAAGATTATGGATGGAGGGAAAAGTATATGAAAGAGCTGATGCAGTTTCTTCTCTATCTGTCCGATCTGCTGGTTCCCTTTCTGATTCTTTATGTGGTAGCTCAGGGACTTCTGGCCAGGCGTCCGGTCTATGATGATTTTGTAAAAGGGGCCAGAGATGGTCTGCAGACAGTTATCCGGATTCTGCCTACGCTTGTAGGACTGATGGTGGCCGTAGGAGTACTCAGGGCATCGGGTTTTCTGGATTTTCTTTCTTATATTCTGAAACCTGTGACAGAAATGGTACATTTTCCTTCAGAATTGGTTCCGCTTACGATAGTCCGTATGTTTTCGGCTTCAGCAGCAACAGGTCTGGCTCTTGATATTTTTAAAGAATACGGAACAGATTCTTATCTTGGTCTGGCTGCATCTATCCTGATGGGCTGTACGGAGACAGTTTTTTATACGATGAGTATTTATTTTATGACAGCCAAGGTAAAGAGAACCCGATATACGCTGGCAGGAGCGCTTCTGGCAACTCTGGTGGGAATAACGGCCAGCATTGTGCTGGCCGGAATGATGAAATGAAAAAGCAGCACAGTCAGTCAGTTCCCGTCCATCCATACAGATATTCCCGGACAACAGAGAGAGGAGCAGGACCTACAGATAAAATGAATCTGTGGAAGTCCCGGATATCAAATTGTTCACCGAAGGCTTTTTCTGCTTCTGCCTTCAGAGCCAGGATTTCGGCGGCGCCCAGATAGTATTTCAGATAGTTGCCAGGATTCTGCACAATCGCCTGATAGATTGTATCCAGCGCTGTCTGGCTGCGGATTCCGAAACCGCCCAGAAATTCTGCAAGGTCAGCCGGTTTCCAGCCGTCATAGTGAATTCCGATATCAGAACGTGCATAAAGACCCAGTAAAAGAAAGGAATTGGCGGCCAGAAGACTGGCAGTATCTTCATCCAGAGAGGTAAAACGGTAAGCATACCGTTCGGCATAGACAGCCCATCCTTCTGTATAGCCGCCAAAATAGAAAATGCTGCGGACCGGATCAAAGTTCATGGAATTTTCATAGAGTGTCTGGTACAGATGTCCGGGCCAGCCTTCATGAGCCAGCGTGGCAAAAAGGGCCAGATCATCATAATCGGAAGATGGATTGATATAAATAATCTGTTCCTCCATGCTGTCCAGTGGAGGCGTCAGATAAAAAGCAGGGCTGACATACGACTCCAGAGAAGAAGGAACGTATTTGACTGTGCAGGAAACGGAAGGAACGGCCGGAAACTCTTCACGTATCTGCTCCCGGAGCTCGCGCAGAATCTGCTGGGGTTCCCGCTTTTCCACAGAGCGGGACAGGCTGGTAAGAAGCTGAGGGTTTCGCGTCACAATATTTGCCATCAGCTGTGTGTCTGTGAGAATCTGCGCATCAATCAGTTCCTTGATTTCTTTCATGCTGCGTCCGGAACCTGTGGTACATTCCACAAGAGCTTCGTAATAATCGGCACCTTCTTCGTAACAGCAAAGGCCATAGGGATTTGTTCCGCTGTCTTTGAGTTTTTCCAGACCTGCAGTCAGCGCTTCATAGGCAGGCAGAACCGTCCCGATAACCCGCACTCTGTTGGTTTCCAGGTATGCTTTCTTTTCTGATGCCGTCAGAAAATCGGTCTGTTCCAGACGCTCTTCAAAGGAAGAAAGAAGAAAATGTTCTTCAGGTCCGGTAATAAACTCTCTGCATTGGTCGATCACAGCTTCTGCAGTCTGCGTGGACATAAAAAGCCCGTTCTGCGCTTTTTCCTGTTCGAATAAAAGCAGGCTGTCAAAATAACTCCCAAGTTCTCCGAGAAGATCGAGATAAGTATCAATATCTTTTCGGCAGGTGAAACGATATTCCGCCAGCAGAGTAGGAAGCTGCGCCTGCACTCCAAGAAGAGGGCTTAAAATTTCTTCATAATAAGGGTAAGCGGAAAGCTTCAGTTCATTTTGGAGCTGAGTCCGCAGAATATCGAAGGTGAGCCGGTTAGAGGCAGAAAGTTCATCCCGGGGAAAAGTCTCCAGAGTTTTCAGAGTATTTTCCAGAACGGCGGCACGCTCTGCTTTTGCGTCAGCAGAGTATTCCCCAAAGGTAACCGGCGGATCTTCGATTCCTGCAGCCGCTGGATCTGCGAGCGTATAATGAAGTGTCAGCGTGCTGGAAGAGATACCAGACAGAAAGAGTTCTCTGGTGAAATCCTGAAAGGCTTCATCTGCAGATAAGCTTCGGTTCTGCAAAGAAGAGGAAACTGCAAAGAAAATACCAAGTACTGCAATGAGCAGAAAAAATAAAATGGCAAAAATTCTGGAGCGGGACACAGCATCTTGCGGTTGTCTGAGCGGCACAAAGCAGTTCTTTTTAAAAATAGCAGGTTTTTTGAAGTTCAATCGAATTCTCCTGAAAGAATCTTACAGGATCTTATGAGAGAAAAGGGAATTAAAGTCCAGAAAACAGGGCGGAATGGTAAGAAGAAAAACAGGACAGCACTCTGTACAGAATGCTGTCCTGTCCGATAAGCTGTCTTATAAAAGCATTGGAAATCAGGCTTCCTCCGTATCTGAAACCTCTTCAGCCGGAGCATTGCGAACCTCTATCACTGTAGCAACTGTTGCATCCAGCGGTGTCTGCAGATCAATATCAGGATTTTTTGCAATTTCCAGATCTGAGACTTTCAGGCTGTCACCTGTCTTCATACTGCTTACATCTATTTTGATCTTATCTATCAGATTGGCAGGAAGAGCCTTGTAGGAAACTTCTCCGAGTACCTGCTGGATAACACCCTCCTGAATTGCCTCATGGTTCAGAAGAATGATTTCTGCTACAGAATGTACCTTTTCATTGCTTACCAGTGCCTGAAAATCGATTTCAAGAAGCTGGCCTTTCAGGCTGTCATAATCAATTTCCTTGATCAGAGCATCATAATTCTGTCCGTCTACCTCCAGCATTACCTGGCTTCCCTTGCCGTTTGTTTTCAGAATACGTTCCACTGCAGGTTTTTCAAGCTTAAGCGGAATGGATTCTTTCATTTCACGTCCATAGATGACGCCGGTTACATAACCCTCCCGTCTGAGTCTTTTCGCTTTTGTGGTCATGTCTCTTTTTTCAGCTTTTAAAGTATTCATTTATCTTTTCCTCCAAAAATCTGAATCGCTTAGCAGCCTTCCACTTTGCAGAACAAACAGGTATTGTTAAGTGTTCGTTGTTTTGTTACAAATTCATTATAGCACCTGATGTCAAGAGAAAAATCCCATTTTCAATAAACAAAACATAAACAAATTATAAAAAATTAAATAATTATCTGTAAAAAATAAATAACGTTCCTGTTGTTTCACACGAAAACGGCTTGACAAAGTTTCCCCTGCGTGATACGCTTTTTTTGCATATAAACTGCATATTTACTGCAAACGCTATGAAGAAAAGAGTAAGCTGGACGCGCTTTTTACAGAGAATTCCCGGATGCTGAGAGGGATGAAGGCAAAACTGCTGAAGATGGTTTCTGAGCGGCACGGATGAACGCAGGAGAGAGTTTTGCGATAAGACGTGACGGGACCGCCTGTTACAGCGGAAAGGTATAAGAATGCCGGAATATCAGGCGTTCCGTACCTGCAGAGGCCGTTTCCCGTGAGGGAGCGGTGAATGGAAGTGGTAACACGGGAGTATCCCGTCTTCTTTGGAAACAGAGAAGGCGGGTTTTTTAGTCTGCATAACTGCGGACCGATTCATGCATGAAAACATGAGATCAGAAAAGAGAGGGAACAAGGAATGGACAAGAAAAAATTCTACATGACTACAGCGATTGCCTATACCTCGGGCAAGCCGCACATTGGAAACACCTATGAAATCGTTCTGGCCGACGCGATTGCCCGTTTTCGAAGAATGCAGGGATATGATGTATTCTTCCAGACAGGAACGGATGAGCATGGACAGAAAATTGAACTGAAGGCAGAGGAAGCAGGAGTTTCTCCAAAAGAATTTGTAGACGGTGTGTCTTCGGAGATTAAACGTATCTGGGATTTGATGAATACTTCCTATGACAAGTTTATTCGTACAACTGATGATTATCATGAGAAGCAGGTACAGAAAATTTTCAAGAAGCTGTATGATAAAGGTGATATTTACAAAGGCTCCTATGAAGGCCTGTACTGTACGCCCTGTGAATCTTTCTGGACTCCGTCTCAGCTGGTAGACGGCAAGTGCCCGGACTGCGGACGCGAGGTGCAGCCTGCCAAGGAAGAAGCTTACTTTTTCCGTATGAGCAAGTATGCGGATCGCCTGATTGATCACATTAATAAGCATCCGGAATTCATTCAGCCGGTATCCCGTAAAAATGAGATGATGAATAACTTCCTGCTTCCGGGACTGCAGGATCTCTGTGTATCCCGTACCTCCTTCAAGTGGGGAATTCCGGTAGATTTTGATCCGAAGCATGTGGTTTATGTATGGCTGGATGCTCTGACCAACTATATTACAGGAATCGGATATGAGTGCGATGGAGAATCCAGCGACTTATTTAATAAGAACTGGCCGGCAGACCTGCATCTGATTGGAAAGGATATCATCCGGTTCCATACAATTTACTGGCCTATCTTCCTGATGGCGCTGGATCTTCCGCTGCCCAAGCAGGTATTTGGTCATCCCTGGCTTCTGCAGGGAGACGGTAAGATGAGCAAATCCAAAGGAAACGTGCTCTATGCCGACGATCTGGCAGAACAGTTCGGTGTGGATGCGGTACGCTTCTTCGTGCTGCATGAAATGCCCTTTGACAATGATGGCGTAATTACCTGGGAACTGATGGTAGAGCGCATCAACTCCGAGCTGGCAAACACCCTGGGCAATCTGGTTAACCGTACAATTTCCATGTCCAATAAATATTTCGGCGGCATTGTAAGCAATGGCGAAGTGATTGAGCCGGTGGACCGTGAGCTTCGGGAGACAGCTGTATCTGCAGCGCAGAAGGCATCTGACAAGATGGATGAGCTTCGGGTAGCTGATGCGATTACTGAGATCTTTGCACTGTTCAAACGCTGCAACAAATATATTGACGAGACCATGCCCTGGGCGCTGGCAAAGGATGAGAGCAAGAAGGCGCGTCTGGCTACCGTTCTGTACAATCTGGTAGAAGCTATCAGCATCGGAGCCTGCCTGCTGGAGCCCTTCATGCCTGAGACTTCCGCAAAGATTCTGTCCCAGCTGGGAGCAAAGAAACGCTCGCTTGAAGTAATGAATATGTTCGGTCTGTATCAGTCCGGAACCAAAGTGACAGAGAATCCGGAGATCCTTTTTGCCCGTCTTGATGTAAATGAGGTACTGGCACAGGTAGAAGCAAAGAAGGCTGAGAAGGAAGAGGCTGCCGCAGACAGCGAAGGAACAGCTGATGCAGGAAATGTGATTGATATTGAGCCGAAGCCGGAAATCACATTTGATGATTTTGCCAAACTGCAGTTTCAGGTAGGTGAAATTATTGCCTGTGAGGCTGTAAAGAAGTCCAAAAAGCTTCTGTGTTCTCAGGTGCGTATCGGAAGTCAGGTAAAACAGATCGTATCCGGTATTAAGAGCCAGTATACGCCGGAAGAGATGGTGGGCAAAAAGGTTATGGTGGCAGTAAATCTGAAGCCTGCAAAACTGGCCGGAGTGCTTTCTGAGGGAATGCTGCTCTGCGCAGAGGATGCAGACGGAAATCTGGCGCTTATGACACCGGATAAAGATATGCCTGCAGGCGCAGAGATTTGCTGATAAATCAGAATTGACGTGTAACAGAAAAATAAGAGACAGAAACAGAATAAAAGAGTCTTCCGCGGCGTATCTGCAGAGAGCAGTCAGCGCCCGGGAGACTCTTTTTTATGGTTTAGAAGAAGGTTTGCAGATCCATCTGCTTTGCCTGTTCCAGTAAAAATTTGTACCGTTTCTGCACAGAATAGATTTCATAAGTATAGCAGTCAATCAGATCCGGATCTACAACCGCCTCGAAATTGGCATAGGCGGTATCCAGCGCATTTTTTGTCAGATAAAGGTCTTCCAGAAGCTGCCGCCGGGTAAATGATTCCCGGGACGGATCCTGCGTCTGTTCTTTTTTAAAAAAAATCATGCCGTAATCCCCGCTTTCCGTGAATGGTATCAGATGACGGTATGGAAGATTTATTCCGCCGCGTTTTGTTTCAGAGGTTGTGTTACAGTATGAGTATAGGCCGGAATGTTGGGATTTATACTAAAAAATAGAATATATTGGATAAACGGGCCATATAAATATAAAAAAACAAAGGGAAACAGCTATGAAAGTATTGAATTTTCTTCTTCGCACGGTTTTTGGGGCTATTGGAATTCAGCTTATCAATGCACTTTTTCTCTCACAGAATATCTCTGTATTTGTAGGATTGAATGTTTTAACTCTTTTGACAGTCGGAAGCCTTGGAATCAGCGGTCTGGGGCTGCTTTACGGAATCGCTGCCTTTGGAATTTTGTGAAATTTTTACAATAGACAAAGCAGAGGATAAAAGCTATACTCTAGCTACGATCGATCAGAAATTTCTTAAATCTGGCTGAAACGTATCGGGACAGCCGGAATCCTGGGTTTGATTCAAACCACAATACCTGTTTGAAACTGAAATTGAATATGAAACGGAAGGGGGCATGGGCTTATTGGCTTTTTTAACTCAATGGTACAAAAGAGGGGGCGTTTTTCTGCTGCTTGCAGGGAGCTTCCTGGGGATTGAGTTATCGGCAAGTCTGCTGGCCGGAATGCTGTTATATCAGATGCTGTGGCAGGGAGGCTGCGGTTGAGGGAAAAACAGATAGCAATATGCGATACAGAAGCGGATTATGCAAAACGGTTTGCGGAATTTGCGAATTCTCACAGGGAATCTTTATTTGCAGTTCATGGATTTACGGACTGCAGTAAGCTGGCGGCATATATCAAAGAGCATCCGGTTGATATTCTTCTTCTTTCAGAAGAATGTCTGGAACAGTTTCCTGAAGATGAAAGTACAGGAAAAGTCATTCTTCTTTCGGAAGAAGAGTATCTGAACAGGAATACCTGGCCGGCAGTGTATAAATTTCAGCCATGCAGTGAAATTCTGCGGCAGGCAGTAAATCTGTATGCTGAACAGGCTCCGGTCTCTCTGGGAGTCTCCCTGCGCGCAGACCGGATGAAACGAATCGGGATCTATTCTCCTGTGGGACGTACGGGAAAAACAAGCTTTGCGCTGGCTCTTGGGAAAGAAATCGCGAAGAAAAAGCGGACGCTGTATCTGAATATGGAAGAGTATTCCGGGTTTTCTGCCCTGTATCCCGACGGAGAAGAATGGACGTTGTCAGAGCTGATGTATTTTCTGAAGCAGGGAAAAAAGGCGTTTGCCTGTAAACTGGAAAGCGTGATTCAGAGGATGGGAAGCCTGGATTATATTCCCCCTTTACGTTCGCCGGTGGAGATGCGTCATATCAGCGTGGAAGACTGGAACGCGCTTCTGAATGCTCTTGAAAGAGAAAGCCGGTACGAGTTGGTTATTCTGGATTTAAGCGGGGCGGTAAATGGCCTTTTTGAAATTCTGGATCAATGTGATTATATTTATATGCCAGGCGAAGAGGACGAGGCAGCCAGGGCAAAGATGACACAGTATGAGGATACGCTGAAACTGCTGTCTCTGGAATGTATAATGGAACGAACGGAAAAACTGCGGCTGAGAGAGAAAACGGACTTTGAAGGATTAGTGAGAAGTGAGGGAAGGAGGTGGAGTGAATCGTAAAGGCAGAGTGGGAGGAATTACGTGACAGGCTTCGGAAACGTGTACAGGACAGGCTTGATCTGTCCCGTGAGCTTCAGGACAAAGAAGTGCTGGAACTGATAGATGAGGAAATTCTTCGGCAGAGCCGGGAATCGTATCTTTTTCTCAATGAAAAGATCCGCATGCAGAAAGAATTATTTAACGCCATGCGCAGACTGGATATTCTGCAGGAACTGATAGAAGATCCGGAGATAACAGAAATTATGGTCAATGGACCGGAACGTATTTTTGTGGAGAAAAAAGGGCGGCTTTTCTGCTGGGACAGGCGGTTTTCTTCCCGTACACAGCTGGAGGATGTGGTGCAGCAGATAGTAAGTTTCTGCAATCGCAGTGTGTCAAAGGCCAGTCCCATTGCAGACGCCCGTCTGAAGGATGGTTCAAGGGTAAATATCGTTCTGGATCCGGTAGCCCTGAACGGTCCGGTAATTACCATTCGTCGTTTCCCGGAGAAGCCGATCAGAATGGCGCAGCTGGTGGCCTGGGATTCCGTGACTGCAGAGGCAGTGGAATTTCTCAGAGCAGCAGTCAGGGCGGGATACAACATCTTTGTCAGCGGCGGAACGGGATCCGGAAAGACTACATTTTTAAATGCTTTGTCGGAATTTATTCCTGAGTCTGCCCGAATTATTACGATAGAAGATAATGCAGAACTGCGGCTCGACCGGATTCAGAACCTTGTCACACTGGAAGCCCGGATGGCAAATCTGGAAGGAGAACGGGAAATATCTATTCGGGATTTAATAAAAACAGCTCTGAGAATGCGTCCGGATCGGATTATCGTAGGTGAAGTGCGGGGAGCGGAGGCGATTGATATGCTGCAGGCTATGAACACAGGACATGACGGTTCTTTGAGCACGGGGCACGCGAACAGTCCCGGAGATATGCTGAGCCGTCTGGAGACCATGGTTCTGATGGGAATGGACATTCCTCTCACGGCCGTGAGGAGACAGATTGTCTCCGGGGTGGATTTGATTGTGCATCTGGGAAGACTCCGGGATGGCAGCCGCAGAGTATTGGAAATTGTGGAAACGGACGGAATTTATAATGGAGAGATTCGTTTACATACACTCTTTGCATTTCAGGAAGACGGGGAGGGAGAGAAAACCAGATCCACAGTCAGGGGAAGTCTGCAAAAGAAAGGCGAATTGCTTCATGCGGAAAAAATGAGCGCGGCAGGAATCGGAGGGTGGTGAAATGGATTACAGAAGCTGGCATTTCAGCTGGAGGGAACGAATCCGGTATGGATTGGAAGCGTTGGCGCTGACGGGAATTGTGGCATTTTGCTTTTATAACTCCTTCTGGGCGCTTCTGGGATTTCCTCTGACAGCATTCTGGTATTTCAGAGAAAAGGGAGAGCAGCTGGCAGAAAAGCGCAGAAAACAGCTCCAGCTGCAGTTTGGAGACGCCGTGCAGGGAATGGCGGCAGCTCTGGCAGCGGGATATTCATCAGAAAACGCTGTCCGCGAAGCAGGAAAAGATCTGAGGCTTCTTTATCCGGAAAATGCTGATATTGTGCAGGAGCTGGCTGCCATGCAGCGAAAACTGGATGCAAATCAGACGGTGGAGGAGCTGTTTCGGGATTTTGCGTTTCGCAGCGGGCTGGAGGAGGCGGAGACCTTTTCTGAAATTTTTTCGGTAGGAAAACGAAGCGGAGGAGATCTGATTGAGATTATGAAGGATACGGCCCGGACCATATCCCAGACAGTGGATACGGAGCGTCAGGTGGCGTCTGTTCTGGCATCCCGCAGATATGAGCAGAAAATCATGAACGTAATCCCGTTCGCTATGGTGATATATCTCCGGCTGGGATGTCCCGGCTTTCTGGATCCTGTATATGGGAATGCTGCAGGAATTGCTGTGATGACAATGTGTCTGGTTTTATACCTTGCTGCCTGGTATCTGGGAAAGAAAATGCTTCAGATAGAAATATGAAGAGAGGAGGATTTCAGCTGGGAAGGAAAAGAAGTCCGGAAAAAGGCACAATACAGATCGTTTGACTGCGTGGATTCTGAAAAAAACCCGGAGCAGATATCCGGGCAGAACACGAACGGAAGAATGCCTGAGACAGCTTAGCACAGACAGAAATATTCGTGAGCTGGCAGAACAATATTATGCCGGAAAAATCAGGATGATACTGCCTGTTGTAATAATTGGACTGTGTCTTTCGCTGTATCTGTACGCAGGCTCTGGACGAAATGGATTGCTGACAGAAGATTATTTTCTTCCGAGAAAAGAAACGGCGTATCAGTATGAACTGAATATGTATACGGAAGAAAACGGAAAGGAAAATATTTCTGTAACAGTAGAGCCTCGGGAACTTACAGAGGAAGAGAGCAGAAAACTTCTCCGCCAGGCTGCGTCAGAAATGGAGGGTTTAATTCTGGGTGAAAATGACTCTCTTGAGGAAGTCCGCAGTGATTTGAATCTGGTACAGGCAATAGAGGGAACGCCTATCACTGTGGAATGGCAGCTTGACAACTATGAGGTTCTGAATCTGGATGGAAGTCTTCGACTGGAAAATCTGACAGCTCAGGGAAGTCTGACCAATCTGACAGCCCGTCTTGTATGCGAAGGTGAGGAGGAGATTTATCAGGCGGCAGTTCGCGTTTATCCGCCGGTTCTTTCTGAAGAAGAGAAATGGAAACAGGATATTGATAAAGCGATATCTGAAGCGCAGGAAGAGAGCAGCAGGCAGGAATTAAAAAAACTTCCGGAAAAAATAGGTATGATTGCTGTCGGTTGGGAAGAGACAGCATCACATACCGGCGGAGCTGTGCTGGTCCTCACGTTACTGACAGTTACTGCGGTATATGTGGGAAAAGATCGCGAGCTTGAAAAGCAGCTTCGGGAACGTGAACAGCAGATGCAGAGGGACTATGCGGGAGTTGTCAGTAAACTGGTGCTTCTGATGGGAGCGGGAGCCGCCGTACGCAGCGCCTGGGAAATGATTGTAAAGGATTATCAGAAAAAACGGGAAAAGGGACAGATAAAATATCGTTACGTTTATGAAGAAATGTCCCTGGCCTGCTATGAGATGCAGAATGGAGTCTCAGAGGTAAGGGCTTATGAAAATTTTGGAATTCGTTGCAGGCTTCCCTGTTATTTGAAGCTCACCGCATTATTGGAACAAAATCTGAGAAAAGGCGGAAAAGGACTGAGTGAAATTTTAAAGGCAGAAGTGACAGAAGCCTTTGAACAGAGAAAGGAGTGTGCACTGAGTCAGGGTGAAGAAGCATCCACACGACTTCTGTTCCCTCTGGTAATGATGCTGGGAGTGGTGATGCTTTTGATTCTGGTTCCGGCAGGAATGTCTATGCAGATATGAGAAACAAAAAAGACAGGAAGGTCCGTTGGGACAGGAAGGGGTAGGCAGAGATATGAAAAAATGGTGGAAACAATTCTGGACACAGGAGGATGGGATTGGAACAGTGGAGATGATTCTGATTCTGGTGGTTTTAATTGCGCTGGTACTTATCTTTAAGAGTCAGCTTACCTCTCTGGTAAATGAAATATTTGATAAGATTACGCGCCAGAGCAGACTGGTATAAAAACAGTCATGTGGATCAGGATATGGAAACGGGGAGAAATTACGGTTTTTGTAAGCCTGATGCTTGCAGTTCTTCTCTTTTTTCTTCAGGCGGTTCTGGAGTCTGCGCGTATTGCTATGCTTCGCAGTCAGACGGAAGAGGCTTTGGAGCTGGCTGAGTATTCAGTCCTTTCTGAGTATCACAGAAATTTATGGGAAATCTATGGTCTTTTTTACCTGGATTTAAGCTATGGGGGAGGAACAGAAGACACGGAATATCTGAACAGAAGATTTACGGAATTTCTGGAAAATAATCTGTCATCCGGTCAGGTGGCTGCTTTGGATACCTGGGAGTATTGCAGAGCCAGCGATGAAAAAGGAACGGGATATTATGAACAGGCGGTTGCTTACATGAAGCAGAAGACAGGAGCATCGCTTCTTCAGAGGCTGAAACGCTATGAAGAATATGGCAGCCAGGCTGTTGTCAGCGAAGCCGATTATGAGCAGGCGGATGTGAACGAAAACCGTAATCTGGAAGAACTGAAAAGGCGCAGAGAAGTAGAAGAGGAAAAAAGTACGCCAGATCCGATTTCCGGAACTAACAGTCTGAAACGGACGAGCATTTTGAATCTGGTTGTAAAGGAGCCTGACAAATTATCTGGGAAAAAGGCGGATTTGAGTACGGTTCCTTCTGTAAGATATCTTCTTCCCGGCGCCGGTCCCAGAGGGCGTAATGAGGTAAACGCCGCAAATGATATATTTTTTCTGGCTTATCTGATGGAGCATTTTCCGGATGCTGCGGAGTATCTGGCGGAAGGGAAGGAAAGC
The DNA here is from genome assembly GCA_944378225.1 of uncultured Merdimonas sp. GTDB lineage: Bacteria > Bacillota > Clostridia > Lachnospirales > Lachnospiraceae > Laedolimicola. The sequence continues at coordinate 32,126 of CALWGE010000028.1, forward strand.
GGCGCCTGGCTGGATTATCAGCTGGAATATCTGATTGCCGGAAAGGATTCCGATCTGGCCAATCTGGAAGCTGTCTGCGGCAGAATCCTGGCAATCCGGGAAGGAATGAATTATGCATATCTGTTGTCAGACACTGCCAAAACAGCAGAGTGTGGAGCCCTGGCAGCCGCGCTGGTGGGAGCCACAATGGTTCCTGGTCTGGTAGAAGCGATGAAACAGGTGCTCTTACTGGCCTGGGCTTTTGCGGAAAGTGTGCTGGATGTAAGAATGCTGCTGAACGGGAAAAGGACGGCGTTTTATAAAGACAGCAGCAGCTGGAAACTTTCTTTGACAGGAGCTCTGGAGCTGAACACTTTGTCCGGATTCGATGAACGGGAAGATGAAGGAGGACTGCTGTACCAGGATTATTTGGGAATTCTGCTTACATTAACGGGCAGGGAAAAGAAATGTATGCGCAGTCTGGATGCTGTGGAAGGAGTTCTCCGGGAGCAGAATGGAGGACAGTGGTTCTATATTGATCAGTGTGTGGATGCCTTCCGGGTACGCACAGTATGTGGGAACGGGCAGGAACTTACGGCAGAGCGGTGGGTTGCATACGAATGGTAAATAAGAAAGGGGGTGTACCGTGATGTTTTTTCGTACAGGGATGTGTCTATCTAATTTCAATGCTCTCCAGGCGGTAACAGGCAGGCAGACTGCCATTCTTAATAAAAATTCTGACGATTCTTTTATCTGCCCTCGTATCGAAAAAACATCACGGTGCGCCTCTTACAGAAGCTCCGGAAGTCTTACAGTAGAAGCGGCAATGGTATTTCCGGTGTTTCTGTTTGCCTTGACAGCTTTTCTGTATCTTATTTTTCTGCTGCAGCTTCAGACTG
>CALWGE010000029.1 GCA_944378225.1 uncultured Merdimonas sp.
AAGAATCGAATTTCAGCCCCAGAAACCCGGGGCTAATCTTTCATTTTTTTCGGGACATTTTCAAAAATGGTTGACAGCATTTTCTCTGTGTTTTATCAAAAAAATCCCTTAAAATCAAGGTTTTCAGTTTTCCTTTCTGCCGGGGAAATTTCTGATATATGTTTCCGTCTCCTCCATAATGGTTCTGAGATTCTTCAGATCCAGCAATACGTCTCCTGTTTCCATGGAATGATCGGCATGTTCTGTAAGGAATAGCGACAGCCCTCTTTTCGCGCACTCCTTCTGTATCACATCCGTCTGCGCCCAGTCGTCTCCCGTTCCGTGAAATACGATTCCTTCCGTCCCAATAGCCTGAAAGGAAGCGTTCACCGGCGTATAGTATACATGTCCTGCTCCTATATGATGCTGCATGTCATATGCCGCGGCCACAGCCGTTCCTATGCTCTTGGAAAGAAACAGCACATGACTGCAGGACGTAAAGTCTGTTTTTGAAAGCTGTTCTTCTGCATGAGCATAAGCCAGCTCATACGCTGCGTACATTTTCTCTGCATTTCCCTTGATTCCCGAAGGCGGCTGTCCATATTCCGCACAGATAATTTCATATCCTTCCTTCGCCGCCAGCTTCCTGCTGTAATAAAGAAGCGGCTTATCCACATGATATCCCACTCCCGGGAACACCACCGCAAGTTTTCTGTTCTCCATAGTTTTCCTCCTGCTGTTTTTGCTTTACTGTTTTTCTTTATTTCTTCTATAAATATAATATATAACTCTCAGACACATAAAACCAGCTGTTTCAATTGCTGTTTTCCGCTTCCAGACTTCCGAGCATTTACTTCCATTTCTAAATCCCATAATAAGTATATCCTTCTTTTTCAGGCGCATAATAAAAAGAGAATTTTCTGTCATATATGACCATCCGGGACAGAAGTAAGGGAGGCGGCATGAAGCTTCTTCACTTAAAATATTTTGTAGAAATAGCTGACTGCCATTCACTTACCAGGGCGGCAGAAAGGCTCTATATTTCCCAGCCCTATCTGAGCAGGGTTGTGGCCGAGACCGAGGCCCGGCTGAATAAAAAGCTGTTTATCCGAAGCAGTAGAGGGCTTGAACTGACTCCCTGGGGACATAAGGCGTATCTGCTGGCCCAATCCATTCTCCATCAGATGGAACTGCTGGAAAAACTGGGGAAAACTCCCGAAAAAGAAAACTTCTCCGCAAACGTATCTGTGTGTACAGGGAATCTGTTTCTGGGAGAATGTCTGCTTCCGGCTTATCTATCCAAAACCACAGCTGCAGACATTCATTTCAGTCTAAGGGAAAGTACAATCACAGAATGTGTAGAGCGTACAGAAAAAGGCTTCTGTGATTTTTCCCTGATTGTCGCTGATGACCGCCAGCAAAAGCTCATAAACCATCTTCTGAAGAAAAAAAGGCTGGATTACCGGGAACTTGACAGGGGAAGCCTCTGCTGGCACCTGCATCGGGACCATCCGCTGGCCTCCCTGAAAACGCTTGCTCCCGAAAACCTTGCAGATTATCCTCTTGTGCGTTTCCGGGAAGATCCTCTTTCCATTCTCACTTCTGAAGCCCTGCGAAAAGAATATCCTCTGATTCGCCCGGACAGATGTATCACTGTCAATCATTACAGCTCCTGTCTCAGCCTGATCCGACACAGCGGGGCTCTAATGCCAGGAAACCAGTGGCAGAAAGCAGAGCTTGAAAAGAGCGGGTCAAAAGCATTGGATTTTCATTCCTGCCTCACAAAGCCCATCTGAGCCTTATCAAAAATCCACATTTTCCTTTATCCAGGGAAGCAGAAACCTTTCTTCATCTTTTTCAGAATCTGTACAGCGTAAATTCTGAAGAAATATAATCATACAGTTATATACAGTATAATTATATAAGTATTGGCGCCGCATCCGCACATCTGATACTATGACCTCCGTAAGGAGGGAAATAATATGAAAAAATCTACAATTTTATCCTTGCTGACCACAGCGGCCATTATCGCCACCTCTGTGGGCACCTACACGATATGGGATACCGTAACAGCAGACAGCCGGGATAATACAGTCACTCTGCGTAACCCTGTTACCATTACGGATACCACTGCGGAGCAGAGTATTACCGCTTCCGCAGACGAATTGAATCCGGCAGCGATAACCGCCTCCGGAACTGTAAAATTCAAAGTCCAAAACGAGAATTCCCTGGCCAACTCTCTCACACTGGAAGAAAGTATTACAGCAGGCAGCCAGGGAGCCTTAAGCGAAACTGCAGACTATACTATTGAATTTACCGGTACCGGCGTGTCCGGGAAAACCGATTCCAGTGTAACGGACGGAGATGAGGAATATGGATACACCATTACCTTTACTGAGTCTGGCCTTTCCAGGCTTTCGGCCAATTCAAACTCCTGTACGGTAAAGGTAACCGCCACTCTGCAGTAAAGGAGACGCCCATAACCACTATGCTTTCAGCATTCAGAAAAACAGGCCCTGCCGTCTGTGCGGCAGTCCTGTTCCTGATCTCTGTCTGTACACTCTTTTCTTCCGGTTCTGCAGACACAATCCTTCCCTTGAGATTTTATCATGTTCTGACCGACAGTATGGAACCCGTCATACCTGTAAATTCTCTTATATGTACAAGACCATTCGATTCGTCTTATCCAGTTAAAAAAGGAGATATCCTGACCTTTCGCGCCACTCGTTTCGGTGAGACCGTATTTATCACACACCGCTACTCGCATACAGAAACGAACAGCAACGGAGACCTGATATACCGAACGCATCCTCAACGCAGTACTATACCAGACCCTTACGAGACAACTGCAGAAAACCTGATGGGAATCTATCTGTTTCACATTCCTTACATAGGGAAATTCTTTCTCTTTTTAAAAAGCGGTTTTGGTGTATTGTGGCTATGTCAGATATCCGTCATCCTTTTCATACACAGAAGTCTGGCAAATAAATGGAGCTGAACCGCCGCCCCCCACCCTGCTCAGACATAAAAACCCCGGAAACCGCTGCTTTCAGCATTTCCGGGGTTTCGCTCTTTTCAGTGTCATTGACACCGCAATCAATTTACACAGACTTTTTTGGGAAAATACGGCTGCCGTAGTGAGCTGCAAATACATTTCCGTCTTCATCACGCACGGCAGTAAGGTATACGTCGGTATATTTCTTGCGGACCATACCCTGCCAGGGATAGACCGGCTGCAGAGAAACTTCCTTTCCGTTCATCTTCATGGAAAGACCGCCGTTCTGTTCTTCCAGCGTAAAGCTGTCGCCTTCTCCCGATACGTATGCACCGGCCAGCTGTCTGCGCTCCTCTTCTGTCCATTGATAGGGCTGATGAGCTGTCCGCTCTTCCAGGACAGGAAGACCGCAGCAGGCTCTCATAACAGCATCACCAATGGCATACGCGGGAACATCCATGGTATTGCACAGTACAATGACGCCAATTCCTGCCTGAGGACAGAAGGACAGGTTGGAAGATACGCCGGGAAGGCTTCCGCCATGCTCCAGAACAGTCATATCTCCAAGCTGCTTTGTTTCCAGGCCATAACCATAATATACTCCAGGCTTCATATACTGACGCGGCTTACACATCTCCTGAACTGAATAACGATCGATAATCCTGTTTCCGTTTGCGCCCCGACCCTCATTCAGATACATAGCCACGTACTTAAGCATGTCTCCCAGCGTGGATTTTAACGCGCCGCCTCCATGAAGCACAAAGGCATCGTTTTCATAGTCTCTGTCTGCTCTCCAGGAACCGTCTGTATTCTGGGAATACAGAACAGCCGCATTCTCATCCTGAGAATTTCTGATAAAGCTGATATTGCTTCTTTCCATACCCAGAGGCCGGAAAATATGCTTTTCCAGATATTCAGCAAAGGAACTGCAGTCAGAATGACGTCTTACAATATCCGACAGCAGACCGAAGCCATCATTGCAGTAGCTCAGACGCTGTCCCGGTCTTCCGGTAAAGTGTGTCTGAGCATCCAGTCTTCCTGCCACCCGGCGGATTCCTTCTTCTGCAAAGTCCTCTCTGTAAATCAGTTCCTCTTCAAGAGAATCACAGATTCCCATCTCCTGCGCCGTCTTATCAACCACGATACGGGGAAGCGGAAAATATCCGCCGCTGTGACACATCAGATGCCAGATGCGCACAGCCTCTTCCTGATTCTTATTGGTAAACTCAGGAACATAATCTTTTACGCAGTCATTGACATTTAAACGGCCGTCCATCTGCATCTGCATGATGGACAGTGCCGTAAAGGATTTTGTTACAGAAGCCATACCGAAAATCGTATCTCTGTTAACAGGAAGCTTTTTCTCTGCATCTCTCCAGCCAAAATAACGCTCATACAGAATATTTCCGTCCGCATCTGTCACGCCTACGGCGATTCCTCTGGCGCTGCTTTCCTGCATGATCTGTTCCGTCAGCTGTTCTACTTCTCTTATGGAATCCTCTGTTAAAAGATTCATCGAAGCATCTCCTCCTTCAGGCGGCTAAGTCCCAGTCCGGCTTCTTCAGAGAGCACCAGATGTCTGGTATTCTGCACTGTAAATCCTCCTTCATAGGGAAGCTCCGTCAGAGAAAAGCTTGCATCCAGATCTGCTCTTGTAATATTCTTCAGAGCTGCTCCGAGCGCTGCCGCCGCATTGATGGCAATACCGCTTTCCTCCGCCATGCAGCCCAGCATACACTCTACGCCTGCCGCTTCCGCAATCGTCACGATCTTTTTCGCCTCGTACAGTCCGCCGCATTTCATCAGCTTAATATTGATAAAATCTACTGCGCGCTCAGATACCAGTCTCAGAGCATCCTTGGCATCCCAGCAGCTTTCATCTGCCATAACCGGCACGCAGCTGTGTTTTGTAACATATTTAAGGCCTTCAAAATCATATCTGGGCACCGGCTGCTCCACCAGCTCGATATCATACTCGTTGAGGCGGCTTAAGAGTTCCACAGCCTCTTTTCCATGCCATCCCTGATTTGCATCCAGACGGATCTTTACCTGATCGCCTACCGCCTCACGGATGGCTTTTACACGGGCCAGGTCGCTTTCAATATCTGTTCCGACCTTTGTTTTAATCACATTAAAACCGGCCTCTGCATGTTCTCTGGCACGGGAAGCCATAACCTCAGGTGTATCGATACCCACAGTCATATCTGTCTCGATTTCTTTGCTGAGGCCTCCCAGAACCTTATACAGAGGAAGTCCGGCTGATTTTCCAATGATATCATGGCAGGCGATATCAATGGCTGCCTTTGCCGTTCCGGCATAGGCTACCGCACGGTTCATCACTGTATAAACAGCTTCAATATCTCTGGGATCCATTCCAAGGAGTTTCTCTTTCAGTACACGGATCGTCTCTACAGTTCCTTCCAGATTCTCTCCGGTAATCAGCGGTCCCGGTGAGCCCTCTCCATAACCGGTGATTCCTTCATCTGTCTCGATTTCCACCAGGCAGCTTACTGCATGTGTGATAACTCCAAGAGAAATCCGAAAGGGTCTGACGAGAGGAACTCTCATCATATGTGTTTTGATATCCGTAATCTTCATAGTAACCTCTTCTCCTTTACTGATTCTGACACTTTTCGCAGAAGTGGCAGGCACACATATGGCCATTTCCAAGATCTCTGAACTCCGGCTCTTCCTTGGAGCAGATATCCTGGGCCATAAAACATCTGGTATGGAAAATACATCCCGACGGCGGATTTGCCGGACTGGGAAGTTCTCCCTGAAGAATAATTTTCTTGCGGCTGCTGTGACGCTCCGGCAGAGGGATCGCCGACATCAGAGCCTGCGTATAGGGATGAGACGGATTGGAAAACAGATCATTCTTGTCTGCCATCTCCACCACATGTCCCAGATACATAACCATCACCCGGTCTGAGATATGCTTAATAACGCTCAGATTATGAGAGATGAAAATATATGCCATTCCCATGGATTCCTGCAGATCCTTCAGAAGGTTCAGAACCTGCGACTGAATGGAAACGTCAAGAGCCGATACCGGTTCGTCACACACAATCAGAGAAGGCTCCAGGGCAATGGCTCTTGCAATGCCGATTCTCTGACGCTGTCCGCCGGAAAACTCATGAGGATAGCGATTGTAATATTTAGGATTCAGTCCTACCACTTCCATGGTCTTCAGAACCCGTTCTCTGGTCTCTTCCTTTGTCTTGAACTTTTTCTGAATATTCAGCGGTTCTGCGATAATTTCTCCGACCGTCATACGGGGATTTAAGGAAGCATAGGGATCCTGGAAAATGATCTGCATTTCAGAACGGATTTTTCTAAGCTCAGCTCCGTCTGCTTTCATAAAATCCTGACCCTTGTAAAGAATTTCTCCCGAGGTTGGCTCAATCAGACGAAGAACAGACCGTCCCATGGTGGATTTTCCGCATCCAGACTCTCCTACCACGCCCAGAGTCACCTTCGGCATGATTGAAAAGGACACGTCATCCACAGCCTTAATAAAAGTTTTTTCTTTCAGAAAGCCCGCCTTTGAAGGGAACAGTTTTCTTAAATGTCTGACCTCCAGCAAAGGAGTCTCATTCTGGTTCACAGTTTCGCTCATTCGTCGCTCCCCTCCCATTCCTTCGTATACTTAAAGCAGCGGACCATGCGTCCCTCTGCGTCTGCCAGCTCCGGCATCCGTTCCCGGCATATCTGTCTGGCCTCCGGACATCTGGGGCAGAACGCGCAGCCTTTCGGCATATCATCAAAGCTGGGCACCATTCCCTCTATCACGCTCAGGCGCTTTGTATCATCTCCGTCCAGCTTGGGAATACAATTCATCAGACCGTAGGTGTAAGGATGCATGGGCTTCTCAAAAATCTGATCACAGGTGGCATGCTCTACAACCTTGCCGGCATACATAACCATGACATCGTCAGCCACTTCCGCAATAACTCCCAGATCATGGGTGATCATCATGACAGAAGTACCTGTTTTTTCCTTCAGCTCATTAATCAGCTCCAGAATCTGAGCCTGGATGGTCACATCCAGAGCAGTGGTCGGCTCGTCGCAGATCAGCAATGCGGGATTGCAGCACAGGGCCATCGCAATCATAACTCTCTGTCTCATTCCTCCGGAAAGCTGATGCGGGTATTCATCAAATCTTTTCTCCGCCAGAGGAATTTTAACCATTTTCAGCATCTCAATCGCACGCTCTTTTGCCTGCTTCTTTGAGATCTTTTCATGCAGCATCAGTGCTTCCACCAGCTGCTGTCCTATTGTAAAGACAGGATTCAGAGAAGTCATCGGCTCCTGGAAAATCATAGCCATTTTCTTTCCGCGAATACGGCTCATCTCATCCTCTGACTTTTTAAGAAGATCTTCCCCGTCAAAGATAATCTCGCCGCCGGCGATCTCTCCGGGAGGAGTTTCCACAAGTCCCATAATGGAAAGAGAGGTCATACTTTTTCCGCATCCGGATTCTCCTACAATGCCAAGCGTTTTTCCTTTTTCCACAGAAAACGACACATCATCCACGGCTTTGGAAAGGCCGGCATCTGTATGGAAATATGTTTTCAAATGTTTTACTTCTAAGATGGTTTCTCCCATAGTAAATGCCTCCCTTAATTTTTAAGCTTCGGATCCAGAGCGTCTCTCAGTCCGTCGCCAAAGATATTAAATGCAATAACCGTAATCATGATGGCTATACCAGGCATAATGCTGTACAGCGGACGATAGCTGATAAAGGTCTGCGCAGCACTGATCATGTTTCCCCATGACGGCGTAGGCGGCTGGATACCGATTCCCAGGAAGCTCAGAGAAGCCTCATACATAATCGCATTGGGAATACCCAGAGTCACAAGGACAATGATTGTGGAAAGACAGTTGGGGATAATTCCCTTTGTAATAATCCAGAAGGTCGTAGCACCATTGGCGCGGCTGGCTTCAATATACTCTTTTTCCTTCAGCTGCATTACTGAACCACGGATCATTCTCGCCGTTCTTACCCATGTAAGCAGACCCAGCGCAATAAACAGGTTCAGCATTCCCTTACCCATAAAAGTCATAATCGCCATTGCGAAAATCAGATCCGGAAATGCCTGAAAGATCTCCATGATTCTGGAAATCACGCTGTCTATCTTTCCGCCGTAGTATCCGGCAATGGCACCCAGCGTTACGCCCACCAGGGAAGCAACCACCTGAGCCACAATACCGATACTGATGGACACTCTGGAACCATAGATAATACGTGAAAGGATATCTCTTCCATACTCGTCTGTGCCGAACGGATGCGCCATGCTGGGCTCCGAAAGGACAGCGGAATAGTCCTGATAAGTAGGATCATAGGGGGCAAGGAGCGGGGCAAAAATAGCCATCAGTATAATCGCTATCAGGATTACCGCGCAGAACATGGCCATTTTATTCTTTTTCAGACGTTTCAGACTGTCGCCGTAGAAACTGGAATACTGCATTCCATTCTCCAGCATATCCTGCTCAAACTGTTTCTGTTTCGTAAAAAATCTAAATATCTTCGTACTCATGCTGCTCCTTTCCCATATCTGATTCTCGGATCCAGGAAGGCATAAGACAAATCTACAATAAGATTTACAATAACGAAAACGAATGCAATATACATTACCGTGCCCTCCAGCAGAGGAAGATCTCTGTTAGACATAGCGTCTACGGCAAGTTTTCCAATTCCCGGAATAGAAAATACTTTTTCAATCAGCATGGATCCGGTAAGCATGTAGCCGAAATCCGTACCCACCAGTGTAACAATCGGAATCAGGGCATTTTTCAGAGCATGCTTCAAAATGACAGACCATTTTCTGACTCCCTTTGCACGGGCAGTGCGCACATAGTCCTGTCCCATGACTTCAAGCATGCTGGTACGCGTAATTCTCGCCATATTTCCGGCATATCTGGCTCCCAGCGCCACACTTGGAAGAATATAGCTGGCAACCGAATCAAAGCCTGAAATAGGAAGCACAGCCAGCTTCAGTCCAAAGATAATCTGCAGAATAATCGCCACCCAGAATGCCGGGGCCGATACGCCGATAATGGAAAGGATCATAACAAAGGTATCGATTCCTTTTCCTCTCTTCACTGCAGAGAAAATACCGCTGGGGATTCCGATTGCAGCTGCAAATACAAAGGACATGCAGGCCAGTTTTACAGTTACCTTAAAGCAGCGGAACAGCGCCTCAGACACCACCTCTTTTGTAAAATAGGATGTGCCGAAATCAAGGCGGATTGCACCTTTGATGAAATTAAAATACTGAATATGAATAGGAAGATCCAGTCCCAGTTCATGTCTTACTTTTGCAATCGTCTCCGCATCCGCTCTTTTTTCCAGCATCATGGCCACCGGATCTCCGGGAACAACCTGGAGCAGGATGAACGTAATCAGACTGATTCCAAACAGTACAAAGATAGTCTGGATCAACCGCTTTGCCGTATAGGATAGCATTATTTCCCTCCTGTCATCTGATTTATGTATGGAAAGAAAGAGGAGGAATCCCCTAATGCTAGTGCGATTCCCCCTCTTCCTCTAAAAAACGTAATTACTGAATATCAGCGTTCTTCCAGAACATACGGAAAGTGGAGTCAATCTCAAATCCTGTGATGCTCGGATTTAACAGATAGAACTTTGTTTCATTATAAAGAGGAGTGGTAGCCCAGTCTTCTCTTGTCATAATGTGTTCCGCTTTTGCATAAATCTCCTGACGCTCTGCTGAATCCGTTGTAGCAATTCCGTCCTCCATCAGCTGATCAAACTCTTCATTATGCCAGAAGCTGGAGTTCGTATCTGTCTTTGTCATCGGGTAAAGCATGCTCTCCGGGTCAGAGTAGTCTACGTACCAGTTAGAGATTGCGCAGTCCACACCGCCGTTCAGCTTCATGTCAGACCATGCCGCAGAGTCAACCTGCTCTACTTCTACGTTGATTCCGGCTGCCTTTGCCTGCTCCTGGAATGCAGTCGCGATAGCAACATTTCCCTGATACTTTGTATTTACGGTTACTCTCAGATCGATTCCATCCGGATATCCGGCTTCAGCCAGAAGCTCTTTTGCACGCTCCGGATTGTACTCAAACTCAGGAAGAGTGTCATCATGTCCGATGATACCTGCCGGAATATAGGAAGTCGGAACCGTTGCTGTTCCGTGAAGAATACTCTCACAGATAGCGGCGCGGTCGATAGAAAGGGCAATTGCCTCTCTGACTCTTGCGTCCGGGTAGGTCTTCACATTTACATTCATGCTGTAGTTTCCGGTGGGCTGGAAGCCATGCATCTCTTCGCTCAGCTCCGGATTGCTGGAATAAATCGGATATACAGACGGGTCTACGTCCACGTAGTCCACGTTGCCTGCCTGATACTCAAGAACCTGTGTATTTACATCTTCAATGAACTTATAGCTTACGCCATCCAGTTTTACAGCGCCGTCATGGTAATCCTCAAATCTTACAAGCTCAGCGCCGACGCCTGTCTGATAGCTGCTCAGCATGAAGGGGCCTGTTCCGTAAAGGGTCTGCATACCCCAGGTATCTCCTGCTTCCTCACATGCAGCTTCCGGATAAATTGCTGTATAAGCAGTGGAAAGTACAGAAAGGAACGGCGCGTACGGCTTCTTCAGTGTGATAGTGAAATGTGTATCGTCCTGAATCTGGAATCCGGACAGCTCATCTGCAGTTCCTGCAGCCAGCTCATCATAACCAGCTACATTCTCAAGAAGAGTAGCCATCTTCGCCAGCTTAATCAGACGCTCATAGGAATATTTTACATCAGAAGACTTCAGAACCTCTCCATTGTGGAACTTTACATCCGGAAGAAGCTCAAAGCTGTATGTCAGCTGATCCTCGGAAATCTCCGGCATGCCTGTAAGAAGCACCGGTTCCAGACTTCCGTCTCCCATAGTCATAAGCAGAGACTCTGAAATGTTGTCTGTAATCTTCATAACAATACTATAGGTATACTGCTGAGGATCCAGCGCTACCTGCGGATCTACGGCTGCAACTCTTACAATCTTGCTTCCTTCTGCCGCGCTGGTGGTAGATTCAGTCGTGGACTCTGCAGTTGCGCTGCTGTCGGAAGAATCCTGCTTTTCGGAAGAGTTTCCGCATGCAGCAAGAGAAAGAACTACCGCACAAAGAAATGCGGCACCTGCCAATTTTCTTCTCATAATAGTTACTCCTTTACTTTTTTCTTTTATATTTAACTCCCTCGGAGCAAATATCACACATATCCCTGTCTGTAAAGCTGTTTACAAAAATTAATGCATATCCAAACTATCCGTCTTTGAACATGCACCTTTGCAATCTTAATTTACCGTATTTGTTTTTGTCGTAGAATGTCGCAAAACAAGCAATTTTCAGACCCTGTCCACTAGTATACTATGTTAGTGCGGTCATTGTCAATATTCATTACGCGATATTTATCTGCATAAACATAAAATTGATTTTTTTATTTTTTCCTGTTTTACCGTTGTTTTCCTTACTTCAGCATTCTTTTTTTCTTATCAGAGCCTCTCTGTCTGTTTTTCTATACAGAAAAACAGAATATTTATGAAATTAATTTCCCGTCACGCAATAAATACACAATTCTTCTATAGATATCTCTGGTCAGCCCTTACTTTGCATCAAAAAGCGCCCCCGGAAGCGCTGTCTTTCTCCGCGTTTCCGGGGTTCCCGTCTGTTACTCGAATTCGATTGTAGCCGGGGGCTTCGGGGACATATCGTAGCATACCCGGTTGACATTCTCAACCTCTGCCAGAATTCGTTCTGTGATTTTCTGAAGCACATCCCAGTCAATCCGCTCGATGGTTGCGCTCATGGCGTCTATGGTATTGATGGCGCGGATGATTACCATGTAATCGAAACATCTGGCATTATTCTTCACGCCTACGGACTTAAAGTCCGGAACTACTGTAAAGTACTGCCATACCTTTTTGTCCAGTCCTGCCTTTTCAAATTCCTCGCGCAGGATAGCATCTGACTCGCGTACCGCTTCCAGGCGGTCTCTGGTGATAGCGCCCAGGCAGCGAACACCAAGTCCCGGTCCCGGGAACGGCTGGCGGTAAACCATACTGTGGGGAAGTCCCAGTTCCACACCGCAGGCACGAACCTCATCCTTGAAGAGCTGCTTCAGCGGCTCTACCAGCTTGAACTGCAGATCTTCGGGAAGTCCGCCTACATTATGATGGGATTTTACCATCTTGGCTGTCTTGGTTCCGCTCTCGATGATATCCGGATAAATGGTTCCCTGACCCAGATATTCGATACCTTCCAGCTTTCTTGCCTCTTCCTCAAATACACGAATAAATTCTCCGCCAATGATTTTGCGCTTCTGCTCCGATCTGCCACGCCCTCCAGCTTGCCCAGGAAACGCTCAGATGCGTCTACGTAGATAAGATTTGCATGAAGCTGATCCCGGAACACCTGAACCACGCTCTCCGACTCATTTTTACGCATCAGTCCATGGTTAACATGTACACATACCAGCTGCTGGCCAATGGCTTTAATCAGCAGGGCCGCCACAACGGAAGAATCCACGCCTCCGGACAGAGCCAGCAGAACTTTTCCATCGCCAACCTGACGGCGGATCAGCTCCACCTGATCTTCAATAAAGTTTTTCATATTCCAGTTGGGTTCTGCTCCGCAGACATCAAACACAAAATGCTTCAGAGCCGCTTCGTCCGGAAGTTCCTCCAGCTTCGTCTCACATCTGGAAGAAGGATAATCCACGGAAATCATGGGATATTCCACATACAGCTCCGGCCGGACTTCCACAGCTGCTCCGTCTACGATTCTGTTTTCTCCTCCATTGAGAATAATTCCCTTTACATTGTCCAGATTTCTGAGTTCTTCCGCCGTAATGTCATGGGGATGAATCTCGCTGTACACGCCCAGATCGCGAATCTGGCGTGCAAGTACCGTATTTTCGGTACTGCCCAGGTCAAGAATTACAATCATATCCTGTTTCACAGTCTGCCCTCTCCTTTGTATTTTAAATTAGCCTGCCGCCGGCAGGTTGCCTGTTATTATTATACCTTACAGTCGCGGAAAAAGCATCTGAAATTTTGCTGTTATCCCCGTTTTTCCTGTATTTTCACTGCCGGCATTCATTTTGAAAAATTCCGTATATTCCCTTTTTCAAATTCTGTTTGTTTATTTTATGGAGATATATTAGAATACACCTATCCATATTTTTGACTTTATATCATTCTTAATCTGCAAAAGAAGGGATTCCTTATGAAAAATTTCAGGAGAGAAAATTTACTGTTTTCCCTTTGCGGACTGAACTGCGGCCTGTGTCCCATGAACCTAAATGAATACTGTCCCGGCTGCGGCGGCGGAGAGGGGAATCAGTCCTGCTCTCTGGCAAAATGCAGTCTGCAGCACGGACCTGTTGAATATTGTTTCCAGTGCGAAAATTATCCCTGTGAAAAATATGACGGCATAGACGATTTCGATTCCTTTATCACACACCGGCACCAGAAGCAGGATATGGAAAAATGCAGGCTCCTGGGAATCGAAACCTACCTGGCAGAACAGCAGAAGAAAAAGCTCCTGCTTCATCATCTGCTGGATACCTATAATGACGGCCGGAAGAAAACTCTGTTCTGTCTTGCAGCCAATCTGCTGGAACTGAATGATTTGGAAAACATTCTGTCTGAACTGGACGAGCACACCTCGGATCTCACATTGAAAGAAAAAGCATCCCGGGCAGCAAGCCTGCTTCAGGAAGCCGCCAGAGACAAAAACATAGAATTAAAACCGCGCAAACAGAAGAACGACTGCAGAGCCGATCGGACTGCAGCCCGTAGAGAAGAATAGGTAAAACTATGATAGCAGATACATAATATACTTCCGGTCAGAAGTATCTGCTTCCAAATTAGTACTTTAACTTTAAACTTATGTGCCTGTCTAATATCCTGAATGGCCGTTTTCAGTTGCTTTCAACAGGCTAAATCCTATACTAAGGGCCGGGCTCTCCGCTGTTTATACGGTCTCCCGGCTCTTTTTCCGTGTTTCTTAGACTTTTAACATTCTATATCCCACACCTATATGAGTTTGAATATATTGTGGAGAATTTGGCTCTCTTTCGATTTTTTTACGGAGTGTGGCCATAAAAACACGGAGCGAAGCAATATCATTGTCCCAGCTGTTTCCCCAAATGTTCTGGGTTATAAAAGTGTGCGTCAAAACCTTCCCCACATTTTTGGAAAGGAGACAGAGTAACTTATATTCGATTGGCGTTAAATGCAGTTCCTCATCGTTCAGATAGGCGCAGCCGGCCGCATAATCTATCCGAAGCTCTCCGTTTGTAAAAACAGAAGCTTCGGGAGACGATTCTTTCTGCATCATCGCAAGCCTTCTTTGTGTAACACGCAGCCTGGCAAGCAGCTCCTCCACCGAAAACGGTTTTGTCAGATAATCGTCTGCTCCGGCGTCAAGAGCATCAATTTTATCCGTATCTTCACTTCGGGCGCTGATTACAATAATCGGCATATTTGACCAGGAACGAATCTTTTCAATAACCGCGACACCATCAATGTCAGGCAGGCCTAAATCCAACAGAACAATATCCGGATTATGAGATGATGCCTCCAGGATTGCCGTCTGACCATTTGGCGCAGTAAGATAGCGGTAGCTGTGTGCTTTTAAGGTGGTTGTGATTAAGTTTCTGACGGATGTATCGTCTTCCACAACTAATATAAGTGGTTTATTCATGAATTTTAACCTCCCCGGCAGGTAATGTGAATGTGAATATGGTACCTTGCGGCAGATTATCAGAAACTTTGATTTCTCCGCCGTGAGCATGAATAATGGACTTACACAGTGATAACCCCAGTCCCAAACTGCGACGGCTGTCTGCAATCTGATTTGCACCGCTGTAAAACATATCAAATATCCGCGGTTTCAGCGCGTCAGGAATTCCGGCACCGTCATCAGAAATGGAAATGACTGCTTTATTTCCATGCTTCTCTGCTTTTATCGCAATATGAGAATTTGGGGGTGTATATTTGATGGCATTGTCCACAATATTGATAATCACCTGTACAATAAGTCTTGCGTCCATTTTAGCAAGCAGAAATTCATCTTCACTTTCAAAAGAAATAGAATGTTCCACACTCTTTCGATTGATATGACGCAATGCTTCTTTAACCACGTCTTCTACCAGTTCTTCTGACATCCTCAGATTTAATCGGCCTTCTTCAATTCTTGTAACAGCCAGCAGATTTTCCACAAGGTTGATAAGCCACATAGAATCATCATAAATATCCATGTAAAGCTGCTGCTTTGTGTCATGATCAAAAGAATCCCCGTTAGAAAGCAGGTTACTGGCATTGCCGGAAATGGATGTCAGAGGCGTCCTTAAATCATGTGAAATGGCCCGAAGCAGATTTGCCCGAAGCTGTTCGTTCTTCGCCATGACAGCCGCCTCCTGCTTCTCACGGGCATTTTTTTCATTCTCCAGGGCAAGCGCACATTCTCCCAGAATAGACAATAAAATGCTGTTTTCAAACGGATCGAGCGGGAATTCATCCATCACAATTCCAACAACTCCGTATACCATATTAGTGCTGCGGACAGCGAGATACAAACATTTTGCATTGGAAAGAGTTTCTGTTGTTGCGCCGGCATGCTTATTATTTTTAAACACCCATCCGGCAACCGCTTTCTCATTCTCAGAAATACACCCGCTCAAATCCGCTTCCGTTTCAGAAAAAGTTTGAGGGGGTTCCAGTTTTCCATCATTGGCTAAATAAAAAACAATATCTTTACCCAACAATTTAATGAGTTGTTTTGAGGTTACAGAAACAATTTCATTTTTATCTTTTGCCTGCTGCAGCAGCTGATTGGTATCAAACAGCACTTTGGTACGGTAAGCGGATTTTGCCGCCTGCTTTGCCTGGCTCTTGATCCTTGCGGCAAGAGAACCTGTAAGGAGGGCTGCGAAAAACATAATGATAAAGGTAACGGGATAACCCTGATCATATGCCTGCAGAGTGAATTTCGGCTCTGTAAACAGGAAATTGAAAACCATAACACTTACAATCGAGGAAAGCAGGCTATATACCTGATGCTTTGTGGTGGCTGCGGTGACAAGCACGCCAAGGACAAACACCGTAATAATGTTCGCTTCATCAAATCCCAGCTTTTGAAAAATCGTTCCGATACAACTGGATACAATCAGAATTCCGATACATTTCAATATATCGGCAGCCGAAAAAACAACAAAGTCCTTTTTCTTCACTTTTTTTAGGTGATAAACGGATGCATTGGAAACTGTATCCGGAATAATATGGATATCCAGATTAGGCGCATGGGCAATCAGTTTTTCTGTCAGTGTCGGTTTGCTGAACAGATGGTGCCTGGCCGCAGAACTGCGACCGATCACAATTTTCGACACCCCCGACAACCTGGCATATTCTGCTATCTGAAAGGGAACATCCTCTCCGTATACTGTTTCAATTTTTGCGCCGAGCTGCTCGGCAAGGCGCATATTGGAGCGCAGACGTTTCACATTTTCTTCGCCTGTCACTGAAAAATCAGGTGTTTCTACAAATAATGCCGTAAAAGTTCCCTTAAAAGCAAAAGCCATTCTTGCGGCAGTACGGATGATTTTCGCATTGGAAGGAGAAGGAGAAAGACACACCAGAATATGCTCGTCTGTATGATAATCACCATTGTCTTTAATGCGGGCATTCTCTGTGAGAATGTTCACCCGATCTGCACAGCGGCGCAGCGCGATCTCCCTGAGAGCCGTCAGATTTTTGACAGTAAAAAAGTTTTCCACCGCCTGCCTGGCCTGGTTTCCCCCATAGACGTTTCCTGCCTTCAGACGTTCGATCAAATCCTGCGGTTCAATATCTACCAGTTCTACCTGATCTGCATGATCAAACAGAGCGTCCGGAATGCGCTCCCGTACAACGACTTCTGTAATAGAAGCAACCATATCGCAGAGGCTTTCTATGTGCTGCACATTTACCGTTGTGTAAACATCAATTCCCGCTCTTAACAGTTCTTTGATATCCTGATAACGCTTGGAATGACGACATCCTTCGGCATTCGTGTGAGCAAGTTCATCCACAAGGATCAGTTCAGGGCTTCTTTTCAGCGCAGCATCAACATCAAATTCATGCAATACGATACCATTATAAACCACTTCTTTTACAGGGAGAACCTCCAAACCATTCAAAAGCGCCGCTGTTTTGGGCCGTTCGTGAGGTTCTATGTAACCTGCCACTACATCAATTCCCTGCTGCTTTGCTGTATGAGCCGCCTCCAACATAGCATAGGTTTTTCCCACGCCTGCCGCATATCCGAAAAATATTTTCAGATGTCCTTTATTCTGATTTCCTTCTTCATCCTGGATTGCCTTTAATAATTGATCCGGATTTTGCCTGCCGCTCATAGAATCACCCTTTCTATCGAACTATTATAAAAGAAAGAAAATAAATTTCAGACAAGTATTATAAATCTGACATTAAGATCATGTAAAGATTATATCATGTTTCTTCTGCTTTTCCATTCTGTCATATGGACAAAAGCAGTAAGCACCGTTATCGCCTATATTCTTAACCGCGCTCATCCTTATGGGAAGATATCTACAGAATACCATCCAGCATTAAATTAACTTTCAGGACATTTACTGTTTCTTCTCCAAAAATGCCTAAGAACCTGCCGTTCGTACATTGTTTTATAATCGCCCTGACTTCATCTTCTGTCATATCTTTCGCTTCTGCAATCCTTGCCACCTGATATTCCGCTGCCGCAGGAGAAATATGCGGATCAAGTCCGCTGCCTGAGCAGGTTACAAGGTCAACCGGAATTGCTGTTTCATCCATATGGGGATTTGCCTTACGAAGCATATCTACCCGCTCCGCAACCAGGGCTTCAAATTCCTCGCTTGCAGGCGAAAGATTGGATGGAACCGCATACATCAGCATTTTACCGTTTTCATCTTTATATGTGGATACCTCAATATTCATAATACGTCCCCACATATGTTCTTCATCGGTATATTGCTGTCCCAGAAGTTCACAGCCATATTTTTTCCCATCCACCTCAATCAGACTTCCATTGGCTTTATCCGGGAAGATAAGCTGTGCTGCGGCCGTTATAACACCTGTATACGCGCCTCCGCAAATAACGGTAAACAGCAGAAATATCATAAATGCTTTTGGAAATACATTTCTTAATGTTTTCATCGCGATACCTCCTTATATCAATCCAAACAGAACCAGCAGCATATCAATCAGTTTTACAAAGATAAACGGGGCAATCAGTCCGCCCAAACCGTAAATCAGAAGATTTCGTGACAGCAGCCGGCCGGCCGGAACTTCACGATATTTTACCCCCTTTAACGCCAGAGGAATCAGCGCAATAATAATAAGTGCGTTGTAAATGATGGCGGAAAGTACAGCACTCTGGGGAGAATGCAGCCCCATAATATTAAGTGCGGACAGTCCCGGATAAAGTCCCATAAACAAAGCGGGGATGATTGCAAAATACTTTGCCACATCGTTCGCAATAGAAAATGTAGTCAGACTTCCTCTTGTCATCAAAAGCTGCTTGCCGATCCGGACAATATCAATCAGCTTTGTAGGCGAAGAATCCAAATCCACCATATTGCCGGCTTCCTTTGCCGCCTGTGTTCCTGTATTCATGGCAACTGCCACATCGGCCTGTGCAAGAGCGGGCGCATCGTTGGTTCCGTCGCCTGTCATAGCAACCAGATGTCCCTTTGCCTGAAAATCACGAATCATAGCCAGCTTTCCTTCAGGAGTTGCCTCAGCAAGAAAATCATCTACACCGGCTTCTGCCGCAATGGCAGCTGCGGTCATTGGATTGTCGCCGGTAATCATGATGGTCTTGATTCCCATCTTACGAAGATCTGCAAATTTTTCCTGCACTCCCTGTTTAATAATGTCTTTCAGATAGATAACTCCCAGAATTTTATGATTCTTCGCAACAACCAGAGGGGTTCCGCCCTGTTTTGCTATATTCTGTACAATGCGGTCACATTCCTCTGAGTAGACACCGCCTGCCTGAGTGACATAAAGCTGCATAGACTCTGCTGCACCCTTTCGAATCTCATTCCCGTCAAAATCCACGCCGCTCATTCGGGTTTTTGCCGTGAACGGAACAAAGGTCATATGTTTATCCGATAATTCTCTGCCCCTGATGCCGTATTTTTCTTTTGCAAGAATCACCACGCTTCTCCCTTCAGGAGTTTCATCAGCAAGAGAGGAAAGCTGCGCTGCATCGGCAAGTTCTTCCTCGCTTACACCGTCTACCGGGATAAATGCATGTGCCTGGCGGTTACCGAGCGTGATTGTACCTGTTTTATCAAGCATCAGGATATCCACATCGCCGGCAGCTTCAATGGCTCTGCCGCTCATGGCAAGCACATTTGCCTGATTGAGTCTGCTCATACCGGCAATACCAATAGCAGAAAGCAATGCGCCGATGGTAGTAGGCGCAAGACAGACTAACAAAGCAACCAGCGTTGTAACAGAAGTCGGATTTTCTATCCCTGCCTGTTTTGCCGAAAAGACAGAGTATGTATAAAGAGACATGGTAACAAGAATGAAGATAATGGAGAGCGCCACAAGAAAAATCTGCAAAGCGATCTCATTGGGTGTCTTTTTTCTTGCAGCCCCTTCCACCATCGCAATCATTTTATCAAGAAAGCTTGCTCCGGCTTCGCTTGTGATCCGCACAACGATCCAGTCGGACAGTACGGTTGTACCGCCTGTAACGGCGCTTCTGTCGCCCCCGGCTTCACGAATGACCGGTGCTGACTCACCGGTAATAGCACTCTCATCTACAGAAGCAGCCCCCTCAATTACCTCGCCATCGCCGGGAATCTGCTCGCCCGCTTTTACGATTACGATGTCTCCTTTTTTCAAAGTGGCAGAAGATACATTTGTAATCTGTTCTTTTTGATCAGCAGATGGAATTTTATGTGCTTCCACATCCTTTTTAGAGGCTCTTAACGCATCAGCCTGGGCCTTTCCTCTGCCCTCTGCAATCGCTTCTGCAAAATTTGCGAAGACACAGGTAAACCACAAAATAAGCGCGATTGAAAATGTATATCCGCTGGATGCGTCTTTTAATCCAAATAAGGAAAGGATCCACAATCCGGTTGTCAGAATTGCAGACAGATATACCAACAGCATGACCGGATTTTGTATCTGCGTTTTCGGATTCAGTTTTATAAACGATTCTTTTATTGCCCTGCCAAGCATTTTCTTATCGGCAAAAGCACTTTTCGTCTTTGATGTCATAACAGTACCTCCTTAAACGATACTCTGGAAAAATTCTGCAATCGGTCCCAATGCCAACGCCGGGAAGAAACTCAATGCGCCCACAAGCAGAACAATAAAAATCAGCAGGAACACAAACATTGCATTCGTTGTAGAGAGAGTACCGGCAGTTGTTGCGATTTTCTTTTTTCCGGCAAGGCTTCCGGCGATCGCCAGCGTTCCAATGATGGGCAGGAATCGTGCAAACAGCATCACAAATCCCAGTGACAGATTCAGGAACACCGTATTTCCATTAAAACCGGCAAAGGCAGAGCCATTGTTTCCGCCGCAGGAGGAAAAGGCATAGAGCAGCTCTGAGAAGCCATGCGCTCCTGCATTATTCAGACTGTTTTCAATTCCCGGCCATACTGCCGCAATACCACTTCCCACAAGAATGGCAATCGGCGTTGCAAGGCACACCAGAACAGCCCATTTCATTTCATAAGGTTCTATTTTCTTTCCTAAAAATTCCGGTGTCCTTCCTACCATCAGTCCGGCAATAAACACCGTCAGAATTGCAAACGCAAGCATTCCGTATAAACCGCATCCCACACCGCCGAAAACAACTTCGCCGAGCTGCATCAAAAGCATTGTCACCATACCTCCCAGCGGCGTATAGCTGTCATGCATAGAATTTACCGATCCATTGGAAGCAGCTGTGGTAAATGCCGCCCAGGTGGCAGATGCTGAAATACCAAACCGGGTTTCTTTCCCTTCCATATTTCCGCCTGCCTGGCCTTCCATAGAAACGTCCACATTTCCGTTTTGAATAAGCTGCGGCGTGGCAAATTGCTCATTGACAGCAACCACGCCAAGCGCAAATACAAGGCAAAGGAACATTGCCATAAAAATTGCGATTCCCTGTTTTCTGTTTTTTACTGCCTTGCCAAAGGTAAAGCACAGTGCTGCAGGAATTAAAAGCAGCGAAATCATTTCAATCAGATTGGTAAATGCATTTGGATTTTCAAGTGGATGAGCCGAATTTACCCCCATAAATCCGCCGCCGTTTGTGCCTGTCTGCTTAATGGCAATCTGGCTTGCAGCCGGACCCATTGGAACAAACTGCTCCGTCACAATTTCCGCATCCTCTACAATCTGACCGTCAACAGTGACGGTTCCTGCTTCGAGATCTATTTCCGCATTTTCCAGTATTTCACCTTCAGCACTTACTCCGATCGGCTCAACAAGAGATACGGTTTCTCCGCCTTTCAGATTCTGAATGACACCGCCGCCAACCAGCATCAGAGAAATTACCAGGTTAAGCGGAAGTAAGATATAAATGACAATCCTTGTCATATCTACCCAAAAGCTGCCCAATCCATCGGTTTTCACCTTTATGAATCCCCGAATCAGGGCAAACAGGACAGCAATGCCCGTTGCCGCAGACACGAAATTCTGCACAGTCAAACCAATAGCCTGTGTCAAATAGCTGAGAGTGTTTTCACCGCTGTATGCCTGCCAGTTTGTATTTGTAATAAAGCTGGCGGCAGTATTAAAAGCCAAATCCCATTTTACGCCAGGCAAACCCTGCGGATTTCCTGGCAAAGCTCCCTGTAAAAGCTGAAGTAAAAACAGAAACACCAGTCCGATACCGGAAAAGATGAGGACAGAAACGGTGTATTTTTTCCAGTTCATCTGTTCATCCTTATTTACTCGCAATACCTTATATACTGCGTTTTCACAGGGAGTGAGAAGTTTTGATAAAAAAGTTTTTTCACCGTCCATTACCTTTTTGATGTATGCTCCAAGCGGAATTGCAAGGATTACCAGTATGGCAAGATACAGTATGTATTGTATGACCGTACTCATTATTGTTTGTCTCCTTTCATAAGAACATAAACATAGTAAATCAGCAGCGCCGCAGCGCACAGGCCAATGATGCCAACCACAAGACTCATAATATTTCTCCTCCTTTACCTTCTGTATTTTACTAGCGCTTACATTAAAACGGGATTAGCAGCACAAATATAAAATTAAGACTGTCTAAAGATAACTACAGCCATCCGAAAATCCATGAAACAGGTAATACAAGTATCATTGTTGCAACTGTAACTATCATTAGAATGAAAAGCGGCATCCCAATAAATATTGTTGCAAACGCAATATACGGATGATGAATAGCAAACCGTTCTGCTTTTTTATCAAAGCTGTTTTCAAATTTATGTATTGATTTAATTATCGCTGTCATAACACATTCCTCCTTACGACTGTAAGGGTAACACCAACTGTATAAATATAGGGAAAGGATATGAGTGGATGAAATTAAAAGGAAATAAAAGATATGGCAGAAAAAAGAGCAGTATTTCTGCTCTGTTATACATAAAAACAAGTGCCTATATTTGTTATGTTTCTATAACTTGTATTGTCAGAGTGATCGAACTATAATGTGCTTTACGGGGGTATATTATGGACTACATGACCTTGAAAGAAACAGGCAAAGCAAAGGATGGTAAAAATATATGAAGCGAATTTTCTTTGTAGAAGATGATTTGAGTTTAATTAATGGACTGTCCTTTGCAATTAAGAAGCAAGGGTATGAAATTGATATTGCCAGGACAAGTCTGGAAGCAGAAAAACTGTGGGTAAGCGGAAAGTATGATTTGGTTATTCTGGATGTATCTCTCCCGGATGGGTCCGGCTTTGAGCTATGTCAAAAAATCAGGCAGATTTCAAAAGTGCCGATTATCTTTCTGACAGCAGCTGATGAAGAAACAGACGTCATCATGGGATTGGATATTGGCGGAGATGATTATATCACTAAGCCCTTTAAACTATCCATTTTCCTTTCACGAGTGAATGCCCTGCTCCGCAGGAGCGAAAATTTTCAGAAAGAGACTACGGAAATCATTTCAAATGATATTCGAGTTGACCGGTTAAAAAGAGAAGTTTATAAGGAAGATTCCCTCTTGGATTTAACAGCCGGCGAATACAAGCTGCTTTGCCTGTTTATGGAGAATCCCAACATTGTACTTTCCTCTGAGCAGATTTTAGCACAGCTTTGGGATCGAGATGAAAATTATATCGACAGCAGTACCCTGACGGTTTATATCCGCAGACTGCGCATGAAAATCGAAAATGACCCTGCCAATCCTCAAAAAATCATAACAGTGCGCCGCATGGGATATAAATGGAGTGAAGGAAAGTAAGGTGTGTCATGAAACTGTTAATTGACAAAAAAATCAAACATCTCTTTTGTGCAATCCTTGTACTGATAGCATGCCCTGCGTTATTCTCTGTCTTGATGCTTTCTCTGCACATCGAGACTGCCGCCGGATACATGCTGGCAGCGTGGAGCTGTGCAGGGATCGGAATTCTCGCTATTCTGTACCGGTACCTGAAAGATCAATATGCGGTAATGGAAAAAGCCATTTCCAAAATGCAGGAATACCTTGCCGGAAATCATGAAATACGTCTTGATTGTGATGAAGAGGGCGAATTATACCGCCTGTTTCATGAAATAAATTCTCTGGTTTCTATTTTGAATGCCCATGCTGAAAATGAAGCCAGGGCCAAACATTTTATGAAAGATACCATTGCAGACATCTCACACCAATTAAAAACGCCACTGGCAGCACTCAACATATACAATGGGATTTTGCAGGAAGAATCTGTTCAGCAGGAAACAGTCAGGGAATTTACCGCATTGTCTGAACAGGAACTTGATAGAATTGATACACTGGTTCAAAATCTGCTGAAAATCACGAAACTGGATGCAGGAACAGTTGTGCTGGATAAATCGCCGGAAAATATATCGCAGCTCATGACCCAAGTAGAACGTCACTTTGCTTTTCGAGTCAAACAAGAGAACAAACTCTTGTCTTTTAATGGAAGCGATACCGTGAATTTTTTATGCGATTCTTCGTGGTTTATGGAAGCAATTGGCAATATTATAAAAAACGCCTTGGATCATACAAAATCCGGAGATACAATTTGTGTCGAATGGAAGCAACTCCCCTCTATTATTCAAATCAAAATTACAGACAATGGCAGCGGGATTCATCCGGAAGATCTGCCTCATATTTTTAAACGATTTTACCGCAGCCGTTTTTCTAAGGACACACAGGGAATTGGATTAGGTCTGTCACTCACCAAGATGATTGTGGAGGCACACAGTGGCACTATTGAAGTGGATAGCGAACGAGGCATGGGCACAACATTTGTAATCAATTTTCTGATTCCTACAAAATTGTAGGCTGACAGTTATATGACAGTAGGATTTCTATGATACTCTTTCGTTATTAAATAGCAAAGAGGTGGAAAACAAATGAACTTATTAGAGGTCAAAAATATTTCAAAAACTTATGGAACCGGAGAAACCTCTGTACACGCCCTGAAAGATGTCACTTTTTCAGTGCCAAAGGGCGAATTTGTTGCAATCGTAGGAGAATCCGGATCTGGTAAAAGCACTTTGCTCAATATGGTCGGAGCACTGGACACTCCCACATCCGGTAAGGTGTTTCTGGACGGAAAAGATATTTTTTCTATGAAGGAGCGAAATCTGACTATTTTTCGCCGCCGCAACATCGGTTTCGTCTTTCAAAGCTTCAATCTGATCCCTGAACTGACTGTGGAACAGAACATAATTTTCCCGGTACTGCTGGACTATCAGAAGCCGGATATGGCTTATCTGGAAGAACTTTTGACGGTGCTCAATCTGGATGAACGGCGTAATCACCTGCCCAGCCAGCTTTCTGGCGGGCAGCAGCAGCGTGTGGCAATCGGACGCGCTTTGATCACCCGACCCGCACTGATTCTGGCAGATGAGCCAACCGGCAATCTTGATACCCAAAACAGCAGTGAGGTCATTGCCCTGCTGAAAGAAGCATCCCGAAAATACGAGCAGACAATCATCATGATTACACACAGCCGAAGCATTGCCCAGACGGCAGATCGTATTCTGCAGGTTTCTGATGGTGTACTCTCTGATTTCGGGAGGTGTAGAGAATGAAAAGTTATCTGAGCCTGATTCCAATTTCCGCCCAGGTACGAAAACGCCAGAATCGGATGACTCTGCTGTGTATTATTATTTCTGTTCTGCTGGTCACAACTATTTTCAGCATGGCGGATATGGCAATTCGCCTGGAAAGGACACGAGTCATCGAAGAACATGGAAACTGGCACATCATGCTGAAGGAACCATCCGAACAACAGATCGAGCAAATTGCACTGCGAAATGATGTGATGGCCTCCTCCCGTTATGATGGACTGAATTTTGATCTATCCGAGGACTATACGATCAATGGAAAAAGCTGTGTTATCGTAGGCGGTGATGATCCAATTCTGACAAAAATTTATGACAATTTGACAGAGGGTTGCTATCCTGCAAAAGGAAATGAAATTGTACTGTCAAATCGTACAAAGGATAGTCTTTCTCTAAACATTGGAGATATGATTACCCTACACACTCCAGCCGGAGAGTTTACTTATACGATTTCCGGATTTGGAGGAGATGTTACCATCAGCACTGATGCTGATGTTATAGGAGCTTTTTTAAATTGGGACTCCTTCCAAAAACTGGCATGCACGGTGGGGTGTAAATTAAATCCTGTCTGCTTTATACGCTTTGCCGAGCATACAAATATTCGCAGAGCTGTGACAGAACTGCGGCAAACCTACGGCTTTACGGATGAAACCTTATCTGAAAATACAGCTTTACTGGGGTTAACGGGATTTAGCAGCGATTCTTACGTGCTGGGGATGTATCTTGTAGCTGCCATCTTATTCGTGCTGGTTTTGGCTTCAGGTGTATTTATGATCGCAGGCAGTCTGAACAGCAGAACTGCGGAGCGCACACAATTTTTTGGAATGCTGCGCTGTGTGGGCGCCAGTCGAGCCCAGATTATGCACATTGTCAAACTGGAAGCTCTCTATTGGTGCAAAACAGCAATTCCCATTGGCGTCGGACTAGGCATTGTAATTACATGGCTGCTTTGTGCCTTGCTCCGCTTTGGCGCAGGTGCTGAGTTTGCAGAGATACCTCTTTTTGGGATTAGTTTTATTGGCATTATCAGCGGAATGGTTGTTGGTGTATTGACCGTGCTGTTATCCTCTATCTCTCCCGCAAGACGGGCAGCGGGTGTTTCGCCGGTTGCTGCTGTTGCCGGGAATCTTTCCGACAATAAGAATACATCCCGACCGTTCAAGAAAAGCTTTTTAAAGATTGAAACAACCTTGGGGATCCATCATGCTGTGTCCTCTCCTAAAAATCTGCTCCTTATGACCGGCTCTTTCGCACTCAGTATTATTATGATTCTGAGCTTTTCCGTTTTGGTACAATGGGTTCAGATGGCGCTTAATCCATTAAAGCCATGGGCACCGGATGTCTTCTATGCCAGCCCGGATAATCTGTGCGAAATTGAAAAAAGTTTTGCTGCTGAAGTGGAGAGCCGACCATATGTCAGACGAGTATTCGGCCGGATGTACCAAAGCCTTCCGGCGAAATACGAAGGAAAATCCGGACAGATTGACTTGATTTCCTATGAGGACCAGCAATTCCAGTGGGCAGAAAAAGATTTGCTCGCCGGAGATATCACAACTGCTTCCCAGGAGAACGGAGTACTGGTTGTTTTTGATAAAAGCAACACTTTAAAAGTAGGGGATATAATTCAGCTGGAGCAGACGGAGCTTACTGTAAGCGGACTCTTGGATGACAGTCCATTTGATACATCGGAGCATCCAACTGTGATCTGCTCGGAGAAAACATTCCAGGAGATTACAGGAGAAGACGCCTACGCAATTCTTGATGTACAGCTATCAAAAAATGCGACAGCACAAAATGTGAATGAACTTCACACACTAGCAGATGGTAATTATAATTTTTATGACCGGCTGGCACAAAACAAAGATACCCAAAACACCTATTATATGTTCTGCCTGTTTGTTTATGGTTTCCTCATTGTTATCACATTGATTACGATTATTCATACGGTAAACAGTGTTTCTATGAGTGTAGCTTCAAGAACAAGGCAATATGGAGCCATGCGGGCACTGGGTATGGATGGCTTACAAATCAGGAAGATGATTAGCATGGAAGCTGTGACATACACGACACTGGGCCTTATCGCAGGCTGTGGGCTAGGTTTGCCATTGCATTATTTCCTCTATTCTCAAATGATTACAAATTACTGGGGTACCACATGGCAACTTCCTTTTGCATCTATTGGAGGTATTCTCATAGCGCTTGTGCTCACAGCTCTTTTGGCCCCCTTTGCTCCAGCAAAAAGGATTTGTAATATGTCCGTTTCAGAAACAATAAACGAGCTTTGATGAGATTCAGAAGCAAATAAAAAATCCGGAGGTATGGAAAAAAGCCCGCAGCCCAGCATGAATGCTGGGATTGTGGGCTTTACTCTCTTATTCGAACTTCCTGCGGATATAATATAATTGTTAAACACCTGATTGCTTTTGAGGGATTTTTACATTTTCTTCATAGGTTTTTTCCATAAATTCAAATCTTCAGTTACTTTCAAGCGCTCCGTAAGTCAAGATTTTTATCTATATGTCAGTTTCACTTTTTAGCTTTCCGGAAAAATCAATCTCATAAAAATTCCCTTCAAAATCATATAGCTTAATAGAGTTCTCACATAACTCGAATGCCTTCTTCTCTGACATAGATACGAATATATCTTTACCCGAAAAAGACCATTTCTTATTGAAATTAATATCTAACATGATTATTTCTATTTCTCCATAAATGATATAACCATTCTGTACTCTATATATTCCGTAATTACAGCCAAAACAATCAAATTCTTTGAAATTTATCACAGTACCATCATTTACATTCAACTGAACAATGGCATCATTTTGTAAGATAGTTAAGGTTTCATTCTCGAGCACAGCACAATCTTCAACATAGCTATAAAAATTACATATCAATGCAATGCTGATTGTCCCCCTGAGCGAAGATATTTGTATAGAAAAAGTTTTATACATATCATTGTGCCTTAAGTGCCTTGGATTTATCACCAAATCATACGGTTTATTGTCTGCTGATTCAACAGTGTATGTTGTATCTATGGAAATATTTACATTACATATATTATTCCGTAATATCATGTTATTTTCACCACTATAAATTATAATTTATAATTCCAAGTATAGCATACGCCAATTATTAATAACACAATTTCTATTCTTTTCTTAATGGATAACAGATATGGGCGCTCATTCCTGTTCTATGCTGTAACGTAAGAAGCAGTTTAAATAGATAGGCTAATTCTTTTAAATATTTTATTTAAAAAAACATCTTGATATTCATTTTAATTGCCCTTACGATTAGATTGTCAAGCTTGATATTGATTGAAAGCAGGAGGAAACAACTTGAACATTGAAGAATTTAGAGATATTAAAATAGCATATATGCGTAGGATTGGCAGGTATGGTTTAGAAAATAAACATTTAATGGAAACATTTAAAGCATATTTAAAAGAGAATAATTTATTCAATGAGGAAACTATTATACTTGGTATAGCTTTAGACAATCCTATGTATGTTTCAGAAGAAAATCAACGCTATGATGTAGGTGTCATTATTTCAGACCAAAAGAGTAAGTATGATTTATCTATCCGTAATATTGATAATGGTCGCTATGCTATATTTGAAGTCGAGCATACTGAAGAAAGTATAGCAACTTTTTGGAAAAATATTCAACTACTGACTGGTGATTTACAAGTAGATACTACGAAGCCCATTATTGAACGATATACTTTCTCAAAAATTTCACTACATTTATGTGAATTTTGTATTCCATTAAAATGAAAGATGGTATTGCTGCAGAAAAACAATTACGGATATTATGCCCTATTTGTAATAGTAAGACATGAATTTAAGTACGAAAAGATAATCCATATTCATGTAACACCTGACTCTCAAACTACTGCGAACAATAGGAAGCAGTTACATAAAAAATAACCGCCCAGCCTCGCAAACTGAACGGTTATTTTTATCTAATCCTTATGCGGTGTACCCGTCTATCGGTATCACCTTTTCTATAATTAGAGCAGCATTGAACTCTCAATATTCAGAATTTTCATTTCAGTCCTCTTATTATTCTACATCAACCCACTCTACCATATATTCTTTCCCAATCTGCTCACCAACATTTCTCACATATCCTTCTATCAAATTCTTGGCGCGTTCCTTTGCCTGTACCAATAATGCACTATTCGCCTGTGCTGTCTCTTCCATGTTATTCTGAGCTTCTGCTAACGCTGCCGTTTCTTCCTCTTTTGTAATTTTAGTCAAGAACCCTGTATCTGTTAATGGTTCACTCATGGAATCTTCGTCCAGATCAACATTTAAAATTTCTGCATCCGGAATCGTAACTTTCACTACGCCTTTGTCATCTGGTTTTGTAATTGATACCTTATTTACATCAATCCCCAATTCTACAATTCCACTATATTCTGTCCAAATTTTTTTATAACCGGTACCAAGCCCTTTAAACAACCCACTTGCTTCCGTCTCCGCCTTTGCCACGTTGTGATAATAGCATTTTAATGTTGCTAATTCACACACTGAATTAATTCCTGAAAAATCTGCTTCTTTCTTCTCACTAAAACATCCAGCCAAGCAACAAACACTTATAACTGAAACCAGTAACATTTTTGCAACTCTATTTAATCTCATCTTCTATTCCTCCCTGTCAAAATAATTTTCCTGATCTACCATACAATCGAGTATCCATCAGCATCCAATATTGGGGATAATAATGCTTCAATTACGGCTCTCAGATTTTCTTCTGCTGTCTGATACAATTTATCTGAAGTATTTGCCTCATTCATCGCATCTTCTTTACAAAGGGTTATAACTTCCTTCAAAGAGATATCCGGATTTTTCGGAATATAGCTAATCTCTTCTTCATCCACCGTTACAATATTTACAGTTATATCAGGAAGGATTGGTTTCACTGTTTTCTTTTCATTATCAATTTCAAATTTAACATCTTCCATCTGAATTCCAACTTTCACATTTGCATTATATGCTATGTGACACTCAACTTCTTCCGGTTTATTCTCTTTATATTTTTCAGCGACACCATTGTATACAAATTCAGCCGTAGATAGTTCGCTAATATCTATCGCTTTTTCCAGTTGGGATGATGTTATTACATTATCCTTTCCAATTTTATTAATTACAGTTGGTCCAAACAAGCTGCCCACAACTACCACAATAGCAATAACTAATATTGTCACCATTACTTTTTTCTTCATGTTCTTTCTCCAATCTAAATTTTCCCACGTTTGTATTTATCAATTTTCTCTTCATTCATATGTATTTGCTATTTTTTAGCCACAAATGCTTCCAAAATAATCTTTCCGATAGCCTTTTTATCAGTTGTCTCCGTAATTTGCTCTGCCAAAAGTGTGACCTTATCAATAAATTCCGTAGACAATCTTGATTCCATTACTTTTTTTACCCAATCAATATCTTCTACCGTTTTTTTACCTAAATATACCTGCTCAAATGCATATATTGTCCCCTCTCCAATAGCCGCCACAAAGCTTCCGGCAATAATCGCATTGATAATTCCAGCTGCCAAATTCACTCCTGGAATCGCTTTCAATCCACTTATAACAGCTTTGGCAGCTATACTTACAGTTCCCACTTCCACAATAGAATTAAAAAATCTCTTTGATTCTTCATTTTTATTAATTCCGTATACCTGTGCAAGCGCATTTATTTCCGCTATTTCAATAGGTGATAATATCATTGCATCCGCAAAAGGTACCGGAACTGCTCCAACAACTACTCCCGCTGTTGTAGACACTCCAACTATACTTTGGGCCAAAGCTCTTTTTCTATTAAGTTTAAAGTTGTTAATATCATTCTCAGCAGCTTTCACACCTTCCGGCATCAATTCATTGGTTGCATCTATTAACTCTGTTATTCCTTCTGGTGCGGCATAGGCAGAATCATTCAAAACATATGTCGACGCAACAACAGGAATGACCTTACGTAAATTCTTAGAATACCGTTTTTGTTTTGCAAACGCATTATTTACCATCTCGATATTCTGTTCTCGTTCTGGCACAGAGTACGATTTTGTAATTACAACAATAATTGGAATAGTCTCCCATATAGAAGTTGCACTAAATAAATTTTTTATCGTTTCAGGGAATAATTTACTTGATGTTCCATCCACACAAAACCAAATCACATTAATCTGATTATCCTCATTACCTTCTTTCATACTGTTTTTAGACCATTTCTTTACAGCATTGACTGCTTGCTTTTTCTTGATGAATGATGGTTCAAATCCAACTGAATCTATAATCCGAAATGGTATCTCATCACTCTCGTATATCTCCAAGTGAGCTGTCATTCCTTTTGTTCCCCATCCCGTCTCCGCTTTTTCTTCTCCTAAAACAGCGTTGATAAGAGTTGATTTTCCAACACCCGAATTTCCAATTACTAATACATTTCCTCTTTGCATAGCAGTTTCCTCCCTCTGCCTGTATTGTTTTCTTTCAATACAGCCCTTGCAAATTTCGCGTGTCTATATTGATATCCCCCTAAAATCTTTTTAAATCATTATACTGCTTCCCACATTTGTTGTCATCATTTGACAAAATATTGTTTATTTTATCTTCACAACTCAGGAGGCTCGTTGCATTTCTTGTTGTCATATGAAAGATATAATATTTATATGGAGCAGAAGCTTAGACAAACCAACGTTATTACTCTTGGAAATAATCTACGAAATTTAAGAACTGCAGCTAATTTCATGCCACAACAGATTGTTGCTCAATTACATCTGCGAAATATTCCATACTGATTTCAACATAATATCTAATGGCCACTGCAACAAATAACCCTGGATCAACAGTTTTCATTCTGCCATCCAGGGTCTTGCTTATAAAAAGAGTAGAGGGAATTTTGCTTGAATCATCTAAAAAACATTAGGGTCATTTTCCTCTTTGGAATTAAATCGGCGGTTCTTTTGATGATCAACATAATGTTAAGCCAAATAGTCTCAATATTGTTCGTAGTTTTTGTTCACATGACTTATACAAAAGAAATCCTATTGTCTCCCGTTCTATATTGAGAGAGCTTGATAATAATTCAAAATATGAATTCTACGAATGTAATATTTTTGTAAGTAGGTAATCATCCGTACCTTCAAATCCCTTCCTGCATTTGATAAGATGGTCTCAAATGATGGAGGTGATACC
>CALWGE010000030.1 GCA_944378225.1 uncultured Merdimonas sp.
TTTATTTGCAAACCTCCGAAAAATCAAGGTAAAACGTAACTTTTACAATAAAAAAAGAAGGTAGTTTTGACACTACCGCCGGATGCCAGGAGGCACGGAATATGATAACGATAGAAGAAGTCAGCTGTCCGAACTGCCATGGAACCATTGAAGTATTCGGAAGAGACGGTCTGACAGTGGTGGAAAGCAGCTGTGATGTCTGCGGGTATGTGATACCGGCAAGTTCCAGCCTGGCACAGCTTCCCGGGCAAAACCAGATGAAGGAGAATGTCTATGCAAAAGGAGAAAAAACAGAATACAAACCGTGCGTTTGATGAAATGCTGAAACACGCTCTGAAACGTCTGGAAGGAAAGGAACCTGAAGAAATCGAAAAAAATACGGGGATTTGTTTTGACAGAAGAAGGCAGAAATTTTATCTGAACAGTATGGGAAAATCCATAGAGATTCAGTATCCTGATTTTTCCGTTAGACCGGCGCTGGATGAATGGCACCATCTTCTTGTTCTCCATTACCTGGATCTTGCGGATGGCACAGAACTGAGCGGCAGGCTGATGACCTTTGGAGAACTCCCTGATGGAATGGTAAGAGGAGGAGGATTTGACCGGCATACTGAACAGGAAATCTCCGAAAAGATAGGGCATTGTTCACCCAAATCGGTAAAAGACGCCTGTGCAGTTCTGGGAGGCAGACTGTGTATGTCAAATGCAGATATATGTGCGGTTTTTGACTTTTTTCCGAGATATCCTGTTACGTTCAAGCTGTGGTTCGCGGATGAAGAAATTCCGGGCAGCGGAAGACTGTTTCTGGACAGAAGCGCGGGACATTTTCTGTCTGTAGAAGACGCAGTGACAGCAGGGACACTTTTGCTGGAGAATCTGATTCGTTTGATTCAAAACTGTGAAAAGTAGGATCGGGTATCTGTAAAGCTGCAGACTTATAAAGAGATCACGCCAAATACCGTTTTACCATTGTCATTGTATCTGTCAGAGAGTATACTGGATTCTGTCGGAAATTAAAATCTGCAGCTGTTAATGACAGCAAAAAAGAGTTTCATGTAAGCTTTAAGGAAAGGTAAGGAAAATCATGGATAACCTTGTGAGTGAAGAACAGCTGGAAGAGCTGCGCGAAAAAGCAGTCAAACGCGCCCGAATTGTTTATGCGCTGTCGATTCTTTCAATTCCCCTGTATGCGGATCTGTTTTACCGGTTTATGAAGGAAGAGGAGAGCGTACAGGAACTCTTTTTTGTAAAACTGGCGGCTGTTTCTCTTGTGCTGGCAGCCGGTACCCTGGTACTTTTGTGGCATCTGATTGTTTCACGAACCTACAGCGAGTTTAACAGAAGTTTTAAGGAAAAATATGTGCTGCATACGATAGAAAAAATTCCCGGCTTTGAGCGGCTCCAGTATGAGTCCAGGGCCGGGTTTTCCTGGGATGAGGTCAGGAATTCGGCCGTAACTGCCTGCGGAGACGAAAAGTATTTTGAAAGTGAGGATTTACTGCGTGGAGAATATGAGGGAATATCGTTTATTATCAGCGATGTGACAGCCAGAAAACTTGTGCGCAGAAACAAAAAGACAAGGCTGGAGGAGGTATTTGACGGTCAGATACTCTGTCTTTTTCAGTTTGATGATACCAAGATCAGCAAAGGGCACGTTCAGTTATTTCAGAAAAAGTTTTTGTCGGATATCAGCGGCTGGAAGGCGGAACACAGAATTCGGCTGGAGCGGGAAGAGTTTAACAGCCGGTTTGAGATTTTTGCGGATGATGAGTATAACGCCTATTATATTCTGACGCCCAGGCGAATGGAAAAAATCATGGAATTTACGGATATGGTGAAAGCTCAGACATCGCTGGTATTTTTAGATGACAAGATTTTTGTGGCAGTAAAAAAAGCCAGTCTGTTTGAAGCATCCACAGACAGGCCGGTGGCGGAACAGACAGAAAGCATTCAGCAGGATGTCCGGCTCATCCAAAAAGCCAGAGAAATGCTCATATCAGACTGACGGATGAAGGCCAGAGTTCCTGCTGTTTTAAAAAATGGCTGCCGGAGCATCACAGAGTCTGTTTCAGCCAGCCGACACGTTTATAGTAAAAGAAAAATGCCAGTGAGCTGATCCCCCAGGTCAGAGGATAAACCACATAGATCATCTGCACGTTGTGAGTCATGGGGACACTCACAGCGAGAAATGCCACCCGGAATGCGCACCAGGAAGACATCATGATAATCATGGGGACAAACACTTTCCCTGCTCCCCGGAGTATGGAAGCGACAGAATGGGAATAGGCAAGCAGACAGTAAAAGAGAGCGGCCGTTCTTGCCTTACCGACTCCGAAACGAATGACCTCCGGTGTGGAATCAAAGGCCGCGATAAGCCCTCGTGCGGACAAAAATACTGCAAATCCAATCAGCTCAGCCATTACGACAGTCACCCATATGCCGAAACGGGCTCCTTTTTTGGTCCGCTCTATTTGTCCCGCGCCCAGATTCTGCCCTACGAATGTAGTCATTGCCATGGTAAAGCTGTTGATTGGCAGAAAAGCAAAGCCTTCGATCTTGCTGTAAGCTCCGTATCCAGCCATTGCCATTTCCCCGAAGGAATTGATATAGGACTGAACCACCACATTTGCAAATGCAATGATAGAATTCTGCACGCCGGAAGGCAGACCGATTCGGATAATCTGTCCGAGCATTCTCTGATCAAAACGGATTTCCTTTATCTGCAGACGGCAGATCTCATCCGTCCGGAGCAGCTGTATAAAGCACAGCGCAGCGCTGAAAATCTGGGAGATCACCGTAGCCAGAGCTGCTCCGCCAACTCCTGTATGAAAATATTTAATAAACAGGATATCCAGGATCAGATTGACTACAGAAGAAACCATAAGATAATATAGGGGATGACGGCTGTCACCGATGGCCTGCAGGATTCCCACAAAGATATTGTACATGACAAAACCCAGTGAGCCCAGAAAATAAATCTGCAGGTAAGCTACAGATTCAGGCATGACGCTTTCTGGCGTTCCCATCCAGGTTAAAATCTGAGGGGACAGCAGAACGCCTGCAGCAGTCATCAGTACTCCGGCCACAAGGCCGAAGGCCACTGTGGTATGGACGGCAAGGTGAACATTTTTCCGATCCTCAGCTCCGAAATATCGGGATACGATTACACCGGCGCCGGAAGAAATACCGCTGAGGAAACCTATGAGCATGAATATCAGACTGCCGGAGGAACTGACAGCAGCCAGAGCGCTGCTGCCCAGAAAATTTCCTACAATCAGCGAATCGACGGTGTTATACAGCTGCTGAAACAAGTTCCCCAGTAAAAGAGGCAAAGCAAAAAAAGTCATCCGTTTCCAGATCGAGCCGCCTGTCATAGGCTCGACAGTTTTTCTCATGGAACTCCCTCCCGGTGCAGAAAATTTCACGTAGTATCTGAAGAAATTCTATATATTTTTATTATATCTTTCTGCGTCGGTTAAAGCAAGTACACTCCAGGGGTTCGAAAGGGAAAAACAAAAAGACTTTGGAGAAGGGATTGCCTCGTCGTACGAATGACATTTCCTGAAATATAATGAAAGACAGCACGCAGAATCGGAGGGAAAAAATATGATTCTCAGAAAATATCAGTCAGCTGACTGCAGAGAACTTACAGAGTTATTCTACAGGACAGTTCACATCATTAATGCGAAAGACTATACAGAAGAGCAGCTGAATGCGTGGGCAGACGGACAGGCTGATTTGGAAAAGTGGAATAAGTCATTTCTGGAACACTACAGTATTGTAGCGGAAGAGGAAGGCAGGATAGTAGGGTTTGGAGATATCGATCAGACAGGGTACCTTGATCGTCTGTACGTTCATGCCGATTATCAGGGAAGAGGAATTGCCACTGCTATCTGCGAACAGCTGGAACAGACTGTGCGGGGGAGGCTGGTAACGCATGCCTCCATTACTGCAAAACCGTTTTTTGAAAAAAGAGGGTATCAGGTAATAAAGGAACAAAAGGTAGAGAGAAAAGGAATTTTTCTTACTAATTTTGTGATGGAAAAATCCAGATAACCAGGAACCGGAAAAAGCAATAAAACCGGGGTTGACACCTTTCAGGCTATATGATAACATATTCGCCCGGATGTTTCGAACGAATAATCAATAAAGACAAAACCTCTGGATTCGGCGGATAGGAGAAAAATATGACTACACTTCTGATTATGGCTGCCGGCGTGGGAATGGGACGTTTTTTTCCTGCCGGTCAGAAAGGTAAAAATGAGTTGCTCCAGTTGTTCTGTACCCTGCTTTTAATCTATTCCATGGGAGTCAGCCTGGGCCAGCGGCAGGGCTTTTTTTCAGAACTTGGGGTCCTGGGGATGCAGAGTTTTCTGTTTTTTCTGATTCCGGTTATTTGTTCCATTGTGGCTGTTTATTTTCTGACAAGCCGCTTTATGGGAAAAAGAACAGAAACGAACAGAAGACAAAAAGAAAGGGTGAAAGGCGCACGGCAGTACAAAAGCGATCCTATGATGTTTCTGGCACTTGGCGCACTGCTGTCTGGAATGGGGTGCGGGGCTGTTCCTGCGATAGCCCTGTTTCTGAATCCACTGACATCCAGGTCGCAGTGGATTCTCTGGATACTGATGTTTTCTGTGGGGATCAGTGTGGGAATGCACAGAGGAATTCTGGACAAGATCCGGGAGAGTCATATAAAAATTCTCGTGATTCCTTTTGGGATTATTGCAGGCTCACTGATCGGCGGTATGCTCTGCGGGCTTCTTTTGAACTATCCGGTGAATGAGGCTGTTTCCATAGCCGGAGGCCTGGGATGGTACAGTCTGGCAGGCGTATCTATCAGCAATCTGGCAGGGGCCAGGATTGGAAGCATAGCGTTTTTGAGCAATCTTTTGAGGGAGATTAGTTCCTTTTTTATGATTCCGTGGATTTCCAGGCATTTGAATGCATATACCTGCATTGCTCCGGCTGCGGCGACCAGTGAGGATACGACGCTGCCCATGCTGATGCGTTATACAAATGAGGAAACGGTGGTATTTGCCGTGCTGAACGGGATCATCTGTTCTACCTTTGTTCCGGTTCTGCTTTCTCTTTGCTATTCTTTCTGAAGTATTATGATTTATAGGGTGGAGGAACTGAGATGGAGAAAAAACTCAGAAAATATATTTTTCCCAATATGCTGGCTATGGTTGGGACTTCGTGCTATATTCTGGCAGATACCCTGTTTATTTCCATGGCGGCAGGAGCGGATGGAATTACAGCACTGAATCTCACGCTGCCTGTCTATGGACTGATATTTGCCATTGGCTCCATGATCGGAATTGGTTCTGCAACCAGGTATACTCTGTCAAAAACCCTGGGGCAGACAGATGCAGATGAATATTTTTCAAATTCTGCAATATTTGCCGTCATGGCGGGTATGTTTTTTGCAGTTCTGGGTGTTTTCTGTCCCGATAAGGTTCTGAAGCTGATGGGTGCTGATGAGCAGATTCTGGCGGTGGGGCTGTCTTATATTCGTATCGTTCTTTGTTTCTCACCGTTTTTTATGCTGAATTATACTTTTACTGCCTTTGTAAGAAATGACAACGCCCCGCGCCGGGCTATGGCAGCTACCCTTATCAGCGGTATCTTCAATATTATTTTTGACTATATTCTTATGTTTCCGCTGAATCTGGGAATGACCGGTGCAGCGCTTGCAACGGGAATCTCTCCTGTAGTCAGTATGATGATTTGTCTGACACATTATTTGTCAGCAAAGAATACAATCGTTTTTGTGAAAAAGCTGCCGTCTTTCCATAAACTTCTTTCTTCCTGCAAGCTGGGAGTTGTCGCATTTGTGGGGGAGATTTCCAACGGAATTACAACGATGGTTTTTAATTTCCTTCTTCTCAATCTGGGAGGCAATACAGCAGTAGCGGCTTATGGAGTAATCGCCAACGCTGCGCTTGTGGGAACGGCACTGTTTAACGGTGTGGCCCAGGGACTGCAGCCCCTGGCAAGTTCTGTTCATGGAAGGCAGGACAGAGAAGCGGAAAAAAAGATTTACCGGTATTCACTGCGAACAGGTCTGATAATTGCAGTCTGTCTGGTAGTGATAGCATTGACATTTACAGACAGGCTTGTGGGAATTTTCAATCAGGAAAATTCCGCGGCTTTGGCGGAATATGCACAGAAAGGTATGCGTCTGTACTTCCCCGGTTTTCTGCTGGCAGCTGCGAATATTGTGAGAGCAGGTTTTTTAAGTGCGGTGGGAAAAGGACTGCAGTCTTCCGTTATAGCTCTTTCCAGAGGAGTTTTTTCAATTGTGGTATTTGCCTGTGTGCTTTCTGCGCTGTGGGGGATGACAGGAGTCTGGCTGGCGTTTCCTGTATCAGAGTTGTTTACGCTTTTATTGTCAATGTTTATTATGATTACGGAAATAGGACGGCTGAAGAAAAAATAAGAAGAAGCTGCCATACTGATTTGTCAGTGTGGCAGCCTTTCTTTTATCGGGATGCAGAACTTTTGTCTTTTATCAGCTGCATTCCCAGAACCAGAATTAATCCTACAGCGGCAGCAATAATGCTGAATGTATCCAGGCTCAGAGCTTTCTGAGGAACCTCCAGAGTGGTAGGTCCCATTATAATTGCATAAAAGGAACCGAGCATCATACCGAGTATCATATATACAGTCTGAGTTCTGAACTTTTCCAGACAGATTTTAATAATTTTTACTATGGTTACAGCTCCAGTCAGTACTCCGCAGCCAAAGAAGAACAGGCAGGGTACATAAGAAAGGTTGAGAGAAAGTACGCCTTTTATTGCCATAATAACCGGAATATAAGCTCCGAAGATCAGGAGCAGAGTGGAACCGGATATTCCGGGCAGGAACATGGCGCAGATGGCAATCATTCCGATGAAGAAAAGCTTGACAGCAAGCCCGATGGAAAACTGACTCAGATCCATGGAAGCACCTGCAATTTTACCGTTTGCCCATGTGATTCCGGCTACGAGCACAATTCCAAGCAGGCAGAAGAGAAAGCCTTTTGCTATGTGGATAAAGCTGTTCTTTTCCTCCAGGATAATCAGAGGAATTGCTCCGGCAATAAATCCCATAAACAGAGAACTTACTATATAAATGTGGCTTTCGAACAGAGCGGACAGCACGAGAACTGCCATAATCATGCCTACAGCCCAGCCAACGCCAAGTTTAATCAGGTATCTTAACGCTGTCTTTTTTTCATTTATCTTTCCAAATGTAAGATTATGTATGGAACCGATGAACTGATCATAAAAACCCATGATAAATGCAACAGTTCCGCCGGATACACCGGGTACGCTGTCTGCCAGCGCCATGCAGAATCCGTTTATTCCTTCTCTTAACATAAAAAACCTCCTGTGTGTTTCCTGAATATTTACCGTGAAAATGAGGCAAATACAGTTCTGATAGTTCACACTGATTCGTCAGTTTCTTTACCTCGCCGACGTCAGCGTTACCTATTCTAAATGATTATGGCGCAAAAGTAAAGTAAAACAAACGATTTCATGCTTGTTTTTTACTAAAATGTATGATAAAATTATATCTGATCTATGGTAAAAAATAACTGGAAACGTACATTCTCCTGAATGATTAACGAACAACACGGGGTCTAAATCATTTCAGGAGGTTTTTTATGCCCAAAAATAAATTTGAAGATGTTGTCTTTACTATCATTATGGCACTGATTATGGTCTACGGAATGGTAGTCTACAATGTAGCTCTCAATACCGGAGGAGTTACCGGACTTACCTTTTTGCTTGCGCTTCAGGAACTGCCCATTATGGTACCTATTGCATTTATCCTGGAATTCTTTATTGTAGGAAAGATTGCAAGATTTTCCGCAGACAGGCCATGATGAAAGGATAAAGTGAAAAGAAAAAAGAAAAGCCGCTGTCTTACAGTATTTTACCCGAGAAGGAAGAAACACTGTAAGACAGCGGCTTTTACTTTTGAAGACAGAAAATGAGAAAGG
This sequence comes from uncultured Merdimonas sp., assembly GCA_944378225.1. Classification (GTDB taxonomy): domain Bacteria; phylum Bacillota; class Clostridia; order Lachnospirales; family Lachnospiraceae; genus Laedolimicola. Next base: position 7,991 of record CALWGE010000030.1, read on the forward strand.
CAGTTTATGCCTGTGTTTCATAACCTATCATAAGACCGCCGGATTCCGCATAAAAAGAACACAGGGCAGTCATGGTGTTTACAGTAATATCACTGTCTGGAAATTCTGTTTTGATAAGAGACTGAAAATCCAGAGCTGCCGTTTCATTCTGACAGTGAACAATACGGACTTTTCCGCCCTGATAGCCTCTTTTTTTCATTTCACTGAACATCAGTTTCAGGGCTTTGGCCATACCTCTGCTTTTGTGAAGAGGCTGAAGGGTTCCTTCATCGCTGGCTCTGCCTACGATGCGGATGCCCAGAAGGCCGCAGGCTTTGGCAACTAAAGGAGACACACGGCCGTTCTGCGCCATATTATTCAGACTTTCCAGTGTAAAAATCAGATGGGTATGCGTCATATAACTGCGGATTTCCGATTCGATCTGTTCAAAGTTCTTTCCGGACTGAATCAGCTCCCGGAGTTTTTCTGCGATAACGACCAGCTCCGGACCGGCGGAAAGTGTGTCGAGACAGCAGACCCGGCGTCCGGGGTGTTCCGATTCATACAGTTCTTTTGCCTGCAGTGCAGAGTTATGACAGCCGGAAAGAGTGCTGGTGATCGTCAGAGCGAATATTTCTTCCGCATCTCCGAAGGCATTCAGCCAGTCCTGAATATTGGGACAGGAGGTGCCGGAACGACCTTTATAGGAAGCCAGATAAGAAAGCATCTCATCCAGATCGAGATTCGGATCATCTACAAATTCCTTTTGATCCGTAATAATTTTCAGGGGTACGGTGGAAAAGTTTACGTTCTCCATGGTAAAAATATTGCAGGAAGAATCCATTACAATTCTGCGGTTCATATCAGCACCTCGATTTTAATAATACATTATCGGTTTTTCAAAAACCGATAATATGGTACTATACATCGCATAAAAAGTCAATAGTGTGCAGGAATTGAATTTCAGAAGAAATGATGCTATACTTTTTACGTTCTCCGGCAGTGCCGGGAGACAGAGTAAGGAGAATGAAATAAAATGACAGAAGCCTGCAGAGAGAGAGCTGCTTCTGCGATCCGGGAGTTCCGGCTTCCGCGTTATGAGGAAATTCCGGCGGTAGGCCTTTACCTGGAGCAGACAGCGAAGTATATATCGGAATATCTGGACGGTCTTATGGAAAACAGCATGACCGTCTCCATGATTTCCAATTATGTGAAAAAGCACCTGATTGACAGCCCGGAAAAGAAGCAGTATGCGAGAGAACAGATTGCGGATTTGTTTTTTATTGCGGTAATGAAAAGTGTTCTGAGCCTGGACGATCTGAAAGCTTTTCTTGGCATTCAGAGGGCTACTTATCCGGCGGAGCGCGCCTATAATTATTTCTGTGATGAGCTGGAAAATATTCTGTCCTTTGTGTTTGGACTTAAAGAGAAACCGGAAGAAGTCGGGGAAGATTCTACGGATGAAAAACTGCTGCTGCGCAGCGCTATCATTGCCGTATCATACAAGATTTATCTTGAAAAAAGCTTCAGTGCCATACGGGCAGAAGAAGAGGCAGAGAAAGGATGTGCAAAAAAATGACGGACAGGCATCATACAGATGAAACAACCATGGCTTATATTAATCTTTATGCCGTATTGGGAGCGCTGGAGAATCTGGTGCAGGTAGATGAAGAAGCCAAAGCTTTAATTCAGAATAAAAAAATAAGTGTCGGCTTTTCAGTGGCCGGCGGGCCGTCAGCTTCTCTGTGTTTTGATCATGGAAACTGTACTCTGAAAAATGGGGTGGAGGGATGTGATATTAAACTGCCTTTTTCAGGCGTGAAGAAATTCAATGGTATGATTGACGGCACTGTGACTCCGATTCCGTCCAGGGGATTTACGAAGATTAAGTTTCTGCTGAAGGACTTTACGAAGCTCACGGACATTCTGACGCGTTATCTGAGGGCGTCAGAACAGGATCTGGAAGATCCGGAATTCTTTGAAAAGAGTACGGCGCTGATGTTTTATACTATCGTATCAGCCATCAGTCAGATTGGCAACCATGACAGCATCAGCCGTGCAAGCGCTTCCTATATGCAGGACGGCATTATCCGGGTGGCTGTTGCAGGCGGTCCTGTGGCTTCGATCTGTGTGAAGAACCACTGGCTCGTTACAGTGAAAAAGGCGCCAAAGCATCCGGACGCTTCCATGGAATTTGGAAGTATGCAGATTGCCAGGGCTTTGTTTGACGGAAAAGTGAACTCTCTGGCCTGTGTGGGGACAGGAGATATCCGTATGAGCGGCATGATAACTATGATTGACAATATGAACCGGATTCTGGACCGCGTGGGTCTGTACCTGGCATAGAGGAGGAGCAGAGTATGAGAACACTGAATACTTATACGAAGAGCAGAGAGGCTTTTTCGCGGGCAGCAAAGGTAATCCCATCAGGCGTATACGGACATCTTGGTCCTGCAGAAGGCTGTTTTATTCCTGTGGACGCCTTCCCTCTGTTCGGAGATCGGGCAAAGGGAAGCTATCTCTGGGATGTGGACGGAAATCGTTTTATCGACTATATGTGCGCCTATGGACCAAATGTACTGGGATACTGCGATCCGGATGTGGACGCTGCAGCCAGAGCACAGATGGAACGTGGAAACTGTATGACATCTCCTTCCACCAAAATGATTGATTTTGCGGAACTTCTGGTAGACACGGTACATTCGGCGGACTGGGCGTTCTTCGCCAAGAACGGGAATGATGTGACGACGCTGGCCGTGATGACAGCCAGAGCCTATACCTATAAAAAGAAAATTGTGTTTTTCAAAGGCTATTATCATGGGGTATCGCCCTGGACCCAGAAGATAGATTACGCAGGAATTCTGGAGGAGGATGTCTGCAATAATCTTTATGTGGACTGGAATGATTATGAGGGACTGGAGCGTGTTTTTGAGGAAAACAAGGATGAGATCGCAGCGGTAATTTCCCAGCCGTATATGCACGGAAATTTTGCAGATAACGAGATGCCTGCGGAGGGATTCTGGCAGAAGGTGCGAAAGCTCTGTACAGAGAAGGATGCGGTACTGATTATTGACGATGTACGTGCGGGTTTCCGTATGGATATCGCGGGTTCGGATCATTATTTCGGATTTGAGGCGGATCTTATCTGTTTCTGCAAGGCTCTGGCCAATGGATATAATGTATCGGCTCTCTGTGGAAAGGATTTTCTTAAAAATACTGTCAGCAGCATCTCCTATACGGGAAGCTACTGGATGAGCGCGGTGCCTTTTGCAGCGGGAATTGCCTGTATTGAGAAGATGAAAAAACTGGATATTGCAAACCTTCTGAATGCGAAGGGAACCAAGGTAAAGGAGAGTCTGATCGCTGCTGCGCAGAAATTCGGCTTTGATCTGCATGTAACAGGAATGCCGTCACTGTTTTATCTTCGGATTGCGGATGATCCTACCCTGGCTCTTCATCAGGAATGGATAGCGGAATGCGTAAAGAGAGGAATTTTCTTTACAAATCATCACAATCATTTTCTGAATGCGTCTTTGACAGATGAGGATATTGCGGAGACAGCCGCAGTGGCGGAGGAAGCCTTCGAGATAGTCAGAAAGCGGCATCCGCTGTAGAAAGATGAGGAAAAGTGTATGATTGATCTGCACGGGCAGGCCGGACTGCCTTACGTAAACAGAGGAGTATATACAGGGAGTTTTCAGGGAATGCGTTATCGGCTCCGTAAGAAAGAAGAGGAAGATAAGAAGGTGCTGGAAGCAGTGATTTATCCGGAACCGTTCTGCTTTGAGAAAACAGCGGAGGAAGAAAAAGAGTATCAGGATTTTCCTTTTACGGATGAAGGGTTTGACGGTGCTATCGCCTGGCTGAATGAAAGGTATGAGGCGAGGAAGAAGGATTGGGAAAAGGCCCGGAAACAGACCTGGACTTAAAAATGAAGAAAAATATCGAAAATACAAAAGTAAGTACCCTAATAGTTTGGCGCGGTATGTTTACAGCGCTTTTCTATTAGGGTACTTTTCAGTTTTTTAAAGCTTTACGAAAATTTAGACAAGAAGTCTTGCGATCAGACCCTCAATGATTCCCCAGAGAGAAAAATCTTGTCCGCCGTAAACTAACATCCAGTTGTTAATTGTGTTTCCAAAGAAATAAGAACCGAAACCTACCAGGAATACCATGATAATACCAGAAACAGCAGCACCAATGATACAACCACGGATACCTCCGGTAGCATTTCCAATGATGGAAGCACAGCCTATTTCGAAGAAACAGGTAAACGTAAGAGGAATGATTACTGTCGGGAACATACCAGCAGTCAGTAAGATAGTAATTGTTGATGTAATCATGGCAGTTATAAAGCCGATAATAAGAGCGTTGGGTGCGCAGTTAAAAATAACCGGGCAGTCCAGTGCAGGGATAGCGCCGGGAACGACTTTCTCGGCAATACCCTTAAATGCGGGAACAATTTCACCAATCAACATACGTACACCAAGAAGCATGACCGTAACACCTACACCGAAATAGATGGATTTTGTGAATATGTAGGTAAAAATACCGGTACTTCCGGCTGCATAACCCCATACTTCTCCAGGAACAAAACCATTGGCTTTCAGGATAAAGAACATAATGATATAGGTAATGCAGATGACGATGGAACCAGTAATGGAAACCTCTCGCAGGAAACCAAGACTTTTAGGGAATTTAATATCCTCGGTGGATTTGGATTTGTCGCCAACTATTTTGCCTAAATAACCTGAGATTAAGGAGAGAACAGTAGTCGGATGTCCGATGGTAAAGCTGTCATCTCCAGTAACTTCCCGTACAAGAGGACGCATCAGATTGGGTGAGATAACCATGTAAGCGGCGGTAAAAATAGTGGCAAGAACAATCAGTATAATTCCGCTGAGACCTGCATCAACGCCTGCTGCGATAAATACATACGGAAACCAGTAAAGCATATGTCCTGTCAGGAATACAGATTTCCATTTGGTAAAACGGGCAAATAAAAGATTGAAAGCAAAAGCAAGAAGCATTACGATACCGATTTGTGTTCCGTATATAGACATGTCAATGTCCGGAGCACCGTTTGCCTGAGGCATCATGGTATTAAAAGCGCCTGCCAGACCATCAATAGAATTGCCTGTGATAATTCCGGTACCCTGATTCAATACGAAAAATCCGATTGCCGTCATCATGGATCCTCTTACCACATCACTGAAAGTTTTTTTCTGGAGCAGCAAACCAATCATTGCAATCAGGGCAAGGAAAATAGCACCCTGACCAAAAATTTCATTAATTATAAAATTAAGAACAGCCATAAATGAACTCCCTCCTTCAATTTGCTATTTCAGTGTTTCAAAAAATGCGAGTGTTTTTTCTGTTACTTCCTGCTTGTTTACAAAATTATTGATGACAATTACAGGTACTGTAGCGCGGTCCTTTACTCTGTCTCCAAGCTCTTCAGATGTAAAAATCACATCACACGGAGCGGAAGTACAGGTTCCGATATCTCCGCAGAAAATCTCAGCATCCAGATTATTTGCTTTCAGTACTTCCTGAAGTTTCATCTTCAGGAAAAGGGAGGAACCGCATCCAAACCCACATACTGTCTGAATCTTAATCATTTGAATCCCCTCCTTTCTAACAGGAATAGTTTGCCTGGAATAACCTGACAATTTCGTTTTCATCTTTGGCTTTTATGATCTCGTTAATCCTTCCTTCTTCCATTAAAAGACTGGCGATTTTAGAAAGATGTTCCAGGTGTGAGGAACTGTCTGTACATGCCAGACAAAGTATCACAAAGACAGGATCGTTAGTTGAGCCGAAATCTACAGGTTTTTCTAACGTGATTAGCGAAATGTCGCTTTTTTTTACAGCTTCGCAGGGTGAGGCGTGAGCCAGAGCAAACTGCGGCATAATGACAATATAGGGGCCCAGATTTTTGACAGACTCTATCATGCTGTCAATATATGCAGGCTGTATACTTCCTGCATCTACCAGAATGTTCCCGGCCTGGCGAATAGCATCTGCCCAGTCTGAAGCATGTATGTGAGTGCGTACATGATCTTTACTCAGCATACTTTCCAATGATTAACCTCCTTTCTGTACCAATAATATTATCTGATTATATTTTAACAGTCAAAAATAATGTCGCACAGTTCAGAATCTTTCAATTTTCTGGAAAGGTTTTATTCTTTACAACATTTTTGGGTTATTTGTAAAATATATAATAGAAAAGTGGGATATTGTCGAAATAAATTTAAGAGAGGACAAGAGCCGAATGAACAGGCAGACAAACGAAGTGCTGACATTGTTGCTGAATACGCCGGGACAGGCATTTACTTATGAAATTCTGGCCGAACGTCTGGGTGTCAGTACCCGGACAATCCGCAATTATGTGCAGAGCATAGAAGATTTTTTGAGAAGACAAAAAAAAGAAGAGCTTTTATCTGTATCCCGTTTGGGTATTTCTATAGATGGAACGCAGCAGGAGATAGAGATACTTAGAAATGCAGTAGTGGATCAGGAATTTTATCTTTATTGTCTTTCTCCTGACGAACGTTGCGGCATGATTGTTCTGGAACTGCTGATGAGTGATGATTACTGTACTGCAGGACTCTTTTCGGAAAAATTTAAGGTAAGCAGAGGAACCGTACTTAAAGATATGGAACATGTCCGAGAGATGTTGGGGCATCAGGGAATTACACTGTTTCCGATGACAAACAGAGGGTATATGCTAGACATTCGTGAAAGTGAACGAAGAAGGATGATACTTCGAAATGTGCAGGGAGTTTGCGATTCCGTTTCTGTTATGATGGGACAAACAGGAATATATTATCAGTATCTGCTGGATAAATATGAGTTGGAAAAGTATCTGGGCGCGATTACGGATTATCTTCTGGAAATGGAAAAAGAGTATCATCTGAATGTATCAGATGCACGTTTTGAGGAAATAAAGCTGACGATGGCGGTAATGTTTCGCAGAATAATCCATCAGCATCCGATTTTGGAGCAGCATTTTGATGTGCCGTTTATTCGGGAGTTTGTTGTATTTGAGATTGCAGAAAAGCTTCTGGAACATTTCAGTAAGGTTTTCAATTTCACCTATACAGAACAGGAAATACACTTTTTAGCGGATGCTTTGTATGCGTGCCGGTTTTATAGCTATCAGACTATGGAAGACGTAAAAGATATGCAGCATTACATATCGGTAACGACTTTTCTGATACAGATAGGGAAGGAGTTGGGGATTCCGCTGTACAAAAACCAGCAGATAGTGGAACAATTGAAGAATCATGTTAAAAGCATTGAAAAAGCTTATTGGGAAGGAGAACATTTTCAGAGTGAATTTCGTGAGGCGGTAAAGACAGAATACCCACAGTATTACCAGACAGTGAAAGCCAATATTCATTTGTTAGAAAACGGGCTCAGTTTTTTTTTTTTTTTTAATGAGATGACTTTTGTACTGTTTTATATCATTGCGGCAGCAGAGCAATACTTTCAGTCTAATCAAAAACCAGCCATTATAGTAGTCTGTCATTTTGGGATCGGCACAGCAAATTTTCTTGCCGGTCAGCTTAAAAATAATTTCAATCTTAAGATTATGGCAGTTACGTCAAGACACAAACTGGAAGAAGTTTTGAAACATTGTGATTATGATTTGATTGTATCTACGATTGCGCTGAATATGGATGAAAAAGTCTGGATTTCTGTCTCCCCTCTTCTGGAGGAGAATGATATCCTGGCTTTACAGAAACGCCTGATTGAGATTAGAAACAGGAAACGTCAGAGCAGGATTCAGAAAAGAATCGATATGGGTGGCGGAATTGAGGGGTCAGTACTTTCGGGAGCTCTTCAGAACTGTGTTCTGAAAAAAGAGAATATTCGTCTGGATGTGGAATGTGCAGACTGGAAAGAAGCTATTCAGGCAGCAGCAGCCTTATTGGTTGCAGATCATTCAGCAGAGACTTTCTACGGAGAGAAAATGATAGAGTCAGTGCTTAAATACGGACCATACTTTGTATACTGTCCCAGAGTGGCATTGGCTCACGCAAGTCCTCAGGATGGTGTTCTGCGTTTTGGAATCTCTCTCATAAGGCTGAAAATGCCGGTCTGTTTTGGTCATAAAACAAATGATCCGGTTTCATACGTGTTGTGTCTGGCGGGACGTCAGGAAGATGTACGTATGCAGGATGTGTTGTCAATTATGAATGTGCTTGGTATGCCAGAAGAACTTCAGATTCTTGATACAATTACGGACCCGGAAGAACTTTTGGAAATGATAAAAAAGAAAAGAATGGAGGAATGGTATGAAGAACAGTAAATGTTATGATTACGGAGAACACATTAAGGAAATCCTGGACAGGGTGTGCAGCACACAGTGGGAAGCCATGGACAACTGTGCAAAAAAAATGGCGGAAGCGATTTCCAAGGGGTATTCGGTCTATGCGTTCGGAGCTTCTCATGCAGGAATTCTGGCACAGGAAATGTTCTATCGTACAGGCGGGCTGGCAGTGCTTAATGCTATCCTACCGTCTGAATTTATGCTGAACACAAGACCGGTTACACAGACATCACAGATGGAGAGATTAGCTGGATATCCTACGGTTATCTTAAATAATAGCGATATTCGTGAAGGAGATGTGCTTTTGCTGCATTCCGTGTCAGGAAGGAATACTGCGGCTATTGAAATGGCATTGAAGGCTAAAGAAATGGGAGTTTTCACGGTAGCCATTACCAATATGGAGTACACTAGCCAGGTTACAAGCCGTCATTCCAGTGGGAAGAAATTGTTTGAAGTCTGCGATATTGTGATTGACAACTGTGGAGATTTTGAAGATTCCAGTATTCTGGTTCCCGGGATGACACAAAAGATAGCACCTACATCCAGTGTAGTAGGCTGTTCTATTGTGAATATGCTTGTTATTCGTATCACAGAGCATCTTCTGGAGATGGGGGTGGAACCACCGGTTTTTCATAGCGCTAATGTGGATGGAGGGGATGAATTTAACCGACATCTTTTTGAAAAATACAAAAATCAGATTCACTATATGTGAATTTTGAAGAGTTTCTATGGATAAGCAACACAGAATGTGAACAGATAAATTTTTTGATTTATAGCCGTCCGTTAAAACGGGCGGCTATTGTCAGAAGTACGTCAATTTAAATTATTATATTACGCAGTCTCAGCCATGGCAGTTTCCAGAGCCTTTGACAGCTGATCGGGACAGGATGTAGCCTTGTTTCCACAGCGGATTCCTTTCAGCTTTGCGATTGCATCTTCAGCTTTCATGCCCTGTACAAGAGCTGCCACACCCTGGGTATTTCCAGAGCAGCCTCCGATAAATTCCACCTTCTGAATCGTATGATCCGGTTCAAGTTCCACAACAATTCCCACAGAGCAGGTTCCTTTTGTCTTGTATAACATATTCAGATTCCTCCTAATTTAAAAATAACAGGGTGGCGTTCTTCATGAAGTGCCATCACAACCAGCGGAATGGCCAAAAGCGGGAGACAGGCATAAATGCTTTGCACACCGAAGAAACGCAGGCAGGCCCAGCAGTAGAGAACCCCCAGATGAAAGCAGAGCAGGGTTCCGGCATAAAAAATGCATTTGTGTTTTTGCTCTGGCTTATGTTCGTACAGGTATTCGCTTAAGGAAGCAAAGCACTGACGCAGGTTGTTTGTAGAAAAGATTGTTGCGCTGTTATAACCCGCGGCACCCGTGAAAGCCAGCCATTGTACGGCAGTGGCGAAAAACATAGGGTAAAGAGCCAGTACGGGATCCATTTTCTCCGGGAGCTGGGCCAGCAGCAGACAGGCCAGAATATCGATCCCGATAGAGATATAATGGAAGTCTGTCTTTTTCAGCAATTTGGGAACCAGAGTTGCAAATACAATTCCGGCAATATAACAGGCCAGAGCTCCCAGACGAATCAGAAAAGAGGAAAGGGAACCGGAAAGACCGGCGGCAAGCAGGTAAATCAGGTTCGAGGTTTCTGACGAACCAAAGGTTGCGCTGCGGATCGTCAGGGCATACATTCCGAAAAATCCGCCTGTGAGAGCCATGGCATGATGAATAACAGTTTCTTTTCTTTCATGAGAATCCATAGCTTAATTATCTTCCTCGTCGCTGGCAGATTTCGTATATACAGTTCTCTTTCTGGCCATTGCGTCGCTTTCCAGATATTCGTCGTACGTGGTGATCTTGTCGATTATGCTTCCGTTCGGAAGAATCTCAATGATGCGGTTTGCCGTAGTCTGAACAATCTGATGGTCACGGGATGAGAACAGCAGTACGCCCGGGAACTTGATCAGTCCGTTATTCAGAGCGGTAATTGCTTCCATATCCAGATGGTCTGTCGGCTCATCAAGGATCAGGATATTCGCACCGGAAATCATAAGCTTGGAGAGCATGCAGCGAACCTTCTCTCCACCGGAAAGTACCTTAACCTTCTTTACGCCATCCTCGCCTGCGAAGAGCATACGGCCCAGGAAACCGCGTACATAGGTGGCATCTTTGATTTCAGAATACTGAGTCAGCCAGTCTACGATGGTATCATCGTTGTCAAACTCCCTGGAATTGTCTTTCGGGAAATAGGACTGACTTGTGGTTACACCCCATTTATAGGTTCCTTCATCAGGCTCCATTTCGCCGGCCAGAATCTGGAACAGAGTAGTCTTTGCAAACTCGTTTCCGCCTACGAAGGCTACCTTGTCATCGTGCCCCAGAATAAAGGAAACGTTGTCGAGAACCTTCACACCATCGATGGTTTTGGAAATACCTTCCACAGTGAGAACTTCATTTCCGATCTCACGGTTGGGACGAAAATCAATGTACGGATACTTACGGCTGGAAGGACGCAGCTCATCCAGCTGAATTTTTTCAAGAGCTTTCTTTCTGGAGGTTGCCTGACGGGATTTGGAAGCATTTGCGGAGAAACGGGAAATAAACTCCTGCAGCTCTTTGATCTTCTCTTCCTTTTTCTTATTGGCTTCCTTCATCTGGCGAATCATCAGCTGGCTGGATTCATACCAGAAATCGTAGTTTCCGGCATAGAGCTGAATTTTACCATAATCAATATCTGCGATCTGTGTACAGACTTTATTCAGGAAATAACGGTCATGAGAGACTACGATGACAGTGTTCGGGAAACCGATCAGGAATTCTTCCAGCCATGCAATAGCGTCCAGATCCAGATGGTTGGTAGGCTCGTCAAGCAGCAGAATATCCGGATTTCCAAACAGTGCCTGCGCCAGCAGGACTTTTACCTTCTGAGCGCCCAGAAGATCTTTCATCAGAGTATAATGAAGTTCTGTTTCGATGCCCAGACCATTCAGAAGAGTCGCTGCATCAGATTCCGCTTCCCATCCATTCATGTCGGCGAATTCTGCCTCCAGCTCGCTGGCACGGATGCCGTCTTCATCGGAGAAATCCTCCTTGGCGTAGATGGCTTCCTTTTCTTTCATTATTTCATAAAGTCTTGCGTTGCCCATGATGACAGTATCAAGCACGGGGTATTCGTCGTATTGGAAATGGTTCTGCTTCAGGAAAGACAGACGCTGTCCCGGTGTAATGACCACCTCTCCGTTGGTGGAGTCCAGTTCTCCGGAGAGAATTTTCAGAAAGGTAGACTTTCCTGCTCCATTGGCTCCAATCAGACCGTAGCAGTTGCCCTCGGTGAACTTGATGTTTACATCCTCGAACAGGGCTTTTTTACCAATTCGTAAGGTTACGTTATTAACACTAATCATTTCAAACTCCTTATAGCTTCTATCCTTATTTCGACGGAAATTCATGATTCCCGGAACCGAAAAAGGGTATCGACAGGAAACATGGCTGTATTTCCGGGCATTCCGGAAATAAACCTCTTCTATTTTACAGGAAAAAAAGGATTTTGCAAGACCTTTATGGAAGTTTTCAGGTGTTTTGTGCGGTCTGCAGCCGGATCGGAACGTCGGAAAGAGAAGGTTTTGGATTTTGCCGGGGATTTTACATAATTTCTATATAGATTTTACATAAAAGAGGTACAATTGGAAAACAGTACGAAACAGGAGTGAAAAGATGGAAAAGATAACAGTAAAAGATGTGGTAAAAAATGAATACGTGAAGCAGCTGATTGCCCGGGGCAATGAGATGCTTGGTGTTCTTGGCTATACGGAGCATTCTGAAATTCATGCAGGCCGGGTTTCAGCCATGGCCGGGAAAATCCTGAAACAGCTGGATTACCCGAAGCGGCAGATTGAGCTGGCCCGTATCGCAGGCTATATGCATGATGTGGGCAATGCGGTGAACCGCCATGATCATGCCCATTCCGGGGCGATCCTTGTTTTTCAGATTCTGCGGGAAATGGGAATGGATCCGGCGGAAGTGGCAGCTGTCGTAAGTGCTGTAGGCAATCACGACGAGAATACGGGAACTGCTTTTGACCCCATCTCCGCAGCCCTGATTCTGGCAGATAAGACGGATGTGCGCCGGGATCGGGTGCGGAACAAGGATATGTCTACATTTGATATTCATGACCGGGTGAATTATGCGGCGAAAAGTGCAGAACTGACAGTCAATGTGGAAAAGCGTGTGATTCATCTGGATATCCGGCTGGATGATGAGATCTGCTCCGTGCTGGATTATTTTGAAATATTTATGGAACGGATGCTGATGTGCAGGCGTGCGGCCGAAGTGCTGGGAACAAGATTCAAGCTGACAGCAAATGGCAGTAAGGTGCTGTAAACAGAAAAAGAAATTCCGGCGATTCCGGCGAAAAAGAAGCTTGTCTCCGCAATACAGAGCGTGCTAAACTGAAAAGCAGAGAAAACGGTAAAGGGGGACAAACGAATGAGTCATACATTTACGCTGGCAAATGGGGTTGAGATTCCGGCTGTAGGCTTTGGTACCTATAAAGCAGCGGATAATCAGGATGAACGGATTATCAGCGAGGCTATCCGGCAGGGATACCGCCATCTTGATACAGCAGCTTTCTATTTTAATGAGGAAGCTGTGGGAAAGGCTGTCAGAGAGAGTGGGATTCCCAGAAAAGAATTTTTTATTACCTCAAAGGTCTGGAGAGACAGACTGGGATATGAATCGACCCTGGAGGAATGTGAAACGTCTTTGAAAAAGCTGGGTACAGATTATCTCGATTTATATCTGATTCACTGGCCCAGGCCTTTTGACCTGAACGCAGAATGGAAAGAGCTGGATGTGGAGACCTGGAAAGCTATGGAAGAACTGTATCGGGCCGGAAAGGTGCGGGCTATCGGTGTCAGCAACTTCCTTCCGCATCATTTGAATAATCTGATGGACAGGACTGGAATTATGCCGCTGGTGAATCAGCTTGAATTTCATCCCGGATATATTCAGAAAGCAGCTGTGGACTTTTCTCAGCGCCTGGGAATTCAGGTGGAGGCCTGGAGTCCCATCGGACGGGCACGTGTACTGAAGGAGCCGCTGCTTCAGGAGCTGGCGAATAAATATCAGGTATCGCAGGCACAGATCTGTATCCGGTTTGCTCTGCAGTGCGGTGTTCTGCCTCTGCCTAAGTCTTCTTCTGCTGATCGCATGCGTCAGAATCTGGATGTATTTGATTTCAGTATTGAGGATGACGATATGCACCGGCTGATGACGCTGCCGCAAATCGGCTGGTCCGGCGAGCATCCCGATCGGCAAACGGTACCGGCAGAGGTATAGGCGGGTTTTACAGAGGTTTAACAGGAAGTTTAAGGAAGACGGATAGATAAAGCATCTCCCCGGATGTTATGATAAAGAAAAACATCCGGGGAGGTATTATGAAAAAGACATATGTACTGGATACCAATGTGCTGATTCAGGCGCCCTATGCGCTGCACTGCTTTGAAGAACATACGGTGGTACTGCCGCTTGTGGTTCTGGAAGAGCTGGATGGACTGAAAAGGGCTGAGGGAGAGCGGGGAGTAAATGCCCGTACCGCTATCCGTATATTGGAAGAACTGCGTTTAAGCGGAGATCTGTTTGAGGGGACGAGGCTGCCGGAAGGCGGCCTTTTGCGTGTGGAAAAAAACTGTATCCATGTGGAGTTGCCCCCGGATCTGCCGGAGGATAAGGCAGATAACCGTATCTTGATGGTCTGCAGAGGACTGAAGGAACAGAATCCGGATGAAAAAGTTGTGCTGGTAACAAAGGACCTGGTTTTGCGCATCAAGGCAGATATCCTTGGTATTCAGGCGGAGGATTTTACAACGGAGCAGGTCAGCCCGGACGATGCCCTCTATACTGGCAGGAACGAGGTTTATCTGCCGGAAGAGCTTGTAAAGGAATTTAAGAAAAACGGCGTTTCTTCCGATACTGTCTATCAGGTGGATGAATATGGAGAAAAAAAGAAGCCGGAGCTGGTGGAAAACGAATTTCTTGTGCTGCGTCTTGATCAGTCATCCAAAAAGACACTTCTGGGGAGAGTAGAGGGAAATCGAGTGGTACCTCTTGTCTATAAAAAGAGCAAACCTTACGGGGTTACACCGCGTAATGCAGGTCAGTATTTTCTTCAGGAGGCGCTGATGACAGGAGCGGATAAAGCTCCTCTTGTTATCGTCAAGGGAATGGCAGGAACGGCAAAAACATTTTATTCTCTGGCAGTAGGACTGGAGAAGCTGTATAACAATCCGAACGGCGAGTACCGGCGCATTGTTATCAGCCGTCCTAACGCTCAGTTCGATGACGATATTGGATTTCTTCCGGGGGATGAACAGGAAAAAATTGCTCCGATGATGCGCCCCGTTATTGATAATCTGGAGCAGCTTCTGGATTCTGATGACGGACACCGCTATGAGAATGAAATGCTTTTGCATGATAAGGTCAGTGAGATTTTTGAGCGCGGTCTGATTCAGACAGAAGCGCTGAACTTTATCCGGGGGCGTTCTATCGTGAAAACCTATCTGATCATTGATGAGGCGCAGAACATGACGCCGAATCAGGTTAAGGGAATTATTACGCGTGCCGGACGGGGAACAAAAATTATACTGCTGGGTGACCCTCAGCAGATTGACAGGCCATTTCTTAATGAAAGGACGAATGGACTGAGTTACGCGGCGAAATATATGAAAGGGAGTCCTCTATGCTGGCAGATCAGTCTTTCTGCACAGGAGTGCGAACGGTCTGAACTGGCTATGGATGCCGTAAATAGACTGTAAAATATTTTGAAATTGTTATAATAATTATACAAATATTAAAAAAATAAACAATTTATTAAATGTTAGCAGTCTCTATTGACGAGTGCTAACAAAGGTGGTATAACATACTCAGAACGAAGGAAGAGGAAAAAAGGAAAGAAATTTCCGGGAATCCTCCAAAAGCGTTCCGGAAAACAACAAGCTGGTAAAGCGGCGGATGAGCCGCAGAAAATAAGGAGGAATGAGTTATGTTAATGCCGAGTATTTTTGGAGAAAGTTTACTGGATGATTTTATGAATGATTTTACATTTCCGCGTACAGGAATCAGAACTTATGGAAAAGAGGCGGTAAATCTGATGCGTACCGATGTGAAGGAAACGCCTTCCGCTTATGAACTTGAGATAGAACTTCCTGGTGTAAAGAAAGAGGATGTGAAAGCGGAACTGAAAGACGGTTATATGACCATCACTGCTTCCACAGACAGCAAGAAGGAAGAGAAGCAGGAAAACGGATCCTATATCCGCAGAGAACGCTATACAGGAACCTGCAGCAGACGCTTCTATGTCGGCAGTGATATGAAGCAGGAGGATATCAAGGCGAAGTTCGAGAACGGCATTCTGAAGGTAACCGTACCGAAGAAGGAAGAAAAGCCCGCAGTAGAGACGAACAGTTATATTACCATTGAAGGGTGAGCCCTTTTCACATAAAGTCAGACAGAAGAACGGGGATGCGGGCAAAAGCCCGCGTCCCCGTTTGCTGAAATGAAACAGGAACAGAAACAGGAACAGGCAGAGCGACCGGAATGACAGGATGTCCGGACTGGGAGGTGAGAGCAGATGAAAAGAGATTATTATGAGGTGCTTGGTATCGGAAAACAGGCGGATGAGAAAGAAATCAAGAAAGCATACCGGAAACTGGCAAAAAAATATCACCCGGACACGAATCCGGGAGACAGGACAGCAGAGCAGAAATTTAAAGAAGTGACCGAGGCCTATAATGTTTTAAGTGATCCTGAAAAGAAGAAATTATATGACCAGTTCGGATTCGCAGCCTTTGATGAAACTGGAGGAGCAAGAACTTCAGGCACAGGCGCGGGAGGTTCCGGTTTCTATGGCGGCTTCAGACACGGCGGATTTGGTCAGGGCGGCTTCGGCACAGGAAGTTATCGTTCCGGCGACGGGACTTATCATGAATTCCATTTTGACGGAAACGGAAATATGGATGACATGTTTGGAGATATTTTCGGGAATATGTTCCGTGGAGGCGGAAAGGGTTTTGGCGGCAGCGCATCCTGGAAGGGAGAGGATCTGCATGCGGACATCACAGTAGGATTTGACGAGGCTGCTTTTGGATGCGATAAGACAATTCATATCCAGCCGGCAGACGGAAGAGGCGGTGTTCAGTCCTTAAGTGTACACATTCCCGCAGGAATTGACGAGGGACAGAGCGTACGGCTGAGAGGGAAAGGCCATCCGGGAGCCGGAGGCGGAGAAAATGGGGATTTGATGCTGAAAGTTCATATTGCACCGAAGGCAGGTTATGAGCGCAGGGGCATGGACGTTTATACAACGGCAGATATTCCGTTCACCACAGCCGTGTTTGGCGGAGAGGTAAGTTTTCAGACGCTTTATGGCAATGTCATGTGCAAGGTTCCGGCCGGAACACAGTCAGGAAAGAAAATCCGTCTGCGGGGCAAGGGAATCGTTTCCATGAAAGACAGCAGGGTTCACGGCGATCAGTATGTCACCATACAGATTCAGGTACCGACACAGCTGACGCCGGAAGAGCGGCAGAAACTGAAAGAGTATGAAGCTCTTACGAAAGCGAGAGGACGCAGAGGAAGGGCCGCTTAATACTGCGGCCCAAAGCGTTATTCAAAGAGTAAGTTTTGCGGTGTTTGCCACCAGTCTGTGGAGAAGTTCCGCCATATGCTTCACTGACTGCTGCTGTTCCGCGCAGAGCCAGGTTTTGATCATTCCCACGCAGCCTTTCAGACAGAAGGCATAAATATAAGGGGTGTCCGGGTGTTCATGAAGGGAGAAGCGGTAGTTCAGCTGTCTGAATACGGTCTCGGCTATCAGTTTTTCCATTCTTTCTACAAATACCATATCGCCGTTGGAACCGAGAAGGGCGACACAGATGTCCTTATGATTATCAAGAATTGTCAGAAGCTGTTCTGCCAGAAGATAGTGACAGCTTTCATCTTCAGTATTTACAGGATTTTCTTCAATCGCATGTGAGACCTCTTCCATCAGTTCATTTTCGATGCTTTCCAGCATCTGATAGATATCTGTATAATGAAGATAAAAGGTAGAGCGGTTGATATCCACTTCCTCTACAAGTTCCTTAACGGTGATTTCTTTAATACTCTTTTTCTCCATGAGGCGAGCAAGCCCGGCCCGCAGCTGCGCCTTGGTTTTTCGAATTCTTCGGTCAATCTTTTCTGACATTATCATTTCCTCCAATCATATCCTGGAAAAGCAGCTCTTTTTTGTATAAAATGCAGATTCGCAGAATTAATAGACATTCAGCAGAAGATTGTTGATTAATGAACATACCATAGTTTATTTGCTGGTTGTCGTATACTTTTTGTTTTAGTATAATACGTCACATACATAAAATCAACACTGTATCTATTAATAGAATAAAAGTATGTTAATAGAAACTGATTTGATTATTAGATCAGATATAGTGAAAGAAAGGGATGTGTATGTTGAAAAAAGAGTGGAAAAGTCTGTTTCAAAACAAGATCCTGCTGCTTGTTGTTATTGCAGTTATTATGATTCCTGTTCATCTATGCAGGACTGTTCCTGAAATCCATGTGGGATCCATATGGGGAGGTAAGCCATCTTCCGGTGGCTGTAGTAAATAAGGATAAGCCGGTGGAATATGAAGGAACTACGCTGAATGTGGGTGAAGAATTAATTGAGAATCTGGAAGAAAATGATTCTCTCGCATTTCATTTTGTAGACAGCCGCGTGGCGGAAGAAGGACTCGAAAAGGGAATTTATTATATGGTTATTACCATCCCGGAGGAGTTTTCGGCAAATGCTGCTACCTTAATGGATGAAACACCCAGTAAGATGGTCCTGCAGTATGAAACCAATCCTGGTACGAACTATATTGCGTCAAAGCTGAGCGAATCAGCCCTTGTCAAGATCCGGGATGCAGTCGCTTCGCAGGTAACGGAGACGTATGCGCAGACGGTTTTTGACCAGATTGCACAGGCCGGTGACGGGATGCAGGAAGCTGCTGACGGCGCAGGGAAGCTGAAAGACGGACTGACGGAGGCCTCAGACGGAAGCAAAAGTCTTGCGGATAATCTGAAGGTGCTTGCGTCCAGTACACTGACCTTTGAAGATGGGGCAGAAACGCTGACCAACGGACTGAAAGATTATACAGACGGAGTGGCCCGGGTAGATGATGGCGCAAAGCAGCTTCGGGACGGAGTTAAAACTCTGACGGGAAAAGTACCGGAGCTTACAGAAGGGGTAACGCAGCTGAACGGCGGACTGAAAGATTACACAGACGGAGTGGCCCGGCTGAATCAGAATTCGCAGCCGCTGAAAGACGGAGCAGACAGTCTTGCTTCCGGCTCTGAAGAGCTGAGTCAGGGAACCCAGGCACTTTCTTCCGGAGCAGAAAAGTATATCAGCGGTGCAGATATGCTGGCGGAAAGTACAACTGCTTATGTGGCCGGAGCCTCGAAACTGGCGGAAGGCGCAAAGCAGCTGTCAGGTCTGGAGAATCTTTCTGAGGTGTCTTCGGCCGTTTCTCAGCTGAACACGGCAGTTTCTGTGGGAAGCAGTTCCACCCCGGCGCTGAAGGATGGAACCATGCAGCTGGAAACGGGGCTTGGAGCTCTGTATGAGCAGCTTAATGCCCTGACGGCAGACACACAGAGCGGGAAAGAAGCAGTGAGCGGGGAGAACGCAGAGAGTGCAGAAAATACAGGGAATGGGGATGCTGCAATTTCTGATGCTCTGGCTCAGATCGGAGATATGGTTTCCAGGCATGATGATGAGGTGGCCGGTGCGCTGGAAAGCGCAGACAGTCAGATTGCCTCTGCTGTTTCCCTCATGAGCCAGGCTGCAGAAGAGCTGGGAGAAATTCAGGCAGGTGCAGATGAAAATGGAATGATTTCGGCAGACAGCCTGGACAGTCTGGTTTCCGGACTCAGTGATTCAGCAGACAGTCTGACTGGTGGAAACGCTGCTTCTGTAACTGGCCTGTCACCTTCTGTGGATGAAATCCTTGAAAAAGTATCCGGTATGCAGGGCGGAAAGCAGGCGTCTGTGAATACAGCATCATCCGGTGATGTGCTTTCTTCTATGAAAATATTGGTTCAGCAGCTTTATGAGGGAGCAAAACAGGTAAATACCGGAACACAGGCTGTTGCGGGGGCGCTGGAAACGCTGGACGAAAGAACGGCTGCATTCCCGGAGGCCGCACAGGGAATGAAGGAATTAAACGCAGGCTTTGCGGCCCTGTCTGCAAATAATGATACCCTTACGGAAGGAGCGTCTGAGCTGAAAGCGGCCGGAACAGAGCTTTCTGAAAAACTTCCGGGTCTTCTTTCCGGAGCAGATACACTGGCGGGAGGAGCAAAGACCCTGAGTGAGGGGGTAAAAGCTTATACAGCCGGAGCTGCCGCCCTGGATTCCGGCAGTGCGGCGCTTACAAATGGAGGCCGGAAGCTGGCAGAAGGAGCAGCGGCTTTGGCGGATGGAGCCGGGACGCTGGAAAACGGTACGGATACTCTGTATCAGGGAACTCAGAAGCTGATGGAAAACAATGGAGCTCTGAATGACGGAGCACGTCAGCTGACTGATGGGGCAGCGCAGATTCAAAGCGGAGCGTCTCAGCTTTACGAGGGCTCCAGAGAATTAGACGACGGAATGAAACAGCTGGAGGATGGATCTGCTGTCCTTTCCGAAAGCCTGGCAGAAGGAGCGGAAGAGATGAACAGCATTCATGCAGATAATGACATGATTGAGATGTTTGCGGCTCCGGTAGAGGATTCAGAAATCAGGATGACTGAGGTGGAGAATAATGGTCATGCCATGGCTCCTTATATGATGTCGGTGGGTCTCTGGGTGGGAGCTCTGGCCTTTTGCCTGATGTATCCGCTGACTGAATACCGCGGAAAGCTGAAATCAGGTTTTGCATGGTGGGCAGGTAAGGCTTCTGTTCTGTATCCGGTGGCTGTTCTTCAGGGGGTTCTGCTGATTGGCCTTCTGCATGTACTTGACGGATTTACGCCGGTGGAAATGACGAAAACAGTTCTGTTTGCCTGTCTGACCGCGATGACTTTTACCTCGATTATGTACTTCTTTAACGTGGCGCTTGGCAAAATAGGAAGTTTTCTGATGCTTGTCTTTATGGTGGTTCAGCTGGCCGGATCCGCAGGAACCTATCCTGTGGAGCTATCGCCACCCTTTGTAGCCAGAATTCACGCTTATGTACCGTTCACCTATACGGTTAATGCGTTCCGAAGTACAATCTGCGGAGGAACAAGTATTGCGGAATCTGTGAAGGTGCTGACTCTTCTGTTCTGTATTTTTACAGGGCTTACGATTCTGCAGTTCCACCTGATGGCGAAGAAGAAGAAAGAAAATAAAGAAACCGTTCACGACTGGCTGGAAGCAAAAGGCCTGGCGTGACGGACAGACTCCCTTTCAGACAGGCGGGAAGCCTGGGTGAAAGGGAGTTTTTTCTTGCAAAACCCCCGCAGATAGTATAAAATAAGCTGAAATGTCCAAATGGGAAGTGAAAAGAAACAGATGGAAAACAGGACGGAAATGATTAAAGCAGATAAGCTTGTATACAATTATAGAAAATATGATGAAGAAGGCCGGGAGAAAGAGACGATCCGTGCCGTGGACGGAGTAAGCTTCGATGTGCAGAAAGGCGATTTTATAGCAGTGCTGGGACATAACGGTTCCGGAAAGTCTACGCTGGCCAAGCACATCAATGCGCTGCTGACACCCAGCGAAGGAACTCTCTGGGTGAACGGCATGGATACCAGCGATGAGGATCATCTCTGGGATGTCCGCCAGAGCGCAGGCATGGTATTTCAGAATCCGGACAATCAGATTATCGGAACGATTGTGGAAGAGGACGTAGGTTTTGGACCTGAGAATATGGGAATCCCCACAAATGAAATCTGGGAAAGAGTAGAGGAGAGTCTGAAAGCGGTGAATATGCTGAAATACAGGCATCATTCCCCGAACAGGCTGTCCGGAGGCCAGAAGCAGCGTGTGGCGATTGCCGGTGTGGTAGCGATGCACCCCAAGTGCATCGTGCTGGATGAACCCACTGCCATGCTGGATCCCAACGGCAGAAAGGAAGTTATCCGGGCAGTGCGGGCCCTGAATCAGGTGGAAGATATTACAGTTATCCTCATTACACATTATATGGAAGAAGTTATTTACGCGAATAAAGTTCTTGTGATGGATGACGGTAAAGTGGTGATGCAGGGAACACCCCGGGAGATCTTTTCCCAGGTGGATACGCTGAAGTCTTACCGGCTGGACGTGCCCCAGGCGACGCTGCTGGCATGGGAACTGAAGAAGGCGGGGCTTGACCTGCCCGACGGAATTCTGACGAGAGAGGAACTGGTGGAAGCCTTATGTCGATTGTATTAGAACATGTAACCTATACTTACAGTCCGGATACGGCTTATGAAATTCATGCGCTGAAGGACGTGAACCTGGAGATCAAAGACGGCCAGTTCATCGGTCTTATCGGACATACGGGTTCCGGTAAATCCACACTGGTTCAGCATCTGAACGGTCTGGTAAAAGCCACTTCAGGACACATTTATTTTAATGGAGAAGATATCTATGCCCCAGGGTATGATATGCGGAAGCTTCGCAGCAAGGTAGGGCTGGTGTTCCAGTATCCGGAGCATCAGCTTTTTGAGGTAGATGTTTTAAGTGACGTCTGCTTCGGTCCAAAGAATCAGGGACTTTCTCAGGAAGAGGCTCAGAAGCGTGCCAGAGAAGCTTTGCGCATGGTTGGTCTTTCGGAAGAATATGAGAAACAGTCCCCCTTTGAGCTGTCCGGAGGTCAGAAACGCCGCGTTGCTATCGCCGGCGTACTTGCCATGGAGCCGGAGGTGCTGATTCTGGACGAGCCTACTGCCGGCCTCGACCCCAGAGGACGGGATGAGATTCTGGATGAAATCAGTTATCTCCATAAGGAACGGGGCATTACTGTAATCCTCGTTTCTCACAGTATGGAAGATGTGGCAAAGTATGTGGAGCGGATTATCGTCATGAATCAGGGCGAGGTCCTGCATGACGGAGCTCCACGGGAAGTGTTCCGTCATTATAAGGAACTGGAGAGTGTAGGACTGGCGGCGCCCCAGGTGACTTATATTATGCATACCCTGAAAGAACGGGGATTTGATGCGGATGAGGACGCGACTACGATAGAAGAAGCGAAGGAAACGATTCTGGAAGCCTTCAGGAAGAAGGGAAAGAAGATATGATAAGAGATATTACGCTGGGGCAGTATTATCCGGCAGAATCCATTCTTCACAGGCTGGATCCGCGGGTGAAGCTCACAGGAACGGTTGCATTTCTGGTGGGTCTTTTTCTGATTAAAGGATGGCCCGGATATGTGGCTGCCACAATTTTTCTGTTTATTATGATCCGGATTTCCAAGGTACCCTTCCGGTTTATTGTGCGTGGACTGAAGACCATTTTTATTATTCTGCTGATTACTCTTGTTTTTAACCTGTTCCTCACACCGGGGGATCGGATACTGGTACAGATATGGAAACTGAGGATTACAGATAAGGGACTGTATACGGCTGTTTTTATGGCGGTTCGTCTGATTTACCTGATTATCGGTTCGTCTTTGATGACGCTGACTACTACGCCGAATGATTTGACGGACGG
Source organism: uncultured Merdimonas sp. (assembly GCA_944378225.1). Lineage (GTDB taxonomy): Bacteria > Bacillota > Clostridia > Lachnospirales > Lachnospiraceae > Laedolimicola. Next base: position 31,015 of record CALWGE010000030.1, read on the forward strand.
ACTGGAAACGCTGCTAAGTCCGCTTAAAAAGATTCATGTACCGGTACATGAGATTTCCATGATGATGTCCATTGCACTTCGTTTTATTCCGATTCTGCTGGAAGAGACGGATAAAATTATGAAGGCGCAGATGGCCAGAGGAGCTGATTTTGAACATGGAAATCTGATTCAGCGTGCGAAAAATCTGGTACCGCTGCTGGTACCGCTTTTTATCTCTGCTTTTCGGCGTGCCAATGATCTGGCTATGGCTATGGAAGCCCGATGCTACCGCGGAGGAGAGGGGCGTACAAAGATGAAACCCCTGATTTATGCCCGCCGTGATTACTTCGCTTACGGAATTCTCGTTCTGTTTCTGGCTGTTATTATTGCTTTGAGGATTCTGCTGTGAGCGGGGAAATGAATGCGGCTGCGAGTACCCGTAAACGGGTGATGCTTGTGGTGGCTTATGACGGAACAAATTACTGCGGCTGGCAGGTGCAGAAGAATGGGGAGACCATAGAAGGTGTTCTGAACCGGGAGCTCACTGCACTGTTTGGAGAAGAAATCACAGTGATTGGCGCAAGCCGCACAGACTCTGGCGTACATGCTCTGGGGAACGTGGCAGTCTTTGACACAGCGGCGCGGATGCCTGCAGATAAGATGGCTTATGCGCTGAACAGTCGTCTGCCCGATGATATCCGGATTCAGAGGTCTCTTGAGGTCCCCGCAGATTTTCATCCGCGAAAGACGGCCTGCGTGAAAACTTATGAGTATCGGATTCTGAACCGGGAGTTTGAACTTCCCAGTGAACGGCTGAACTCGTACTTTTCCCGGCGCAGGCTGGATGTGGAACGCATGAAAGCGGCCTGCCCCTGCTTTATCGGAGAACATGATTTCAAAAGTTTCTGCAGTATTCATACCCAGGCGGAGACCACAGTACGCACGATTTACAGCCTGGATGTAACAAAGCAGGAAGAAACTATCTGTATTCGCGTGACCGGAAATGGCTTCTTATATAATATGGTAAGAATTCTGGCGGGAACTCTGATTCAGGCAGGGCTCGGTACGTATAAACCAGAAGATATCAGTGCCATGCTTGCAGCCTGTGACCGCCAGGCGGCAGGACCGACAGCTCCGGCAAAGGGATTGACGCTGGTAGGGATGAAGTATCCGGAATATCCGCAATTTTGTGCAGATTTTAATGAAAAACCGGTTGACACACTTGGGCAGGTGTAATATAATGATTCAATGTGACGTAGTGTGAAAATGTCTAAGCCATAGCCCCGGTAACGGCATTTTTCCATAGAAGTTTCAATTCATTTT
>CALWGE010000031.1 GCA_944378225.1 uncultured Merdimonas sp.
AAATAGGGGATTGGTCAAATGGCATGACAGGGGTCTCCAAAACCCTTAGTGGGAGTTCGATTCTCTCATCCCCTGCTGAACAGAAAACCGAGGCATATTGCCTCGGTTTTTTTTATGCTCTGAAAAAGTATATTGCAACCTCTAGTATTTAATAATTTTTAGTACTTGACAATACATAGTAGTTGGTATAATCTGATATCAGGAAAAAGAAAGAGACGGTATGGGGGAATTTTGGGAGGGATTGTATGAACCCACAGTTTAAAAAAGGAGTTCTGGAGCTCATCGTACTGGAATGTGTGCGGCGCAGGGACAGATATGGTTATGAGCTGGTAGAGCAGGTTTCCAGAGTGATAGATGTAAATGAGGGAACGATTTATCCGCTTTTGAAGCGGCTGACAAACGAACATTATTTTGAGACCTATCTGCGGGAGTCATCGGAAGGACCGCCAAGAAAGTATTATCATCTGACAGCGGCAGGGATTCTGTACAGGGATTCTCTTGCGGCAGAGTGGGAAGAGTTTCAGCAGCAGGTAAGCAGCTTTTTAGAGGAGGACAGAAAGGATGAATAAAGAAATGTTTCTGAAGGATCTGCAGAAGCATCTGGAGATTCTGGAGGACCGGGAACAGCAGGATATCCTGGAAGAATACGCGCAGCATATTGATATCAAAATGCAGAATGGACAGAGTGAGGAAGACGCTATCCGGGATTTTGGTCCGGTGACGGAGCTGGCAGGAGAGATTCTGGAGGCCTATCATGTGAAGCCGGAGTTCGGAGAGAGCAGAAAAAAGAAAGGACTTCCGGGAATTCCGGAGATGAATCTGAAAGAGGAGGCCAGAAAGCTTACCAATTTTGGGGACGGCTTCAAACAGGGATGGGAAGCTCTGGGCAGAGGAGCAGGAAAAACTTTTCACAGCATAGGCCAGGCAGTAAAGAAATTTTTCTGCTGGATTTCAGGTCCGTTCCGGAGAGAAAAGAGAACAGAGAAGCGAAGCGGTGGTATCTTCAGAAAAATTCTGCGGGGATTGTCCGGACTGATTTGCTGGTGTCTGTGGCTGTGCTGGAATCTGTTCTGGATGACTCTGACCCTGGGGGCGGGACTGCTTGCGCTGGTGCTTCTGTTCACCCTTGGAGCCCTGCTGATTCTGATGTTTCAGGAATATCCTCTCGGAGGTGTGTCCCTGATTTCCTTTGGCGGATTTCTTGCAGCGGGAAGTATATCCGGGTTGTGTTTCAGTCTGGTACACCGGAAAGAAAAAAAGGAGTGTCATGATGAGCCGGAACAGGACCGGCAGGAGGTGGAAGCATGAGAAACTGTCATAAAATACTGCTGGGAATACTCTGCGGAGGCGTGCTGCTTATAGGAATCGGAACGGGAATTGCCTTTGGAGAATTTTCTTCCCTGGAATATGCCGGCGAGCGGACTCTGGGGGAGGTTCAGATGGAAACCATGGAATTGGAGGAAGAGATTGATCCGGAAAAGGGAATCTGGCATATTAATATCCCCTGTCCCGGAAATTATGAACCGGAGATTAAGAAGGATGAAACGATACCGGAAAATACCGTGCGTTTTATCGTCAGCTATAATGAGGAGCGCGTTACCCCCAGGCTTCACGCGTTTGTGGATTCTTATACCTATTGGGGAGAGGACGGAGAATATACCCAGGAGCAGAATCCGATTCTGGAACTGTACTGCAGCTGGAAAGAGCAGGATGAAATGAAGCTCTTCATGGAACTGAAGGATGATTTCCTTGCAAATCTGAAGGAAGGAAAAATAGCATCTTATCAGGACCCCTCTTACGTGGAAACGGTGGAGATCTGGATCAATCCTGCCAATGAGGATGATATTTTTCTGTACTGACGCAGAAAGGCCGGGAGCAGAACAAGGTACAAATCTGTAAGAAATCTGTAAGAAAACCCGCAGAGCTTTTGTAAGGAATGTGTTTTACTCTGAGACTGTACCTGAGGACAAAGCAGGTACGGAGACTTGAAGTAAGGAGACGGGAACGAAATGAACGAATGTGTGCTGGTGGTGGATGACGATCGGGAAATCGTAAAAAGTATTGCCATTCTGCTGGAAAAGGAAGGATACCGGGTGCTGAAGGCCTATGACGGGATGGAAGCGCTTGCGCTTGCCGCGGAGCAGTCTGTCAGTCTGATTATTATGGATGTGATGATGCCGCGTCTGGACGGTCTGTCGGCGGTCATGAAAATCCGGGAGCGGAAGAATATTCCCATCATCGTCTTAAGCGCCAAGAGTGAGGAGACGGATAAGATTCTCGGTCTGTCCATGGGAGCCGATGACTATGTGGCAAAGCCGTTTTCTCCGCAGGAGCTGGCTGCCAGGGTGAAGAGTCATCTGCGCCGCTATACTCTGCTGGGAGATATTCATGCGGAAACCAGGGAAGACGGGATACGCAATGGCCGCCTATGCTACCGGCCTTCAGAACGGACACTTTACGCAGACGGGGAACCGGTGAAGCTGACTGCCACGGAGACAAAAATTGTAGAGCTTCTGATGCGGAATCCGGGCAGAGTTTTTCCGGCGGAGGAAATTTACCGCCGCGTCTGGGAAGAGGAGGCTTTTCAGGCAGAGAACACGGTCATGGTCCATATCCGCCGCATTCGGGAAAAAATCGAACTCAATCCGAAAAAACCAGAATATTTGAAGGTGGTGTGGGGCATTGGTTACAAGATGGAAAAAATGGAAACTTACCGTTAGCTTTGCGGCTTTTTTTGTGGGAATGACACTCCTGCTTGTGAACTTCTTTAATATGCTGAATCTGCTTGCCAGGACAGATTTCCAGGCGGGAAGAGATTATCAGAAGACAGAGGAGTTTGCGGATTACATTTCAGAAAGACTGGAAACACTTGTCAGCGCTGCTGTGGGAGGTGAAGACTGGAACGGAGAAATGGAGGGGTATGGTACGGCGTATGAGAATGTCTACGTATACGAAGACACCCTTTATTCCGGAAACTTTGAAACTTCGAATCTGTTTGGAGGAGGAAATCAGACAGAAGCAGGCGGAGAGCTGGGAATAGCAGTAGAGATTCCGGGTGAGACGGAACAGGAAAAAGGGCAGTCTTACCGGGATGCTTATATGGAGGAACTGACGGCAGACAAAAACCTTCTTTTTGCGGTGATGTATCAGGGAAAGCTTCTGTACACAAATCTGGACGGTCTTTCCGAACAGATGGAGAAGGAGTCCGGCGTTCCGGATTTTTCATCTTTTGTTTCAGCAAAAGATTATAATTTTTCTCTCTGTTATAATAAAAATGGGGACGGAAAGACAGAAATTGTCAAGGATGGACGTACAGTAGATGTCTACGGAGACGGAATCTATGACTCAGACAGCAGGTGGTATGTGCCCGGGTATCAGAATTTTGAAGTCGAAGGCGAGGCAGAAGATGTAGTGGTATTCCTGGCTGCGGCAAAGGAACCCAGACTGTATCTGGGAGATTACGGTCAGGGAAGCGTTCAGAGAGGCGGAGCGCTGTATTCCATGCAGAGGGGTCTCCTGTATCATGAGCGGATGCTTTGTACAGAACTCATCTGCGTGGGAGCGGCTCTCCTTCTTTTGCTGGCAGCGTTCCGCATGCGCAGAGAACTTCACGAATCCCGGCAGTGGATGGGCAGACAGCTTGGAAAGGTATGGATTGAGATAAAGGCGGTTGTTTTCTGGGGAATCCCGGTTTTTGCGCTGCTTTTTTGTCTGCTCACAGGAATGCTTTGGGGATTGTTTCAGCAGCAGACAGGAATTGCGGTGTATTTCTGGCTCCTTTATTTTGGATTTCTGGACAGAAGGTATAATAAGGGAAGTCAGAAAAGTATGCTGAAACCTGTCCGGGACAGCCTGCGGACGCGGGATTTGAGCCGGCCTGTTCAGAAAAGGCTGGTGCGCAGGCAGTGGCTCTTTTTTGTACCTGTTCTTGGAATTCTGCTTCTGCTGCTGTTCATCCTTCTGATATTGTGGGATATTATGTACTGGAATGGTGTGTTTGTGCTGTTTCTGGCAGCTCTGTGCGGGATCCTGTTTTTGGCAGCCGGCATTCTGATTTATATGAAGAAGAACAGGAGACTTGCGGAAGATATCGGAGCTCTGGCAGATCGAATTGAAGCAGTCTGCGCAGGGAGTCTGACCGGAGAACTGAAACTTCCGGAGGATTCTGATTTGAGAAAGGCAGCTGAAAATCTGGATACAGTTTCTCAGGGGCTGGAAAGGGCACTGGATGAGAGGACGAAAAGTGAGAGGATGAAAGTGGAGCTGATAGCAAATGTCTCCCACGACCTGAAGACTCCGCTGACTTCTGTTGTAAGTTATATTGAGCTTTTGAAGCAGGAAGAGGAACTTCCGGAACATGTGCGTGATTATATCCGGATTCTGGATGAAAAAGCTGAGAGACTTGGAAATATGGTTCAGGATGTATTTGAAGTGAGTAAAGCGGCTTCCGGGCAGCTTCCTGTGCATATGGAAAGGCTGGATTTGGCAAAGCTTCTGCGGCAGACCCTGGCAGATATGGACGGACAGATAGAAAAGAGCGGTCTGGTTCTTCGGGCAGAGATTCCAAAGGAGGCTGTGATGATACAGGCTGACGGACAGAGACTGTACCGGGTATTTCAGAATCTGCTGCAGAATGCCCTGCAGTATTCGCTCAAAGGCTCCAGGATATATCTGACCCTGATTACAGATCAGGGCAAAGCAAGAGCGTCGGTGAAAAATACTTCTGCCACAGAACTTGAAGCTGCCACAGACTTTACAGAACGTTTTGTGCGGGGAGATAAAAGCCGTACGGACGGGGGAAGCGGTCTTGGCCTTTCGATAGCAAAAAGTTTTACGCAAGCCTGCGGGGGTGAGCTCCTGATCAGGACAGACGCGGATCTCTTCGTTGTGACTGTGGTCTTTCCGTTTGAAGATACACCAGAGCTTTCTCAGAATGAATCATAAAAACAAGGTTTATTGTAATAGAATAAGAGACAGAATGGAAAACCAGAAAATAAGGAGTTGTAAAGATGGAGCAGATTTTTCTGGACTGGGCAAGACAGATACATAAGGAACACCCGGTTGTGGATGCACATTTTGATCTGGCAGCGGAGGTGTATGAAAGGCGTCTTGCAGGGGAGAGGAATGTGGTGGAGAAGCGCTATCTTCCCTGTTTTCGTCAGGCTGGCCTGAATGTTCTGGTTTCTTCGATCTATGTATCCGATCGGGATTTGCCGGAGCAGGGGCTCAGGCGGGCGCTGGGGCAGATTGCAGCCCTTCATGAGGATCTGGAGCCGGTGAAAGACCAGATTTGTGTTGTAACCAGTAAGAAAGGGCTGGAGCAGGCACTGTGGGAGAAGAAAATTGCCGTACTCCTGTCTCTGGAAGGACTGGATCCTCTGGGCAGTGATCTGATGCTGCTTCGCATTTTCTACGATCTGGGTGTACGGGGAGCCGGGCTTACCTGGAGCCGGAGAAATGCGTTTGCCACAGGCTGCTGTAAAGCCGGGGAGTTCCGGGAAATTCCGGGAGGAATTACAGAGCTGGGCCGGGAGGCAGTCCGGCAGATGGAGGCGCTTGGCATGTGGGTGGATGTCAGTCATTTGAATCTGGATGGTTTCAAAGACCTGTGCGCCTGCGCAGAAAAACCTTTTATTGCCAGTCATTCCAATGCATGGGAGATTCATCCGAATTACCGGAATCTGAAAGATGATCAGATAGAGGCTGTCGCGGCCCGGGGCGGCGTGATTGGTGTGAATGCCTGTACACTGCTGGCAGGTCCGGATCTGGAACAGTTATGCCGTCATGCAGAGTACCTGGCTGCCAGGGCGGGGGAAAATTGTGTGGGAATAGGCCTTGATCTTTGCAGAGGGCTGTATGAGACTACACCGCGTATTCATTTTGAGACTGAAAATGATGATCTTCTGGCGCATCACGGAGAAATGGAACAATTTACTGCCATGCTCCTTGCGTGCGGCATGAGAGAAGAGGCGATTATCGGCCTGCTTGGGGAAAATTTTCTTCGCTTTTTCCGGCAGGTTCTTCCTGAAACTTAGTATCGGTGGGGCTGAAAAGCCCCACCGGTATTTGCGCGGAATGATTTCTGCGCGGAACAATTTTTCTGCAGAGAGAATACAGGATTCAGAACAGAGAGAGAAAGTATTGCAGCAGCCGGGTGCCGTCTTCGGTATCCCGTCGGGCATGGGAGAAGCACATGCGTTCCGGGTGCCATTGCACTGCGAAAACAGGGGAATGTTTATGGTACAGAGCTTCAACAACAAAATCTTCTGCGTACTGGGCTACATACAAATCGCTGCCTACTGCCTCGACAGCCTGATGATGCGCACTGTTTACAATAGGGCGGGATCCGTAAAGATGAAAGGGAAAGGTACCGGCTGCAGCTTTGGTGATATGGATCCGATCCCGGTCAGCCCAGGTATGGACAGACTGTGATTGGGGATTCAGATCCTGAATCAGTGTTCCGCCGAAACTGATATTGATTAACTGAAGGCCCTTGCAGATGCCCAGGACAGGCTTCCCGGCAGACAGAAAAGTCTGCAGAAGCGTAAGCTGGATGCGATCCAAAGACTCGTTGATATTTCGGGATCCGGCGTTTTCCTGACCGAACAGACCGGGGGCGATATCTCCGCCGCCCGGGAGTACGAGGCCATCATACAGATGAGCAAACAAAGCCGCATTCCGGCTGTGTTCCGGGACGGAGGAAGAAAGCAAAGGGGCTTCTTCACGGATGGAATAGGTATCTGCTCCCAGCATGGAAAAGGCTTTTCTGTAATTGTACGTCTGGGATTCATAACCTGCGATTAAGATCTTTTTCATATTTAAGAAGGCTTTTTTTATAAAATATATGGAAAAATTGAAGAAAAAGACTTTAAGGTTTCGTTATGAAACTGGAAGCATAAATTTTTAAAAATTTTTTAAGATTTTGGAAAACACTTGAACAAAAAAAAGAATGTGATATTGTATTATTTGAATAATACAATAAACGGAAAACCGGAAAGCAAGAGGTGAACAACATATGAGCGCACTGGTGGAGGTGAAGGACATCTGCAAAGTCTATAATCCCGGAGAAAACGAAGTCCGGGCATTGGATCATGTGAGCCTTTCCATAGAAAAAGGGGAGTTTGTGGCCATTATCGGTCAGTCGGGTTCCGGAAAATCCACACTGATGAATATGCTGGGCTGTCTGGATGTGCCTACATCCGGGAAATATTATCTGAACGGACAGGACGTGTCTGCGCTGACAGATGATGAACAGTCAGATATCAGGAACCGGGAGATAGGATTTATTTTTCAGGGGTTTAATCTGATCAGTAATCTTACGGCACAGGAAAATGTGGAGCTTCCTCTGATCTATCGGGGGGTACCCAAAAAGGAAAGGGAGCGTCTGGCTGTGGAAGCTCTGAAAATTGTAGGACTGGCACACCGGATGGATCACAAGCCAAACGAAATGTCCGGCGGACAACAGCAGAGAGTGGCGATTGCCAGAGCGATTGCCGCAAAGCCACCGGTTATTCTGGCTGATGAGCCTACAGGAAATCTGGATTCTGCGTCCAGCAGGGAAATTCTTCAGATCCTGAAAGAGCTTTATAAGGGAGGACGAACAGTCATTCTGATTACTCATGACAATGGCATTGCAGCTCAGGCGAAGCGCGTAATTCGCATTCTGGACGGAAAAATTGAGTCGGATATGATTAATGCGGATGTAATCTTATGAGAGAGTATGATAATACAAGGAGAATAAGTGATGTTTGGAAAAAAGAAAAAACTTGAGAAACCGGGTACGGAAGAGTTTTCTCTGAAAACCGGAGAGGCAGAGGAAGATGCAGAGATACTTTCTGGCACAATTTCTGAAAAAAGCCTGATGGATGAATGGGAGGAAGATGAAGAGAAGCTGGGCGGAACAGAAAAAAAGAAAGGGCTTTTTGCAAAACGGAAAAAGAAGATGCAGGAAGCAAAGCCTGTGAAAGAAAAGGTTCCTCTTACTCCCGCACAGAGGAAAAAACGCAGAAAGCGTATTATTTTAGGTACTGTTGCAGTGATCCTGGCAGCATTGCTTGTACTTCCCAGGCTGTTTGCTCCTGAAATTCTTCCCGTAGTAACGGTAGCGGAGGCGTCTCTGGGAACTGTGCAGCAGGTGGTGGAAGGAAGCGGAACTGTTCAGTCAGAAGAGGCCAAGACATATTTTTCACCGGTTTCCGCCACAGTGGAAGATTTTGATCTGCAGGTGGGAGATACTGTGGAGGCGGGAGAAACGCTGCTGACCTACGACGCTTCAGAACTGGATGAGCTTTACAGACAGGCAGAGCTGACCGGCAGCGCAGCAAACTACGGCTATCAGGATTCCATTGCAAAGGATAATGAAAATGTAGCGGAATATAACCGTTCTACGGCAGCCCTGGAAATCATCAACCGGCAGCTGGATGAGGAGGATGATAATCTGGATCATCTGAATGATCGGATACGGGAATATACCGGATACCAGGGGGATTCTTCCAATAAACTGACTGCGCTGAAGGAACAGCAGGCGCAGGCACAGGCGGCTGTGGCAGATCTTGAGGAAAAACAGGCGGTCCTTGATGCGGCGAATACCGCATTAAGTTCTTCTACTCTGGATCCGGATTCTCAGGACTATAAAAAGCTTCAGGACGCGGTGACAGTGGCGCAGGCAGCAGTGGATGCGGCTTCACCTGCCGCTTCGGAAGCTCAGGCAAAGCTTCCGGAACTGGAAAAGAGCATACAGGAGGAGCAGAATCATTACAATGAAATTGTCATAAAGCTGGATGAATATCAGGGACGCCTGAAGGATTCTCAGGAAAATAAGCAGAAACTGGAGAGCAGCAAGGCAGAGGAGGAAGGAATTCAGACTTCCACAGATGCATCGATTCTGTCCTCGGCAGCCAGAAATGAGCTGGCGGCCAATAAAAATCTGAGTAATCTGAATGCGCAGATGACAAAAGATGATATCACGGAAGGAAAGGAAGGTATCAAAGCTGAGTTTTCCGGCGTAGTTACAAAGGTATCTGCAGTTTCCGGAGGACCGGCAGCGAAAGGTGGAGAACTTTTTACAGTCGCCAGCAGTGAAGATGTGGTGGTGGAAATGAGCATTACCAAATACGATCTGGAGAAGATGGAGGAAGGACAGACGGCGGCGATTACGCTGGCAGGACATGAGTACACCGGAACGGTTACATCCTTAAGCCGTATTGCGGAGACAAATGCAAAAGGAACACCTGTTATTACGGCACAGATCAAAATTGACAATCCGGATGAGAATATTTATCTGGGACTTGAGGCAACCGTGTCTGTGAACGGACAGAAAGCGGAGGATGTGCTGGTGGTGCCTACAGAATGTATCAATTCCGGTCAGGACGGAAACTTCTGCTATGTAGTACAGGAGGACGGCGTACTGGTAAGAAAAAACGTGGAAACGGGACTGGAATCTGATGATTATACAGAAATCAGGTCTGGCCTGGAATTTGGCGATCGGGTTGTGTCCGGCGGTATTACAGCTGCCACGCAGGAAGGAACACGTGTGACAGCGGTGGAGGGATAAAGGATGGCACAGCTGTATGAATATGTAAAGATGGCCATTGACAATATCCGGGCCAACAAAGGACGCTCCTTTCTGACTATGCTGGGCATTATCATAGGAATTTCGTCGGTTATTATGATTATGTCAGTAGGCGGCGGCGCAAAGACGGAGATGAGCGATGCGCTGAGCGCCATTGCCGGCGGACAGCTTTATATTTCCGTTAATGACAGCGGGGACGGAACTGCCGAGTATATTACTCCGCAGGATATGGCGGCGATCAAGGAAAAGGTTCCGCATGTGAAAGGAGTTACACCTTCTGACAGTATGGTGGGTACTCTGCTGGCGCCCAAGGGGAATTTTGATGTGATTGCTTCTACAGGTACCGCAGATCTGGAATATACCCATAATCCGGAGATGAAATACGGCCATTATTTCACAGACGCGGATGTGGAGGCCATGAATCTGGTGGCTGTCATTGGGCAGTCAGATGCCGTAAAGCTGTTTGGAACGGATGATGTGGTGGGCATGTCTGTGGAGGCGACTGTTTATAATATCACACATGATATTACCATCTGCGGCGTCATTGCGGAAGAACAGTCGGACAGCGCCATGATGGACGCGATGCTTTATGGATCCAGTTATGTGAATCTGTACATGCCCTATACGGCGAATTATGCTTTTGGCTATGAGCTGGATGAGTTTTACTCTATTTATATTATTTCTGAGGGAAGCGAATATTCTCAGGCGGTAGGGAATGAATCCATGCGTCTGCTGGAAAACCGGCACCATGCACAGGGGAAGGACGCTTATTTTCTCCAGGATGCAGATGCGCAGATTGCGCAGATTACAAGTGTGCTTGATATGATTACGGCCTTTATCGCCCTGGTGGCGGCTATTGCCCTGCTGGTAGGCGGAATCGGCGTTATGAACATTATGCTGGTTTCCGTTACTGAGCGGACCAGAGAGATTGGAATCCGGAAAGCGCTCGGAGCCAGAACAGGCTCCATCATGATGCAGTTCCTGGCAGAATCAGCGATTATTACCTGTATTGGAGGCGTCATTGGCATTATTCTGGGGCTTCTGGGAGCCTATGGTATCTGTTCTTTGCCCATGCTGGGCATCTCTCCGGATATCAGCATAGGAACGATTATCATAGCCACGCTGTTTTCTTCGGGAGTGGGTATTTTCTTTGGAATTTATCCGGCAAAAAAAGCAGCCAAGCTTAGTCCGATTGAGGCGCTGCGCAGGAACTGACAGGATAACAGAATGAAAAACAGCAAAAAAAGCCGTATATCCGGAAAACGGGTATATGGCTTTTTATATTGGTAATGATTTTGCGGAGAAACCAAAAGAAAGGAAGAAATTGTTAAAAAAATCTAAAATTCAGAATTTGCGTTGTAATCCACAGAGAATTGTAGTACAGTAATTTTACTGATTCATCCGGCAGTCCTGTCGGAAGACATTATCCTCAGGCGGATTCTCCGCCGAAATTACCCCATGCAGTACAGGTACAAAAGAAAACAGAAGTAACAGGGTATCCAGGAAAAGTACGGAAAACAGCAGACACGAATGAGCGGAAGAAGGGAAACAGATGCTGAAAATCGGGACAGTTCTGGAAGGAAAGTACAGGATTTTGGATGTCATAGGAAGAGGCGGTATGAGCATTGTCTATCTGGCCGTGAATGAAAGAGCGAACAAATTCTGGGCTGTCAAGGAGATTGCGAAGGCAGATTACGGCAGTTTTGCTCCTGACAGAAAAGAACTGGAGCTCATGAAGGGATTCAGGCACCCGAGTATTCCCGGTATCGCAGACGTAATAGATGACGGTGACAGGCTTCTGATTGTGATGGATTATGTAGAGGGCAGATCGCTGGATATCCGACTGGCGGAGCAGGGGGCCCAGTCTGAGGAAAAGGTTCTGGAATGGGCGAAGCAGCTGTGCGCAGCTCTTATTTATCTGCATAACAGAAATCCGCCTGTTATCTATCGGGATTTAAAGCCTGCCAATGTAATTGTGAAGCCGGATGGAATGGTGTCTCTTATTGATTTTGGAGCAGCCAGGGAATACAGGCCTCAGAGGATGAAGGATACGGTTTCACTGGGAACGAGAGGATATGCAGCCCCGGAGCAGTATGAAGAGAACGGACTGAGTGATGTCAGAACAGATATCTACTGCCTGGGCGTCATGCTGTTTCAGCTTCTTACCGGGGAAAGCCCGCACAGCCTTCGTCCTATACGGCAATGTAATTCCGCTTTTTCAGCGGGTCTGGAAGAAATTATCCGAAAATGTACGCAGGTTCGAAAGGAGGAAAGATATCAGTCCTGCGCAGAGCTTCTTTATGCATTGGAGCACTTTCAGGAACAGGACAGAAAATACCGGGAAATACAGAAACGGAAAATCAGACAGTATGCGTTCTGTCTGGGCGGAATTCTGTTGTTTCTTGGTCTGTCCGGAATCTTTCTCGCATTTGAAACAGGAATACGGAAGAACAGTTATGAGGCCTGTCTGGTTTCTGCCCGAAATTCGGTGAATCAGCAGGAAGAGAAGGAAAACTATGAGAAAGCTCTGTATCTGGATCCCTTTCGGGAAGAAGCCTGGCTTCTGCTTCTTCAGGAATGTTTTCTGGAAGATCAGAGGCTGACATCCGAAGAAAGTGCGCAGCTTCGGGAGCTGTTGATTCAGTACACGCAAGACGGGCAGACTCTGGAAACTGTATTTCAGAAAAATAAGGAAGGTTACGCCCGGTTTTCTTATGAGGCGGGACTTGCCTATTTTTATAAATTTGAGGATACGGGCAGCAAAAAAACTGCCAGAGGGTATTTTGAAACGGCGGCTGCTTCCGGGACGCTGGAGGATCCAAAACGGAAACGGGCTGAAAGGCTTGCTTTGATTTCAGGATACTATGCGCAGATAGGACAAATGGATGCTGCCGGGGACAGGTTTGTCAGTTTTCAGGACTACTGGCAGGATCTTACGGAACTTTCGGCAGGAAATCTGGTGGAAGAGGACAATGAAAGGACTGCTCTGGTTATGTACCAGGAGCTGGTGAATCAGATAATATCCAGGGCCGCTGAATTTCGGGATGCAGGCGTGGAAGAGAAGGAGATGACAGATACACTTGTGCAGCTGGAATTCCATCTGGAAAATGATTTTCGGGAAACAGGAAAAGAAATGTGGGAGGAGATTCGGGAAGAAATTCAGGAGCTGCTGGAAGAAATCAGACAGGCACGCCGTGTTGTATCTTCAGCATTCGAAAAGGAGAGAGTAAAGGATGGATGAGATTTTATCAAGAATCGACATTTATCACAGGTTGTCACAGTTTTGCTTTGGGGGAGCCCTGGTTTTTCTGATAGTTTCTGTGATTCTGTTTTTCCGTCTGGATATCCGGACTGCAGCAGGATATCTTTCCGGAAGAAAGGCACGGAGAGAGATTAAGAGACTGGAAGAAGAAAAAGCTTTTCAGGAAAACAGAGAGGTGCAGTTATCTGTTGAAACAGACTGCGGGGAAGAGGCAACAGAAATTCTTCCCTTGAACAGGGAAACCGGTTATGAGCAGGGCAAAAGGGCTGGGTATAAGCCGGAAGGGAGAAAAATTTGAAAAAAGGAATCCTGTTATGTCTGTTTCTGCTGGCTTTGCCGGCAGATTTGAAGGAAACTACAGAGCTGAGAAGTTATGCACATCCTGTACAGGAACAGGAAGATACCGGAACAACAGATGAAAAAGAAGAGGGGATTCCAATCAAGGATGAGATCGCCCCTGTAGTGCATACAGAATGTCCGGCGGCTGACTGGGAGAAAGAAGGCAGAAAATATTATGGAGGAAATGATGGGGAGACAGAGCAGCTGACCCTTGTTTTTACAGAAGAAACTTATACGGAAATAACGGAAAAGCCGGAGTTGACAATTCTGAAAGATGGACAGAGGATGGAACAGGAGACGACAGGGGACTGGATTTACTGGGATCAGGAGGCAGGCGGCCGGGTTTCTGCCCATGTTATGCTTCCCTATGAAGACGGCAGGGAAATCTGTTATCAGGTGGAGGCTGTCTGGCAGGATGATGCAGGAAATCCTCTGACAGCGGCAGAGGGAAGTTTTGGGAAAATAGAGGAAAAAGACAAGGGCGTTTTTGTGACGGGCAATATGATTCTGGACGCCAGATCCCCGGAACTTCTGGATTTTGCGGTGGAGGGAAACTGTGTGCAGACGGCAGAGTGGGGAGGGGAAAGGATTCCTCTTTTCAATGACGAGGAAAAGGAAGATATCAGGTTTACCTTTATTATAGATGACGGAGAAGAGGAATGGAATGGAGAAGAACTGAGACTTCAGATCATCAGTCTGACAGATGGGGATGTGATAACAGAACTCCGGGGAGACAGTGAAGCTGTTATATGGCGGCATGAAGACAGGAGCCATCAGGCAGAGTTTGTATTTGACGGAGAAGAGGGGACAGAGGATGTGTATCAGCTTCAGCTCAGCTATTGTGACAGAACGGGTCATGTTTTGCGTGATGGAAGGACAGAAACAGAGGAGGATATGATTTCTGCCGCTGTGCGGGAAGACATCGGACTCTGTGTTACAAGTCCTTTTGCGCTTGATCATGCTGCTCCCACCATTCAGATTGACTGGCCGGAAGCTGTCAGGGTTGTAAAAGACGGAAAAGACTGTGATTCTGCAGAGGGATATACGGTGGATGATATCTTTTATTATAACAGCGATGTTATGGCAGAAATTGTACTTTGTGACACCTCTGTGTTTGACTCTGCATCTCAAGAAGGAAAGGAGCTCTCTGTACCCCGGAATTTCTGTCTGTGGATTTTAAAGAAATCGGAAAAAGAAGAAGGAGAGGGGACAGACGGAAGTTTTCAGATGAAGGATGTGTCGGGACAGATTCGGTGGAGCCGGACAGGCGATGGGGAATGGAGAGGCGTTTTTCCGGTGTCGGAAGAAGGAACCTACAGACTGCAGGCTGCTTATCAGGATCCGGCAGGCAATCAGGCAGGTCCGGATGAAAGAGGGGTGATTCCGCTGTATGACGGCAGCGGGGACGGAAGACTGGAAAGTCCTTTATTTGTTCTGGACAGGACCGCACCGGCAGTCAGTCTGTCTTATACAGAAGAACCGGTACAGGTGTACAGGGAAAGAAAGTATTTTAATACGGCTGTTAAGCTTTGTATTGTTGTAAAAGAAAAGAATTTCTGTGTACAGGAATTTAAGAAAACGCTGCAGAAATTTTCTGCTTCAGACAGTACAGGAAAGGACGAAAAGGAGAATACAGAACTGGTCTTCTTTCTGGATACGATGGAGATGAATGAGATAAGCCCGGATGTGTGGAAAGTGGAACTTCCCCTGAGTACAGACGCAAATTACAGCATACCTGTTTTATTTGAGGATTTGGCCGGGAATCAGTCCAGAGCAGATACGGGAACCGCGGTATCTCTTACAGTAGACAGACAGGCGCCTTCTGAACTCATGTTTACATATTCGGAAAGTCTGTCGGCGCCATATCTGCCCTCAGGATGGATTTTTGCCCGTGAAAAGCTGGAACTTCGGGCGGCTGTCAGAGATGGAACATCCGGGATCAGGAAAATTCGTTTTATTATGGAGGACGAGAACGGAGAAGAATTTATCAGGGAACAGAGTTTTGAACCGTGTGACGCACAGACGGCAGAGCTGTCGCTTCCTTTGGAAAAGGCTGATTTTAAGGGCAGTCTGCGGACAGAAGTATATGACTGGGCAGGGAACTGCCGGACAGAGAGCAGAAACTATGCAGTAGAAAGTCAGAAACAGCATAAAAATTCCGTAACCGGTCAGATTGTTACTCTGACAGAGCCTTCCCGAACGGTAAACGGTATCAGTTATTATAATACAGATATCATGTTCCGGATAGCGGTGGAAGATAATTATTCCGGAATTCGTGAAGTGAGATATTCGGGTGGAAATACATTGTCCGGAGCATACAGTTATGCGGAGGAGGCAGACAGGAAAGAAAATACAGAGGAGGGGCAGGAGATTGAAAGAGAATTTTCCAAAGAGCTGATCCTGGATGCGGAAGAAAATAATGAAAATAATATCCCGGTGCGGGTTTCTTTTACGGATAATGCCGGTTATATGGAGGAGCTTCAGGAGATTTATCACATTGACAGAACAGTGCCGGAAATTTCGGTAAAGTATGATGTGAATCAGCCTGTGAACGGACATTATTTTCATCAGCCGCGTACAGCCGTTGTTACGATACGCGAAAGAAATTTTGATGAAAAGGATGTAAGATTTCATATTACGAATTCAGAAGGGACCATGCCCGAAATCAGCGGATGGAGTTCTACAGGAAGCGGAGATGATACGCTTCATGTGTGTACGGTATCGTTTAAGGCCGACGGTGACTACAGCTTCACTGTGGAATTTCAGGATCTGGCAGGAAATCAGGCTGCGTATGATCGGACAGATGAATTCACTATAGATCAGACAAGTCCGGAACTGAATGTTACCTGG
The DNA here is from genome assembly GCA_944378225.1 of uncultured Merdimonas sp. Lineage (GTDB taxonomy): Bacteria > Bacillota > Clostridia > Lachnospirales > Lachnospiraceae > Laedolimicola. The sequence goes on from CALWGE010000031.1 coordinate 16,023, forward strand.
GATCCCGCAGAGGGAAAAAATGACATATACTATGCTGAAAGCCGGACGGCAGTAATCGAGGTACTGGAACACAATTTTGATGAAGAAAAAATCGATGTGACAGTCAGGAAGCAAAATGGAAATAAAGAAACAGTGGGAGAAAAGGGCAGTGTTCCGGTGTTTCTTTCAGAGTGGAAACAGGAGGGAGACCGTCATACGGCCAGATTAACTTTTTCAGAGGACGGGATTTACGCATTGGAGGTGACGGGAGAAGATCTGGCGGGAAACAGGATGAACCATTACGAATCAGAACCCTTTGTCATTGACCGGACGCCGCCGGAAATCAGCATTTCTGATCTTGAAAACCGGTCTGCGAACAATAAGGAGGTGAGTCCCCGTATCTGCTATACAGATGCAAACTGTGACATGGACAGCGAGGTGATTTCCCTGACGGGATACCGGAACGGGGAGACAGTATGGGAGGGGGAACGGACGAGGATTCCGGAAGGAATGGAGCTGAAATTCAATGATTTAGCGTATACACAGGAGATGGATGATATGTATATGCTGAAGGTTTCAGTTCAGGATCTGGCTGGCAACAGAAGTACGGCACAGATCAGCTTTTCTGTAAACCGTTTCGGTTCTGTCTATACCTTTGATGAAAGTACAGAAAGACTGGCAGGAGAAAACGGAACGTATTTTACAAAAGAAGCGCAGCAGCTGGTTATCAGGGAAACAAATGTGGATTCGCTGGAATTTCAGAAGATTCTCTGCAGTCATGACGGAAGAATTCGGACTCTGAGAGAGGGGAAGGATTATACAGTAAAAGAAAGCGGAGGGTTCCCCGGGTGGAAACAGTATACTTATACAGTATCCAAAGAAAATTTTGAAAAAGAAGGAGCTTATGTTCTTACAGTTTATTCAGAAGACCGGGCCGGGAATGCTTCCGATACAGGAGTGAAGGAGAAAAGAATAGAGTTTGCCGTAGACAGAACAGCTCCCGTTGTTCTGATTTCCGGAGCAGAGCAGGGAGGAAGATACAGGGAACATACCAGAGAGCTGACGCTGGATATCCAGGATAATCTGTGTCTGGAAACGGTGACAGTGATTCTGAATGGGGAAACAACCGAATACAGTGCACAGGAGATAGAAGACAGGAAAGGGAGGATTACACTCCGGATACAGGGAAAAAATTACTGGCAGGAACTTTCCGTAACTGCCTGTGATGCGGCTGGAAATGCAGCAGAAGAAATAAAGCTGCGGCTGCTTGTGACTCCAAATCTGCTGGTTCAGCTTGTAACAGACAGAACTTTATGCTATAGTATAGCGGCAGGTCTGATGCTTCTGACTGCGGGAATCATAGGAGTTTTGCAGGCCGGTGAAAGATGGAAAAAAGATTCTTAAAAACTGGTTGACACATAGAGAGTGATATGGTATGATACTTGGGTGACAGAAAGCAGAGTATCCACTCTCACCTTAGCGCAGAAGGCGTCTCGGGTTTATAATTATCGGTATGACGGGTATGGAATATGCCCTGCATTTTGATATTTAAGTGGATAGTCTGACTATCCACTTTTTCTTTCTTAATAAGGAGGGTACTACAATTAGCGATTTAATGATTAACGAACAGATCCGGGATAAAGAGGTCCGTCTTATTGGAGCAAACGGAGAACAGCTGGGAATTATGTCTGCAAGAGACGCAATGCGGATCGCCCGGGAAGCAGAGCTTGATCTGGTAAAGATAGCACCGACGGCCAAGCCGCCTGTATGCAAGATCATCGACTATGGAAAGTTCAAGTATGAGCAGGCCAGAAAAGAGAAGGAAGCCCGTAAGAAGCAGAAGATAATCGAAATTAAGGAAGTTCGTCTGTCACCGAATATCGAGGAGAATGACCTGAACACGAAAGTAGGAGCAGCCAGAAAGTTTATCCAGAAGGGTGACAAGGTTAAGGTGACCTTACGTTTCCGCGGAAGAGAGATGGCGCATGTGCAGAAGACAAAACAGATTCTGGATGTGTTTGCTGAGAAACTGTCGGATATTGCGGTCGTGGAGAAGGCTCCGAAGCTGGAAGGCCGGCAGATGATGATGTTTCTTACAGAGAAGCGTCAGTAAGTTCAGAGAATCAGCCACAGAGGTGGAATGATTTTAATAGAAATTGGAAAAGCAGACTAGGATAGGAGGAGTATATAAAATGCCTAAAATTAAGACAAGCAGAGCTGCTGCAAAGCGTTTCAAAGTGACAGGAACCGGCAAACTCAAGAGAATGAAAGCTTATAAGAGCCATATCTTAACCAAGAAATCTCAGAAGAGAAAGAGAAATCTCAGAAAAGCGACGATTACGGATGCTACCAACGTAAAGAGCATGAAGAAGATTCTTCCGTATCTGTAAGCTGTATTATTCCAGGGATATCGTAGAATCGGGAAATTTCAAGGAGGAAAAGAGAAATGGCAAGAATTAAAGGCGGTTTAGGCGCTAAGAAGAGACATAACAGAGTATTGAAGCTCGCAAAGGGCTATAGAGGAGCAAGAAGCAAACAGTATCGCGTGGCTAAGCAGTCCGTAATGAGAGCACTGGCTACTTCCTACGCAGGAAGAAAAGAGAGAAAGCGTCAGTTCCGTCAGCTGTGGATCGCACGTATCAATGCTGCAGCTCGTCTGAACGGACTGTCCTACAGCAAGTTCATGTACGGCCTGAAGCTGGCTGAGGTTCAGCTGAACCGTAAGGTACTGGCTGACATGGCAGTAAATGATCCGGCTGGATTCGCTACTCTGGCTGAGGTTGCCAAGAGCAAGATCGCATAATTTAAGGTAGAAAAATGCAGAAAGCCATTGTAAAACGGGGGATACACCGTTTTGCAGTGGTTTTTTTCATGTGTAAGTCTGTATGCCTGGCGGATTTACAGGGGCTGGTTTGACAAATGAAAGAAGAGTGCTATAATTGGCAGTGTGCAAGAACGAGTGCTAAAAGAAAATTGTTATGCAGAAGGTGAAAGCCTATGCAAACGGGAAAGAAGGAAGAAAATATGACAGAGATTACGATTATCTCCGGCTTTCTGGGAGCCGGAAAGACAACTTTGATAAAAAAACTCCTGGAAGAGGCTTTTCAGGGAGAAAAGATTGTGCTGATTGAAAATGAGTTTGGTGAGATCGGTATTGACGGTGGATTTCTGAAGGATGCGGGTATTCAGGTAAACGAAATGAATTCCGGCTGTATCTGCTGCTCTCTTGTGGGAGACTTTGGAACAGCATTGAAGGAAGTTCTGGATACTTATGCGCCGGACAGGATCCTGATTGAGCCCTCCGGCGTAGGCAAGCTGTCCGATGTGGTGAAGGCTGTGGAAAATGTAGCCGGTTCCATGGATGTTCACATTGACAGCTCCATTGTGGTTGTAGACGGGAAAAAATGCAAGATGTATATGAAGAACTTTGGCGAGTTTTTCAATAATCAGGTTGAACATGCAGGAACGATTGTACTTAGCCGTACACAGAGCATGACAGAAGAAAAACTTCAGGAAACAGCAGCTCTGCTGCGTGAGCATAATCCTAAGGCAACCATGATTACAACACCCTGGGATGATTTGAATGGAAAGCAGATTCTGGATGCCATGCATCATGCAGAACTGGATATGGAGGAGCATCATCACGAGCATCACAGCTGTGAAGAACATGAACACGAGCATGATCACCATCACCACGAGCACGAACATGAGCACGAGCATGGAGAAGACTGCACCTGCGGCTGTCATGATCACCACCATGAACATGAGCATGAACACGAACATGAGCACGAGCATGGAGAAGACTGCACCTGTGGCTGCCACGATCATCATCACCATCATGATCATGAAGGACATCACCATGCCGACGAGGTCTTTGTAAGCTGGGGAGTAGAGACACCGCGGCGTTTCAGTACAGAAGAGCTTCAGCAGAAACTGGAAAAGCTCAGCTCTTCGGAAGAATATGGAATTATTCTGAGAGCCAAAGGAATTCTGCAGAATACAGATGGAAGCTGGATGCAGTTTGATTTTGTGCCGGAAGAGTATGAAGTAAGGGGTGGAAGCCCTGAGTATACAGGACGTCTCTGTGTGATCGGCTCCGGCCTGAATGAAGATGGTCTGAAGGCGTTGTTTGAGGTTTAAGGAGAGGTAGGACATGAGTTTGGGTAATAAAGTACCTGTATATCTTGTGAACGGTTTCCTGGAAAGCGGGAAAACGTCATTTATTCAGGAAACGTTGTCAGATCCCTATTTTTCTGATGGAGGGAAAACGCTTCTCATCGCCTGTGAAGAAGGGGAAGAGGAATACGATCTGCATATTCTGGAATCCTATGATACAGAGCTGATTCAGGTAGAAGACAAGGCAGAGTTTACGCCGGAGTTCCTTGAGGAATGCCGGAAAAAATACAAGCCGACCCAGGTTATGATTGAATATAACGGCATGTGGGGAATGCAGCTGTTTCGGGAAATGCAGTTCCCCAGAGGATGGTTTCCTGCGCAGGGGATTACCCTCGTAGATGCGTCTACGTTTGATCTGTATATGCAGAATATGAAATCCCTTTTTATGGACATGGCGCAGGATTCGGATCTGGTGATTTTTAACCGCTGCCAGGAAGGAACAAAGGCAGCTTCCTATAAACGTAATATCCGTGCTGTGAATCCCCGGGCTCAGGTTGAGTTTGAAAAAGAAGGCGGAGAACTGTTTGAATATGAAGATGAGCTGCCTTTTGATTTGAATGCGGAAATCATAGATATAGCAGATATTGACTATGGTATCTGGTATGTGGACGCCATGGATCATCCGGAACACTATGACGGAAAAACAATTCGTTTCAAAGGGAGAGTCATGAAGCCAAGAGGAATTACTCCGGGATATTTTGTGCCGGGGCGAAGAGCTATGACCTGCTGTGCGGATGATACCATGTTTCTGGGCTTTCTCTGCAGAAGTCAGAATGTAGACAAACTGAAGAACGGCATGTGGCTGACGGTGACTGCCAAAGTGGCTGTACAGAAACGGGAGGAATACTCCGGGGAGGAAGGGCCCGTGCTCTATACAAAGGCTCTGAAAACGGCAGAGCCTCCGGAGGAAGAGCTGGTATATTTCTGACAGCAGTCGTTCCTGCCTGCGGGCGTTATCAGGCTGTAAAAGCAGGAATTTCCGGTTTTCTCCATCTGCTCAGCAATTCTTTCAGAGTCAGAATGGAGTCAGAGAGAAATTTGTCTTTATGGTAAACGAGTTTAAAGGTGCGATCCCATATGTTTTCAGGGTCCTGAAGCATATGGATCGTGCCTTTTCTGATTTCATCTTCTATCAGACGTACGGAAATAACTGCCAGACAGTTATTGAAAATAACCGCATGCTTCATCGCTTCCGGGAAAGGAGCTTCAATACTGCAGTGAATGGAGATATGATTTTGCCTAAGATATTCTTCAAATAAAGCACGGGTTCCGCTTCCGTATTCGCGCATTACAAAATCCAGACCTTCCAGGTCGGAAGGAGAAAAGGTGTTTTTGCCGGAAAAAGGATGTGTACTGTTGCAGGCAAGAACAAGATAATCTTCTACCAGCGGCAGACTGATAAGATCCGGACTTTTGATAATACCTTCCACAATCCCTACATCCAGTTCGGAACGAAGGAGCTTTTCTTCTACCGCCTGGGTATTTCCGATATAGGAAAACAGATCTGTATTGGGTTTCGATATCCTGAAATCCTCCAGAAGAGTCGGAAGCATACAGGAACCGATGGTGACAGTGGTGCCGATACGTAAATGTTCGGTTTTTGTTTCTGTCTGCATCTGACGTTCCAGTTCATCAAAGGAGTGGACTGTCGCTTTCGCCATTTGCAGAAGATGCCGGCCTGAATCTGTAATATAGAGCCGTTTGGAAAGACGATCGAAAAGACGGGTGTCGTAATGTTCTTCCAGCTCGCGGATGGCCTGGCTGACAGTTGGCTGCGTCAGATAGAGCTGCTGTGCGGCAAGACTCATTTTTCCTGTTTCGGCCACAGCAATAAAGATTTTCAGATGTCGGATAGTCATGGCTGTTCCTCCTGTTTCCCGGACAGACTGCCGGAAAAATTGTATGAGATTCAAGCTCAAAGTACAGATTGCATAGTTGTATATATTCATAGGTTTTTTCTATGATTTTGATAAAATAATATCATTATCCTTATTGAAGTTCAAGTGCTATAATAAACAACAAGGGTGCCACTGAAGTGGACAAAAAATTGTTAACAAATTAACGATACACCGGACAGGAAGAAAAGGGTAGAGAAAAGAAAGGAGATACACCGATGAAAGTATTGATTATCGGAGGAGTAGCAGCCGGAACAAAAGTTGCGGCCAAGCTTAAGAGAGAAGACCGCAGTTGTGACGTTCTGATTCTGACCAAGGGAAAAGATATTTCCTATGCAGGTTGCGGACTTCCGTATTATGTGGGTGGTCTGATCCCCACAAGAGAGCAGCTGATTGTAAATACTCCGGAATCTTTTTCCAAGCTGACAGGCGCGGAGGTTCAGACAGAGACAGAAGTGACAGCTGTGGATACAGCAGCAAAAACTGTAACAGCTGTATATAAAGGAGAGACAAAGACATATTCTTATGACAAACTTGTCATTGCATCAGGAGCCTCCCCGTTCCGTCCTCAGATAGAGGGTATTGATCTGGAGAATGTGTTCTTTATGAGAACCCCGGATGATGCGATTGCTCTTCGCGCGGCAGTGGAAGCCGGCGGAATCAAGCGCGCTGTAGTTGCCGGAGGCGGCTTTATCGGTCTTGAGGTGGCTGAGAATCTGGCGGAAAAGGGTGTACGTGTAAATGTAATTGATTTTGCGCCGCATGTACTTCCGAATTTCCTGGATCCGGAGATGAGCGAGTATGTAGAGAATAAGATGGCAGAGGCTGGCGTGAATCCCATGACCGGTGTGGCTCTGGAAGCTATCCTGGGTGACGGCAAGGTAGAAAAGGTACAGACCAGCAAGCGTGCCGTAAAGGCAGATGCCGTGGTTATTGCCATTGGTATCCGTCCGAATACCGCATTCCTGGAGGGAACCGGTATCGAGATGCTCAAGGGAACTATCCTTACAGATAAGTATATGCGTACTAATATAGAAGATGTGTATGCAGTTGGTGACTGTGCAATGGTTGCCAACCGTGAGACAGGGCAGGCTGCCTGGTCTCCGATGGGATCTACAGCCAATATTGCAGGCCGTGTGCTGGCAGCAGACATCTGCGGAAAGAACAAAGAATATGCAGGTGTACTGGGAACCGGCGTTGCCAAGCTTCCGGGCGGTATTAATACCGGACGTACAGGTCTTACTGAGACAGCGGCGAAAGAAGCAGGATATGACGTAATTACAGCGCTTTCTGTAGTGGATGACAAAGCGCACTACTATCCGGGTGCAGGAAACTTCATCATTAAGATGGTAGCAGACAAGACTACACGTAAATTCCTGGGACTTCAGGTGCTGGGAACCGGAGCGGTAGACAAGGTGACCGATATTGCGGTAACGGCTATTTCTCTGGGGGCTACGGTGGATCAGCTGGAGAACCTCGACTTTGCATATGCACCGCCTTTCTCCACAGCGATTCATCCGTTTGCACATGCGCTGAATGTTCTGCTGAATAAGATGAGCGGAGAATTTGAGACATTTACGCCGGCAGAGTACGAGGCAGGAGAGGCAGAGGGATATCGCATTGTTGATTCTTCCCTGCAGCCGTCTATTGAAGGAGCTCCGTATCTGGATCTGACAAAGATTAACGGAGAAGTGGAAGGATTTGGAAAAGACGAAAAGCTTCTGCTTGTCTGTGCAAAGGGAAAACGTGCTTACATGACTCAGAACCGTCTGAAGTTCTACGGATATACCAATACAAAAGTACTGGAAGGCGGTACGACTTTCAATGAAGTCGGAGAAGAGGACTGATATACAGGAAATAATTCCTGAAACAGTGGACAGGTATCAGGGAACAGAGCAGTCGGACAAAACGATGCTCCGTTCCTGCGATATGGATAAGAAAGAAGAAGGATAAAAACAAGGAGGACATGAAGTTATGGCAACACTGACCATCAGCGCGGCAGACGAGAAGAAGGTAAAGGCACGCGGATTTTTGAGCAACAAAGGAACAGATAATTTTTCCGGTCGTATCATTACGATAAACGGAAAGGTGACAGCAGAGCAGCAGAGAACAATTGCAGAGGCTGCTGAGAAGTTTGGAAACGGAACTGTAACCTATACAACCCGTCTGACTGTTGAGGTGCCGGGAATTCCTTATGAAAAGATTGATGAATTCTGTGAGTTTATCGGAAAAGCCGGTCTGGTAACAGGAGGAACAGGTTCCAAGGTACGTCCGGTTGTAGCCTGCAAGGGAACTACCTGCCAGTACGGACTGCTGGATTCCTTCGGCCTGTCTGAGGAAATCCATCACAGATTCTATGAGGGATACCGTCAGGTGCTGCTTCCTCATAAGTTCAAAATTGCAGTAGGCGGCTGCCCCAATAACTGTGTTAAGCCGGATCTGAATGACCTGGGTATCATTGGCCAGAGAATTCCGAACTATGATGAAGATGAGTGCAACGGATGTAAGAAGTGTGCAGTAGAGAAGGCATGTCCTGTTCACGCAGCAAAGCTTGTGGATGGTGTGATGGAGATTGATCATGACATCTGCAATAACTGCGGACGCTGCATCGGAAGCTGCCCCTTCGACTGCATCGAGGATGGAACATACGGTTACAAGATTTATATCGGCGGACGCTGGGGTAAGAGCATTGCCCATGGCAAAGCCCTTTCCAAGGTGTTTACAGATAAGGAAGAGGCACTTTCAGTAATTGAGAAAGCAATTCTGCTGTTCCGTGAGCAGGGACATACGGGAGAGCGTTTCGCTACCACTATCGAGAGAATCGGATTTGAGAATGTAGAGGCTCAGCTTCTGTCTGACGATATTCTGGCAAGAAAGCAGGAGATTCTGGATGCACAGCTGCATCTTGTAGGAGGAGCTACCTGCTAATATCTGGTGGATTGCGGGCGTCCGGAGCACGGCAGAGGCTGTGTTCCGGACGAACCTTTCTTCCGGAAAAAAGAAATCATTGAGGGAGAGTAATACGAATGAATAATAAGAAAACAGGCGCCATTATTCTTTGTCTGGTTATTGGATGGCTGGCGACCTTATCCACAGACTGGCAGTCTCAGCTTCTTGGGCGTACGGTTATGGGAGGCCCCATGGTAGCCCTTCTTGTTTCCATGATTGCCTGCAATCTGCTGCCGGGACTCCATAAAGACTTCAAGGCCGGAACAACATTTGCCAGCAAGAAATTTCTGAACTGGGGTATCATTCTGACCGGTGCCACCTTAAGCTTTGCAGACATTCTGGGAACCGGCGTGAAAGCACTGCCGCTGATTCTGTTTAATATCTGTCTGTCATTCGCAGTAGCCTTGCTGGTGGGAAAGAAAATCGGCGTTACGAAAAATACTTCCATTCTGGTAGGCGGCGGAACCTGTATCTGCGGCGGAACTGCAATTGCCACTCTGTCTCAGATTATCAAGGCTCTGGAGGAAGAAATTGCTTTTGCCATGGCAGCAATCTTTCTTTTTGACACACTGGCGGCTTTTACCTATCCGTATCTGGCAGGCGCAATGGGGCTGACTACCAATCAGTTTGCGTTTCTGGCCGGAACAGCGATTAATGATACCTCATCCGTGGCAGGAGCTCAGGCAACCTATGTGGCTATGAATGCCCTGGACGGATGGAATGGTGCGCTGAATGTAAAGCTTGTGCGTACTACGATGCTGATTTTTGTGGCTCTTTTCTGGACTATTATGATGGCTAAGAGCGAGAAAAACGCTTCTGCCGCGTCCAATGAGTCTCTGTTCAGCGTAGTCAAGAAAACCTTCCCCATGTTTATTCTGTGGTTCGTGATTATGGCCGGTCTGAATACATACGGCGTATTTACTGCGGAGGGAATCAGCCTTTTCGGTAAACTGTCCAAGTTCCTGTTTGCTTCTGCTCTGGCAGGCGTAGGCTTCAAAATCAAATTTGTGGATGTGTTCTCTAAAGGGGCAAAGCCGATTGCTCTGGGCGGAATTACCTGGCTGTGCGTAGCGGCATCTTCAGTAGCTTTTGTATTTCTGTTTGCAGGATATATTGGGTAAAACAGAAAAACTGTCCGGCCAAAAGTTTTAAATTGGAAAAATTTCATGAAATTTTATTCTGGACAAAAAAAATTTTATCTGCTATGATACTTCTTGAAGTAGACAAAGGCAGTTTGCGAAAGCAGGCTGCCTTTCGCATTTTCTGAAAAAAAACCGGTCGGCAGATTCGTGTTTCTGCACAGGAGCGGCAGAAAACTGGGAGGTATCAAGGTATGGACTGTATTGATTTGAGCATTCTGAAGTGCCTGAAGGAAAATTCGAGACAGACGGCTTCGATGATTAGTCAGACTATCAATCTGTCTGTGTCAGCCGTCATTGAGCGGATACGAAAACTGGAATCAAAAGGGTTGATCCGCCAGTATACGGTGGTGCTGGATGAAAAACAGCTGGGAAACGATCTGACCGTTTTTGTATCGGTACGCCTGGAAAATCCAAGGTTTGGCGAAGAATTTGCGAAAGCGGCGTCAGCGCATCCCAATATTGCTGAGTGTTATTACATTGCAGGAGATGTGGATTATCTATTGAAAGTCGTGACGGATTCTTCACGCAGTCTGGAACGGATTCATGAAGATATCAAGGAGCTGGAAGGTGTTTGCTGGACAAAAACGCTGTATGTGTTGTCTACGATAAAAAATGATGTATCCGTACTGCCCAGAGAGACTGCTTAAATTTTTTGACGGAACCTTTGAACGGCCATAATTTTTGCGGCAGATACTTGACACTTTCAGGAAGGTGGATTATGCTCACTAGAGAGTATATATGCAATGCCGTAAGTGACAGAAATCTGGATCCGGCGGTTGTGAAGGAGTAGTAAGCCTATGAATCTGGATCGGGAAAATATGAAAAAGCTGATGTTTCTGATCACATTTACAGTCATCCTTCTGGTTGGAGTTCAACGCCTGGATGTGGTGCTTGGCACGCTGGATGTGGTGGCTGAGATATTTTTCCCGTTTATGCTGGGAGGAGCCATTGCTTTTTTTCTCAATGTTCCCATGTCTTTTCTGGAACGAATTCTTTTTGGAACGGATCGGGATAAAAAATGGAAAAAGAGTCTGGCCCGTCCCCTAAGCCTGTTGCTGACGATTATACTTGTGCTGGCTGTGATTGTGCTGGTGATTTTTGTTGTGGTCCCCAAACTGAGTTCTACGGTTGCAGGAATTGCGGTACAAATTGAAATGGCGATTCCCAGAGCGCAGGAATGGCTGGAGGATATTTTCAGGAATAATAAGCAGATGACCGACTGGCTGAACAGCCAGGAGGTAAACTGGGAGACGATGGCGCAGACAGCCCTGAATATGATTCAGAACGGGGCAGAAGGTGTAGTGGCCTCTATGGTGGTAGCCGCCAAAGGTATTATCAGCGCTGTCTATACTTTTGTGATAGCTATGGTTTTTTCCTGTTATATCCTGGTTCAGAAGGAGAAACTGCAGGTACAGGCACGAAAGCTTCTGTGTGCTTTGCTGCCTGCGATACATGCAGAACGGGTGCTGTATATTTTTTCTCTGAGTTATCGGACATTTACAAACTTTATCACAGGTCAGTGTCTGGAAGCAGTAATTCTTGGGAGTATGTTTTTTGTAGTTATGAGCATCATGGGATTCCCCTATGCGCTGCTGGTAGGAATTCTGATTGCTGTCACAGCACTCATTCCCATTTTTGGAGCTTTTATTGGCTGCGCCATCGGAGCTTTTCTGATTCTTGTAGTGAATCCGACGCAGGCTCTGGCGTTTATTATCCTCTTTCTGGTGCTTCAGCAGATAGAAGGCAATCTGATTTATCCTCATGTGGTAGGAAATTCTGTAGGCCTTCCTTCTATCTGGGTGCTGGTGGCTGTGACTGTAGGAGGAAGCCTTATGGGAATCGCAGGCATGCTGATTTTTATTCCTTTCGTTTCCGTTCTGTATACACTGCTTCGGGAATGGGTATACCGGAGACTGGAGGAAAAAAAGATTAAGAAGGTATGAAGATGAGAGAAATTAAGACAGGAGAGTATTACCGCCATGTGGAAGGCGGTCTTTATCATGTGACAGGGGTTGCGAAAGATGCAGATACAGGAAGACAGATGATAGTTTACCAGGAACTGGATGGAAATGAGGAGCTTTGGGTTCGAAGCTGTGAGGATTTTTCCGCTGAAGTGGACCGGCGCAAATATCCGGATGCAGAACAGCAGTATCTTTTTGAAAAGGTGGAGGAACCGAAAGAGACAAATCCGCTGCTTCTGCGTTTCCTGGACACCGAGACCTATGCGGATAAACTGGAACTTTTTCAGTCCTGGGAAGCCTATGCAGATGAACAGCTGCTGGAAAGTATTGCAGTATCGCTGGACATTGTACTTGGAAAGGGAACTACAAAAGAAAAATACAGACAGATTTTGAACTGTCTGAAAACCATGGAACATTTTGAGACAAATCGTTTTCGATAAGAGACAGAGAATGTAAAAAGATTTTATAGTGGAGAAAGCGATTCTGAGAAAGCCAGTCTGCGGATTTATTTCTGCAGTAATAAAGCTGTAAAAGAATAAAACAATAAAATAAAAGAGATGAGGTAAGAAAACATGAGTGAACGAGAATGCAGCAATACCGGCTGTGATAAGGCGAGCTGTGAGGGATGCCCCAGCAGAGAGAAGAAGCCGGCCAGTTTTCAGGTGGAGGCCAATGAATACAGTTGTATCCGCCATGTGATTGGTGTAGTCAGCGGCAAGGGTGGTGTAGGCAAGTCTATGGTGACAGCGTCCATTGCCAATGAACTGGCAGCAAAGGGGTATCAGGTGGGAATCCTGGACGCAGACATTACCGGTCCTTCTATCCCGCGTATGTATGGAATTCATGGACCGGCCGAGGCCAGTGACATGGGAATTGAGCCTTGTGTGACAGAAAATGGAATTAAACTGATGTCCATGAATCTGCTTCTTCCGGCAGAAGATACGCCTGTTATCTGGCGTGGACCGATTATCGCCAATATTGTAAAGCAGTTCTGGACTGACGTAATGTGGGGAGAATTGGATTATCTGCTGGTAGATATGCCGCCCGGAACCGGTGATGTGCCTCTTACAGTATTCCAGTCTCTTCCGGTAAATGAGATTGTGGTTGTAACTTCTCCTCAGGATCTGGTTCAGATGATTGTAAAGAAGGCTCTGAGCATGGCGGAACAGATGAAGATTCCGGTTAAAGGTGTGGTAGAGAATTATTCCTATCTTCAGTGCCCGGACTGTGGAAAGAAACTGTATCCCTTCGGACAGAGTCATCTGGAAGAAGTTGCGGAGAAGGAAAACCTGAAAATACTGGGACACATTCCCATGGATCCGGCATATGCCCAGGCTGCGGATGCAGGTGAGTTTGCGAAAGTAAGAAATCCCTGGATAGAAGCGGATTTTGAATAAGAAAGAAAAACAGAGGTTATGCCCAGTCATAGAATGACTTGAGGGATCTCCTCTGTTTTGTTTTATTACGGACATTTCTTTTTGAAAGCGTTTCCGGATGAATGGAGTGAACGGAAAATTTATGTCTTGCGCTCCCCGAGAAAGTGTGCTAAAATTAAATCGAACAAATGTTCGAATAAATCGGCATAGAAAGGGGAGGTGAAGTATTATGCTGCGTACAAGAATTCCGGAACAGCTTCCGGTGATGGAGAAGCTGAAGATTCTGTCGGATGCAGCCAAATACGATGTAGCCTGCACTTCCAGCGGCACTTCACGGGGAAATAACGGAAAAGGGATAGGAAACTGTACGGATGCCGGTATTTGTCACAGCTTTGCCGCTGACGGAAGATGTATTTCTCTTTTGAAAATTCTTTTTACCAATGAATGCATATTTAACTGTCGATACTGTCTGAATCGATCTTCCAATGATATCCCGCGTGCGACTTTTACTCCGGATGAAATATGCAGCCTGGTGATGGGGTTTTACCGCAGAAATTATATAGAGGGGCTGTTTCTGAGCTCCGGAATTCTGAATACCCCGGATTATACGATGGAACTTATGTATCAGACTCTTTATAAACTGAGAACACAGTATCATTTCGGGGGCTATGTTCATGTCAAGGCAATTCCCGGAGCGGATCCGGTTCTGATAGAAAAAACAGGGTATCTGGCTGACAGAATGAGCGTAAATCTTGAACTGCCTACAGCAGAGGGGCTTCGCAGGCTGGCTCCGGCCAAAACCAGAGAGAAGATTCTCATGCCTATGCGCCAGGTGCAGAATCGGATGGAAGAGAATCGGGAAGAATTGATTCTTTATCGGAATGCTCCCAGATTTGTTCCGGCAGGGCAGTCTACGCAGATGATTATTGGTGCTACACCGGACAGCGATTTTCAGATTTTGTCGGTGGCGGAATCTCTGTATAAAAAATTTGAGCTGAAGAGAGTGTTTTATTCTGCTTTTGTAAATGTGAATGAAGACAGTGAACTTCCTGCGCTGCCGGGAGGGCCGCCTCTTCTGAGAGAGCACAGGCTGTATCAGGCGGACTGGCTGCTGCGTTTTTACGGGTTCTCGGCAGAAGAACTCCTTTCAGAAGACAGGCCTAATTTTAACATGATTTTTGACCCGAAATGTGACTGGGCTCTGCGTCATCTGGAATATTTTCCAGTGGAGATTAACAGTGCTCCTTACGAGATGATATTGCGTGTGCCTGGGATTGGGGTAAAATCAGCCCGGAGGATAATAAAGGCGAGGCGCCAGGGCAGTCTGGATTTTACGGATTTGAAAAAAATGGGAGTTGTGCTGAAGCGGGCTCTTTATTTTATTACCTGCAGAGGCAGAAGTATGTATCCGATTCGGATAGAAGAAGATTACATTGCAAGAAACCTGCTGTACACAAAGGAAAACCTGCCCCCTCAGCTGCAGAGCGGAGCGACTTACAGACAACTTTCACTTTTTGATGACGGGATGCTCCTGTCTGCAGGGGAACAGCCACAGGCGTTTCCGGTGGATGTCTGACAGGTTGTTTCTGGAGCGCCGGTAATAGAATGAGCCGGAAGGAGATTTTTATGACAACTGTATTTTTATGCGAAGACAGTCTGGACGGAATTCTCACGGGCGTATATGATGCGTGGGACAGTCGTCTGGGACATGAATGCGTAAAGCTTCAGCTGCAGATTGATGGGAATATAGAACTGTTCTGTGAATACAGAACTGTCTGTACGGATCTGCAAAAGGCGGAGAAAGTGCTGCGCACGGTCCGGAAACGAATGGGCAGAAATGCGGAAGAGGCTGTATGTTACGCAGCGGCATGTACAGATGACAGAAAAGCAGATGCAATTTACAGGCTGATCGTATTGGGACTCACCATGCCGGATGGGAAAAAGGCAGTGCACTGTCTTCAGAATACATCGGTCCTGCTTGTGGAGAAACTGCGCTGTAAGTCCTGGCGCGAAGCAGAGAAAATGCTGGGGTTTTTGCGGTTTGAAGAACTGGAAAACGGAGTTCTGTATGCCTGTATGAAGCCTTTGTGCGCAGTTCTTCCTCTGATTGCACCGCATTTTGCAGAGCGGTTTATGCAGGAGAACTGGATTATTCATGATGTCGGGCGGAGACAGGCTGCTGTTCACCGGATGGGCGGAGGATGGTATCTCACTGACTCATATCTTCTGGAAAAAGTGAATCAAAAAGGACGTTCCGGCTCAGAGGAGGAATTTCAGGATTTATGGAAAATATTCTGCAGATATATTTCCATAGAAGAAAGAAAAAATCCGGGATGCCAGCAGAACCTGCTTCCACTTCGTTTCCGGCCGTATATGACGGAATTTATGGACTGATTCCCGTCTTTATTTGACAGTATTAAGAAATCATAGTACACTGAAAATAAGGTGCGGACGGAGAAATGTATCCACATGCTTTGTGTTCTGCAGAGAAGAGACAAAAAGAAAAAGGCAGACAGGAGAGACGAAAATGAGTGAAATTCCGGTGATAAAGGCTGCGCTGTTGGGCGCAGGAACAGTAGGGAGCGGAGTCTTGCAGATTCTGGAATGGCAGAATGAAGAAATGC
>CALWGE010000032.1 GCA_944378225.1 uncultured Merdimonas sp.
TTGACCAGAAGCTCACCGTACACAAGCTTTTCTGTGTCCAGGTTGTACCCAATGATAAAATCGGTTTCGTCCAGATCATCAATTCTGCCTTCTGCAGTCTGCTTCATATCAACCTCTCTGGATATCGAAAGAGGAATCCGCACGGCTACATCAGTCAGGCAGCGGTCACAGGGAATCACCGTCCCGAACTCTGCGCTTCCTTCTATCAGCAACTTGTCTTCGCCGAGATTTGTAAGCGTGAGCTCAAAAGGCTTTTCCTCCGACAGGGGGAAGCTTCCCAGATTCGTATTAAAAAATCTGTGTTCTGTCTCCACTGTCCTCTTTACCACTTTGTTTTCACAGGACAAAACATCTGTCAG
The DNA here is from genome assembly GCA_944378225.1 of uncultured Merdimonas sp. Taxonomy (GTDB): domain Bacteria; phylum Bacillota; class Clostridia; order Lachnospirales; family Lachnospiraceae; genus Laedolimicola. The sequence continues at coordinate 360 of CALWGE010000032.1, forward strand.
ATTGATCAGCATAGTTCTCTCCCAATGCACACTAGGCTATTATACTCATTGCAAGGAGGTTTGTCAAGTAAAAAATATTTACTGTATCAAACCTGTCCAGGCTTCGTTTACTGTACCAGACGAAGAGTTTCGCGTGCGATGGCAAGCTCCTCATTGGTAGGCAGGATCATAACCTTTACCTTGGAATTCGGAGTAGAAATCATGCGAAGCTGACCGCGGCAGTTATTTGCCTCATCGTCAATCTCAACACCCAGATATCCCAGATATTCGCAGATCGCTTTTCTTCTGATCTTATCATTTTCTCCAACTCCGGCAGTAAATGCGATCGCATCCACACCATTCATAGCTGCAGTGTAAGCGCCAATGTATTTTGCTACCCGATATACGAATGCATCCAGAGCCACCTTAGCCAGATGATTTCCTTCTTCAGCAGCCTTCTCCACATCGCGGAAGTCGCTGGATACACCACCGCTCATACCAAGGATACCGGATTTCTTATTCAGGATGTTCAGCATCTCATTTACGTCCTTGCCCTCTTTGTTGCAGATGAACTGCAGAACAGCCGGATCAAGGTCGCCGCTTCTGGTTCCCATAATCAGACCTTCCAATGGGGTAAGTCCCATAGAAGTGTCTACGCACTTACCGCCGACAGAAGCAGAAATGCTGGCGCCATTGCCCAGATGGCATACGATAACCCGTCCCTTCTCCGGATCAAGTCCTGCAAACTTGATTGCCTCTCCGGATACGAACATATGGCTTGTGCCGTGGAAACCGTAACGACGGATACTGTATTTTTCATAATACTCATGCGGAATCGCATAAAGATATGCTTTCTCCGGCATTGCCATACCAAAGGTGGTATCGAATACAGCTACATTCGGAACTCCGGGCATGGTCTCCTCGCATGCCTCAATACCCATCAGATTTGCCGGATTATGCAGCGGTCCCAGATCGAAGCATTCACGGATAACAGCCTTCACATCCTCATTTACCTTGATGGATTCTGTAAATTTGATTCCGCCGTGCAGTACGCGATGTCCAACTGCGGAAATCTCACTGGTATCCTTGATTACACCATACTCCGGATCAACCAGAGCCTTCATAACCAGAGCAATTGCCTCTGTATGCTTCGGCATAGCCTCTTCCACTACCAGCTCTTTGCCATTTGCCTTATGAGTCAGCTTGGAACCTTCGATTCCGATTCTCTCGCAAAGTCCCTTTGCCATTACGCTCTCATTTTCCATATCGATGAGCTGATACTTCAGAGAAGAACTTCCGCAGTTCAGTACTAATATTTTCATAACTATGTATTCCCTTTCCCTATATTCTATGAATTCACGATTATTTCACGATCTCGCCGTATACTTCACCTGCGCAGCCTGCTGCGTTAGACTCATCTGTATCAATATGCATAGCCAGAGCATACTTGGGGCTTACACGTACTACCACATCTCCGAAGATCAGGCTTCTTCCGTCTGTCTCTACCTTTACGGATACCACATCCTTATCCTTTACGCCCATCTTTTCAGCATCTTCCGGAGTTGCATGAATGTGACGCTTTGCTGCAATTACGCCTTCCTTAAGCTCTACTTCACCTGCCGGTCCTACCAGCTTACATGCGCCGCTTCCTGCCACATCACCGGACTCGCGGATAGGAGCTGCTACACCGATGGAACGGGCATCTGTCAGAGACAGCTCGATCTGAGTCTCAGGACGAACCGGTCCGAGAATAGAAGCCATCATCTCTTTCTTGCTTCCTACGATCTTTACCTTCTCATTGCAGGCAAACTGGCCCGGCTGGGACAGATCTTTTTTCTTGGTCAGCTCATAACCCTTTCCGAACAGAGTCTCCAGATCCTCCTGAGTTACATGTACGTGACGTGCAGATGTTTCAACGACAAATTTCATGATACATTCTCCTTTTCTTGATTGTAGTACTGTTTCACAAATCCGTTTCCTGAATCCGGCATGGGCTTTTTGCATTCCTGCCGGAAAGGTACACGGTTCTATCTACATTTTAGGTGCTTTTCTCCGGTTTTTCAAGCCCTGTCCCTAAAAAGTTTGTATTTTTCATAATACAAAAACACACTTTAATTCTCTCCGTAAACTTCTGACACTAAAATACAGTTTGGAGTCTCGATTGGAATGGGCCGTCCCTTCATAGTAAAGTATTTTTTATCATAATGCACTTCGAAAATGGTAATGGTATTGCTTTCATGGTTAAGAGACATGATATGCCTGTTATCCGGGAAAAAATCAATAGCCTTCGGATAATCTCCGCTGACGGGAAGAATGCAGATCTTTTCCAGAATCCCTGTCTCCAGATTCACATCGAAAAGTCCCGCTGTATTATCGCCTGCATTGGTACAAAGCACCTTGGAACCGTCCCTGGAAAACCGAAGCGCGCAGGCAGCGCTGGTCGAAGAGTGATACTCGTTCAGAGTAGGAATTTTCTGCAGAAGTTCAAAAGACGGATTCTTTCCGCTTCCGTCATATCTGTAAACAGAGATATAGTTTTTCAATTCGCTGATGACGTAGGCAAATCTTCCGTCGCGACTGAACTTGATAATACGCGGAGCAGATTCAAGTTCGCAGAACAGCAGATCAAACAGCGCAATTTTTCCTGTCCTGTGATTAAATTTATAAATTTTAATCTGATCTGTGCCCAGGTCAACAGCGCAGAGATATTTTCCATCCGGTGTCAGATTTACGCAATTGACATGAGGGCGGAAGTTCCGCTCTGCAACGCTGCCCAGCCCTTTATGAAATACCTCGTCTGTCATCTTTCCCACAGTGCCGTCTTCATTAAGACGCATAACCGTTACTTTTCCATCATGCCAGCCTGCAACAAACAGATATTTATCATCTTTATCCGTCGAAATATAGCATCCCCGCATGCCTTCAATGCTGGCACAGTTCAGCGGCTCCAGATCGCCGTCAGGGAGCACCGTAAAAGAGCGAATACCTTCATCAGCGATCGAGTACAGGAACCGCCCGTTATGAGACATTTTGATATAGGAAGGATTGTTAATGGGGATCACTTTCCGCTCCGCCATAGTTCCGTTCTCCACATCCAGATCAAAAATATGAATTCCCACACTGCTGCCATGCGTATACGTACCCACATAAGCCACAAACTTCTTCTCGCCCATACTGACCTCCTTATTTAGCCTGACTCTCTTTCAGATATATTTTAAATGTCTCCAGAAATCCTTCCAGTTCTTTTTCTGTCATTGCAGCCGAAAGGAACATCGCCTCAAACTGTGAAGGTGCCAGATATATTCCATGCCCCAGCATATAAGAAAAGTATGATGCAAATGCCTCGGTATCCGAAGTTTTCGCCTGTGCATAATTGGAAACAGGTCCGTCTGTAAAGAAAATACATCCCAGAGACCCCACATGATTTATTCTCCAAGGTTTTCCGGCTTCCTGCACGGCCTTCTTCATACCCTCAAAGAAACTGTCACCTTTTCGATTCAGTTTTTCATAAAAATCCGGCGTATCACGAAGAATCTGCAGCTGTGCCAGTCCGGCTGCCATCGCCACAGGATTTCCGCTCAAAGTTCCCGCCTGGTAAACCGGTCCGGAAGGCGCAATCAGTTTCATTACATCTTTTCTTCCTCCATAAGCGCCCACAGGCATTCCTCCGCCGATAATCTTTCCAAAAGTTGTCAGATCCGGCCGGATATCAAAATATCCCTGGGCTCCGGATAAACTGAGACGGAATCCGGTAATTACTTCATCAAAAATCAAAAGGGCTCCGGATCTGTCACAGATTTCCCGTAATCCGGCCAGAAATCCCTTTTCCGGAAGAACTACTCCCATATTGGCTGCCACAGGTTCTACGATCACTGCTGCAATCTCAGACCCGCAGGCTCTGAATAACTCTTCCACACTCTCCAGATCATTATAAACAGCTGTCAATGTATCCTGGGTACAGCCTTCCGGCACACCTGCGCTGTCAGGAATTCCGGCTGTCATAACACCGGATCCGGCTTTTACCAGCATGGAATCACTATGTCCATGATAACAGCCTGCAAATTTTACAATTTTACTGCGTCCTGTAAATCCCCGGGCTGCCCGTACTGCACTCATTACAGCCTCTGTTCCGGAATTTACCATACGCACCATTTCAATGGACGGAACAATGCTGCAGATCAGCTCTGCCATCTCCACCTCACGCTCGGTAGCCGCTCCAAAGCTCAGGCCCTGGCGGCAGGCATTCAGAACGGCGTCCAGAACAGCCGGATGATTATGTCCCAGAATCATGGGTCCCCAGGAACCCACAAAATCCAGGTACTGATTGCCGTCCGCATCTGTCATATACGCTCCGTTTGCTGACGCAATAAAGCGGGGTGTTTCCCCTACAGAACCAAAAGCACGCACCGGCGAGTTTACTCCGCCCGGAATAAAGCGCGCAGCCTCCTGGAAAAGCATCTCTGATTTACTCATTATCCGATTCTCCCTTCATCCATAAAGCCTGCAATCTCTTTTGCAAAATAAGTCAGATACATATCAACGCCGGCGCGGTAAGCAGAAACGGCCGTTTCGCAGATGATAGAATCTTCATCCACATAGCCAAGTGAGGCAGCCGCCTTAATCATTGCATACTCGCCGCTGACACTGTAAGCTGCCACGGGCAGAACTGTATTCTCCTTTACCTCGGAAACTATGTCAAGGTAACTCATGGCCGGTTTTACCATAATAATATCAGCTCCCTCTTCCACATCAAGAAGAGCCTCTTTTACAGCTTCTCTGCGGTTATGATAATCCATTTGATAGGATTTGCGATCTCCAAAAGACGGAGCACTCCCTGCTGCATCCCGGAACGGTCCATAGAATGCTGAGGCATATTTTACCGCGTAGGACATAATAGGTGTTTCCAGATAGCCATTCTGATCCAGAAGAGAACGAATCGCGGCCACGCGGCCATCCATCATATCGGAAGGCGCCACCATATCAGCTCCTGCCTGAACCTGGGACAGAGCGATTCTGGCCAGATAATCCAGCGTCTTGTCATTATCCACGTATTCGCCTTTCAGAATCCCGCAATGTCCGTGAGAGGTGTATTCACACATGCAGACATCGCCAATGCAGTAAAGATCCGGAAATTGTTTCTTTGCCTCCCGGAAAGCTTTCTGTACAATTCCATCCTCTGCATACGCTCCGCTTCCACATGCGTCTTTATGCTCCGGAATACCGAAAAACATCACGCTTCCTACCCCTGCCTTTACGAGTTCCTCCAGCGCATAGGGAAGCTGGTCAATACTATAGCGATACTGGCCCGGCATCGTGGAAATCTCTTCCCGGATACCGTCTCCTTCTTTCACAAATAACGGATAAATCAGAGAACTCTTATCCATTCGTGTCTCACGCACCATTTTACGCAGAACAGTTCCCTTTCTTAATCTTCTTGGTCTGATGTTCATATCCATCATGTCTGTCATGCCTGTTCTTCCTCTCTTTCTTCTTTTTCTGCCATGTCCAGCAACAGTTTTCTTACTTCTTCCGTCGCCTTTCTGGCTAATTTATGATCCTTTCCCTGTGCCGTAATTCCGGCTGTAATACCTCCGCCGGAAGCGACTCCCGGAAAGTAAAAATCACATTGTTCTTTATCATTGGACAGATTCACCGGTATGCCAAGTTCTCTGCATACTTCCTTCACCTTCTGGTTAATCTCCGGTCTGTCTGTTGCTGCCAGAACCAGCATACTTCCTTCCAGTATTTTTCTGTCCCCTGACTCATAACCTTCCTGTCTCCAGACAATCCTTCCGTCCTCTGCCAGCTGCCGGACTTCTCCGGAAGCCTCCGGAGCGACTACAGTAATATCTGCTCCAAACTCCAGCAGTGTCCGGATTCTGCGGGACGCAATGCGGCCGGCTCCCACTACGGTGATTTTTTTATGTTCCAGATCAACAAACAATGGGAAATACCGGCTCATGATTCCTGCCATCCTTTACATATATCCACCCATTCTTTTGCGTGGGAATATTTTTCCAGTTCTTCCAGATTCAGCTCAATTGCGCTGTTTGCACTTCCTGCAGCCGGAAACACAGTTTCAAACCGCCTCAGCGACTCATCCAGATATACGCCCACGCTGTCTGGTATGCCGAAAGGACAAACTCCTCCTATGGCATGTCCGATAAGTTCAGTTACTTCTTCCCCTTTCAGCATCTGAGCTTTTTTATGAAATATGGATTTATACTTGGCATTATCCACCTTGGCATCCCCGGCCGCCACAATCAGAATCGGCCGCTCTTCCACCTTAAAGGAAAGCGTTTTTGCAATCCTGGCAGGTTCTACACCCACAGCCTGAGCCGCCAGCTCTACCGTAGCGCTGGATGTATCAAACTCCCGGATTCTGTCTTCCATTCCATATGTACGAAAATAATTCCGTACAATTTCTATTGACATTATAATCTGTCCTCCTCTATCTCCCTAAGAACCTCTTTCAAAGCTTCACGTCCCTCTTCAATCCTTCCTCTGTCACGGGTATTCAGAATTTCCTCAAAAATACGAATCTGCTGATCCAGATGCCTGCGGACATCGCCCATATTTTCCTCATACATACGCTCTGCCCGAAGAAGAAGGAGACGGTTTTCTTCCTGATCCCGCGGATGAATTTTCAGATACGAAAGCTCTTTCATACGCTCCTGAATTTCTTCATCTGTCATCTCATTTTCCTGGCTCTTAATGATCTGTTTTTTTGCTTCTCCTGTAGACACTACTTTCACTTCCACCTCCAGAATCGAATTGATATCGTAGGTGTAGGTCACATCCACAGCCTCTTCTCCGGCCCGATTCCTGGGTACATTCACCGTAAGTTCGCCCAGGAGCAGATTATTTGCCGCAAACCGGCTCTCGCCCTGAAGAATATTAATTGTGAGTTTCGTCTGATCATCCCGTATAGTATAAAATCTCTCTGTACGGCTGGCAGGAATCACTGTGTTACGTTCAATGATCGGGCAGTAATGACCGGATTCCAAACGTCCTCCTCCCCGATCGACAGTAACTTCCGTTCCCAGTGTAAACGAACATACATCCGTCAGGATCACTTCCTTCACTGCAGCACTGCGCTCTTTCATGGCAGCCTGTATCGCAGCTCCAAGCGCCACTGCTTCATCCGGATGTACAGAAGTGTCCGGAAACTTTCGAAACAGTTTTACCATAAAATTCTTCACTACAGGCAGCCGGGTCGCTCCGCCTACCAGCACTATAACATCGATATCTGAAAGCCGGATATGGGCATCTGAAAGGCTTCTCTGCACAGGCTTTCGGATCTTTTCCAAAAGAGCTTCGCACTGATCCTCATACTCTTTCAGAGTAATCTCAAGTTTTTCTTCCTGTCCTCCAATCAGACAGGAAAATGTACTGCGGGTGCTGTCTGTAAATCCCAGCTTGCATTCTTCTGCCGCCTTATGTATCATTCCGCGGGTGCGGGCATCGAGGCTGTCCGGACTGATTTTCCTTTTTTCATAAAACAGCTTTTCCAGCTCCTGGGTAAAATCTTCTCCTCCCAGGTAGTTGTCGCCTGCCACAGCACGAACCTCCAGGATGTTTTCAAACAACTCCAGAACAGAGACATCAAAGGTTCCGCCTCCCAGATCGAACACCAGAAACCTGGTGTTCCTGGTTTTTTCATACAGGCCATATGCAATAGCCGCCGCTGTAGGCTCGCTGATAATACGCTCTACTTTCAGACCAGCCAGTTCACCGGCTCTTTTCGTTGCTTTTCGTCTCTTATCGTCAAAATAGGCAGGAACACTGATAACAGCCTCTGTTACCGGCTCACCCAGAAAATTTTCCGCGTCTTCCTTCAAAGCCCTCAGCACAAAGGATGAAAGTTCCTCCGCAGTGAATTCTTTGTCTCCCAGACAGAATTTTTTTGCACTCCCCATGCTGCGTTTGAATACAGAAGCAGCACTGCCAGGATATAAAAGTTCTCTTTCCCTGGCCGTCTCTCCCACATAAATCTGCCCTTCTTCATCTACGCTTACTACAGATGGAGTCAGATGTTTTCCCAGACGATTGGGTATTATTTCAGGACCGTCTTTTCCGAAATAAGCCGCCAGACTGTTTGTCGTTCCAAGATCAATTCCGATTATCATGTCTCTCACCCTTTTCTGCCCAGTCTTTTTTCCAGTTCTTCAACTCTTGCTATGGCCAGATGATTTCCTTTCGACTCCCTGCAGGCTTCCCGAAAACAGTTAAGTGCTTCCGGCAGTTTGCCTTCTGCCTCCAGAAGAAATCCCATTGCTTCCTGATAATCCTCGCAGCCCTGATCATTGCAATATCGGCAACGGGGCGCTTCTCTTATCCTTTCAAAATAATACTTTGCGTGTTCCACATCTCCGGTGTGGTAAAACAGAGCCCCCATCTCATACAGCCTGGTTCTTCTGTAATAAATATTGTCCAGATATTTTTCCACACTGCCATAAATAAGACACAGAGATTCCAGAGCCTGCTGCCGGTATACCTTTCCTTCCTCCTGTCTTCCGAGAGACGCCAGGCATTCCATCATATCACGGCATGCATGCACATAGCTCTCATCTGTCTTTTCAGTCAGCTCCAATGCCTTCTGATAATAATCAAGAGCCTCCTGCGGGTTTTTCCGGCAGTAAAGCATCAGATCTCCGCAATGGCGAAGCGCTTCTGTCTTTAAAAGGCTGCCCTGGATATCCATAGCATGTGTATACAACTCCAGTGCTTTGTCATAATCCCGCATCTGGGCATAAATCTCCCCTGCCTCCAGGCAGTACCGGGGGGTCTCTTTCATATAATAGTCTTCCGCCGCAGAAAGAGCGTGAAACAGCTTATCCATTTTCCTGTAAATCCGAATCAGATCTCTTTTCATGCTGCGGTATTCAGGAAAGAGTTCCATTCCCTTCAGATACCATTGTTCCGCCTGTTCCAGATCACCCATCTGTTCGAAACAGTTTCCGAGATTGCAGTATGCAATCACTGTTTCCGGCTTTTCCCCCATGACCTCTATGGATTTCTGAAACAGTTCTATAGCTTTCGTATAATTTCCCTGATTCTTGTAAACACATCCCCAGTTATTATACGCATATGTATTTTCAGGTTCAAGTTGTGCTGCTGTTTGAAAATCCTGTTCCGCTTTATCCCAGACGCCTGCCTCCATATGGAGAAGTCCGCGCTCAATATAGTAATAAGCCTCCGGAACCAGCTCTGCCTGCCGATCTGCGTAAGGCAGCGCTTCTTCATAATACTTCTTATCTCCCGTGTGTGTCAGCCGCTCCATATAAATATCTGCCAGGTTTCCGTTTATACGCAGATTTTCAGGATTCTGTTCCAGAGCTTTTTTGAAATAGATGACTGCCTCCTGCCAGTTTCCCGAGCTTTCACAGCAATGGGCAAGATTTTCATAAACCGTTTCATTGTCCCCGTATTCCCGAACACAGATTTGATATTCTTCCAGAGCCTCTTTATACCGTTTCAGATTATAAAGCGTATTGGCACGAATCCAGTGATAAAGCCGATCTTCATGAACTTCCAGTGCTTTCTCAATATAATTCAGAGCTTCTTTCTGTCGCTCAAGTCCTCTGTAACAGCGGGCTATTTCGCAGAACAGCTCTGCCATATTCTCCTCACTCACCTGCTCTGTATGTTGCCGGAATTTTTGTTCCAGTTTTCTTCCTTCCCCGCAGGCTCTGCGAATCTCTTCCATTTCACCTGCTGATTCCCGCAGGATGGTAAGTGACTGAATTTCCAGTTTCGGACTGGAAACCTCTGCTTCTTTTGCCTGATCCAGTATTCCTTTTGCATCTTCATACTGTCCATACTGGATAAAAACATCCGCAGCCAGCTCATAAATCGGCGCATGTCCCTGATAAAGTGCTCTGGCCTGATAAAAATCATCCACAACTCTCTGTGCATTGAAAAGCTCATATGCGCACTTCTGCCGCAGCACATAAGCATAAAAATCGGTACTGTCCTCCTCGATCATTTCATCACAGACCGCAGATGCCTCCTCAAAACTTCTCTGGTCCAGGAAAATCTGTATCTTCTCAATTCTGTAATCCCTGTTTCCGGGAACACGGGCGAGCGCCTTGTCTATAGCACACAGAGCCTTTTCAAACAATCTCTTTCTCTGGTCTTCTTCTTTACAGTTTCTTGCCTGAATCCGCAGAGACTGTGCATTGATTTTACAGGTTCCGGCAATACGTACTGACATTCTTTCTTTTTCTCTTGCAGCCTCATTCCGGCTTGAACTCCCGGGTTCAGTGTCCTTCTCCATTCTTTCCATGCAGAAGACGCTCTTTTCTGCCTCTTCTGCCGCCTGCTTAAATTCCTGTTCTGCAAAAAAACATTTGGAAAGCAGATTGTGATATTCTGCTGTTTCCCGTTCTTCAGCCGTTTTACCCTGCAGAAGCTTTACTGCTTTTTCCGGTTCTTCGTTCTGCAGATAACACCAGCCAAGCTCAAGAATATCACGCCCCGATATTTCTCCCTTTCCAAGCCTGTCTTCATAAAGACGGACCAGCTCTCTGTTAATCCCGCGCATGCAGTCCAGAAGCTGTTCCTCCTGTGAACTTAATCTGAGAGCTTCCACACAATATCTTTTTGCCGTTTCATACTCGCCGCCGGCCCTGTAATACATAGCCAGATACTTATTTGCCATATAGTGTTCCGGAATTTTCTCCAGAACCAAACGAAAGCATTCTGCAGAAGCGTCTCTCTCTCCCGCTTCCCAGAACACCTCACCCCCGAATATCCGCATGCGCAGATCCTGTCCGTATTCCTGCAAAAGTTTCCGAATCAGTTCCACATATTCTGATGCTTTTCCTCTGTTTTTTTCAAAACGGGCCTTTTCAAGCTCCAGGTACGGATGCCAGAAAGACATGGCCTGAAGTGTATCCAGACTGCGGACTGCTCCATCTGTATCTCCCCTGTCATTCTGACTGCACAGTTCATAGTAGTGGTACAAAAATGTATCGTAATCTGCTCTGTCATCTCCCTGAAACCATTCATAGGGGAAATCGTCCCCGCTCATGCACTGATTCAGAATAAATTCAATAAAATTCGGATGAAATTTTTCGCACAGTTCTGACTTATCTTCCTGTATCTGAAACGTTCTGTCCAGAAGTCTCCAGATATCTGTTTTTATTCGATAGTGTTCTGACAAAAAAGCAAGAATCGCATCTCTTGCTTCCTCACCCGTATCCAGAGCCATACAGACATTGTCATTCAGAAGCTCTTTCCAACACTCGGGATCCAGCCGCTTATGGAGCGAGGCATAAACATCTTCCACCCGTTCCATCCATTTTTCTACCTCTGTCTGCGGCTTTTCTTTCTCTTCCTCTTCCTGCCGATCTGCGTATGCGTTCGCAGTTTCATAAGCTGCACGCAGTCTTTTAAAGCCCTCCGGATCATCTTCAGGATTCGTTTTTACCAATAACTTTCTGTATGCATCCCGAATTACTTCTTTATCCTTCGTTTTTTCTATTTCCAGCACAGAAAAGCTGATATTTTCATCCATAATCCGTTCCTTTCACCCTGTCCCGTTTCTGAAGAAGTCTGTCCGGAACAGTCTGCATTCTTTTCCAGTATAGCACAAAGTTTTCAGATTGTGAACTGCATCCGCCATACAGTGATTTATTTTCCTTCCGTCTCTTCCTTCAGACGCAGACGCAGAAAACGTTTTGTCAGCTGTTTCAGATTCAACGGGAACAACGGATAAATGTAACTCTTTCCTGCAATGGTCTTATTGCCGGCAATAGCTGCCAGAGTCAACGCAAATCCGCCAATATATCCCCAGATTCCAAATATCGACGTCAGTACCAGCATAATAAGACGCATAAATTTCAGGGCATAACTCAGTTCATAACTGGACTGTGTATAATTGGCAATGACCACAAACGCCATATACATCATAATCTCTGAATTAAACCAGCCGGAATCCACGGTAAACTGTCCCAGAACAATACCTGCCGTAACACTCAAAGGCGTGCTGAGCATGCTGGGGGTATTGATAGCTGCAAGACGCATGCCGTCAATAGCCAGCTCCAGCATCAGAAACTGCCATAGCACAGGAACATTGATTGGTTCTTTAATCTGAATAAACGCCAGCCAGTCCGGCACCCACCCGGGGTTCTGAAACAGAAGCAGAAAGGTCGGTGTCAGAAGCAGTGTAAGAAGGGCAATCAGGAAACGGGTCAGGCGAAGATAGGAGCCTGTTACCGGCGGGAAATAATAGTCATCCGCTTCCTCCACAATATCAAACACAGATGTGGGTATAATCATTGCCTGAGGCGAATTATCTACCAGAACAGCAATATTCCCCTCCAGAATGGCTGCGGAAGCCGCATCCGGCCTCTCTGTAAATTTGAATTTCGGGAAGGGATTAATCCACTTTCTCTCATAAATGCACTCTGCCAGGCTCTCCTGATTCATCGTAAGAGAGTCCAGTTTAATTGCGTTAATCCTGCCCCGCAGTTCCCGCAGAAGCTTTCTGTCTACGCGGTTTTCCATATAACAGATTACAATATCCGTCTGGGATGTTTTCCCAGCCGTAAGGATTTCCATTGACAGTTTAGGGCTCCTGATCCGTCGGCGTATCAATGCCGTGTTAAATACGAGGGTCTCCACAAATCCATCCTTCGAACCCCTTAGGGCCTTATCCTTGGATGGTTCACTCACGCTGCGCATGGGATAGGAACGGCAGTCCAGACCTATGCAGGCGTCATATCCGTCAACAAGCATACAGGTTACGCCCGACAACAGATTCTTCAGTATATCATCCATATCTGTCATCACGGACACTTCCACATATGGAACCACATGATCAGCCATCTGCTGAGCTGTCCGGGGAATCTCTTCCGGTTTCAGTTTGTAAAACAATTCCAGAAGTTTTTCCATGATCGCTTCTTCCAGAAATCCATCTATAAAATAAATGCAGGAATCCCGCCCGGCCATTCGGATTCCTTTACGTATAATGTCAAAATTAGAGTCCAGATTCAGAATTTCATTCAGCCTGGATACGTTTTTCTGATACTCTGCCGAAAGTTTTTCTCCCATATTTACGTATGCCTCCTGATAATGTAAATAGTGTCGGTACGTACCGACTCTATTGTCAGTATTGGAAAAAAGCCTGAAAACTATACTTCCCAGAAAGACAGCGCACATGCTATAATAATCTTCAGGCGAATCTATATAAGATACATAAGAGGAGATAATAGAACGAATATGGAAAAAAAGATTCTGTTTATCGATCTGGACGGTACCCTTCTGACAGATACGAAAGAAATTACACCGGAAAATTTAGAGGCAATTCAACAGGCTACAGATCTGGGACATGCTGTAGTTGTAACCACAGGCCGCCCTCTGTACAGTACCCTTCATCAGGTGGAAAAACTCGGACTTACAAAGCCTGGATGTTACGCTATCACCTCCAACGGCGCTCTAATCTACAATTCCCACACCAGGGAAGTGATTTTTCAGACCGGAGTTCCGCGCGCCTGCCTGAGAGAAGCTTTTGATGAGGCTTTTTCCTTCGGAATCCATCCCCAGACCTATTCAGCCTCAGGTGTTCTCTGTGAAAAAGACTGTCCGGAAATGGAATATTATGCAAAATCCAACGTCATTCAGTATGAAGTGGTAGAAGACGTAACCAGAGTTCTGGATTTTGATCCCATCAAAATTCTCTTTGTAGAGCTTCACGACCGCAGTCTTCTGGAGCGGTTTCGGACGCATATGGAAGATTTCAGCAAACGCTATCATCTGGATATGTTCTTCTCCTGTGATCAGTACCTGGAATTTCTGCCTGAGGGAATCAACAAAGGAAGCGGCATCCGTTTCCTCTGTGATTATCTTCGTATCCCCCTGGAAAATACACTTGCTGCAGGGGATGCCGAAAATGACATTACCATGCTTCAGACTGTCAAACTGCCCTGCGTCATGAAAAATGCCCGTCCGGAAATGTATTCTTACGGTTCCTACATTACAGAAAATGACAACAATCACTCCGGAATTGCAGAAATCATCCGGAAATTTATGCTGTAAAATATGCTTATATCACAAAAGAGTATCTCCCGCTATCCTGTCAGGACCCGGGAGATACTCTTTTCTTTTATATTCTGTATTTTTCAGAGAGGTCTTTCTTTTTTACAGGCTCAGATCTTTTCCGCCATTCAGTTTGGTAAATACCAGCAGAGACAGAACTGTAAGCACTGTCATAATCGTAGACAAAGCGGCTGCCGTTCCGTAATTTCCGCGGATAACTTCCGTATAGATTGCTATCGTCAGCGTTTTTGTTCTTCCGGTATAAAGTATGATAGCCGTGGACAATTCGCTTATCATAGTAACCCAGCTTAAAATGGCGCCGGATACAATTCCTGCTGTCATCATGGGAACAGTAATCCGGAAAAAAGCCTTCATTTTGGATGCCCCCAGTGAGATGGCAGCTTCCTCAATGCTCATGGGGATCTGCTGCAAAATAGCTACTGAAGACCGTATCGTATACGGCAGACGCCGGATAACCAGAGCCACTACCATAATCAGCATCGTTCCGCTAATCAGAATCGGAGGCTTGTTAAATCCAATCAACAGAGCAATTCCAAGCACGGTTCCCGGAATAATATAGGGAATCATGGACAGTACATCCACCACGCTTGTCAGAGTATTCTTTCTTCTTACTACCAGATATGCAATCAGGATAGCCAGCAGAATAATGGCAACCAATGCAATTAACGGAATGATAAGTGTATTCTGAATGCTCTTTCCAAGCTTTCCAAAGGCCGTTGCATAGCTGTCCAGAGAATAACCCTCCACAAAAATCTTTCCTTCTGTATTCTTAAAGGATGTGTAAATCACATAGCACTGCGGCAGAATTGCAATTCCAACCACCAGATAGGAAAACAGATGAACCAGTATATTAACCGTTCCTTTTGCCTTCTTTTCTTCCATGGGATGGAGAGCGTTCAGGGAAAATGATTTTCGGTTTGACACATATTTCTGTACCAGAAATACCAGTGTTGTAATTACAATTGCAATAACCGCGATAGCTGCCGCGAAACCGTCATTTCCTCCTACCTCATTGATAAATTCCGTATAAAGAATTACCGGAAAAGTACGATATCCTTCTCCTATCAGCATGGGTGTACCAAAGTCTGCGAAAGAACGCATGAACACCAGCAAAGCTGCTGCCAGAAGTGTCGGCATAATCAGAGGGATAACCACCTTCAGAAAACATTTCACGCCTGCACATCCCAGATTTTTGGATGCTTCCAGCAGGGAATTATCAATATTTTTGAGAGCTCCTCTTGCGTACAGGAATACCAGCGGGAAAAGCTGGAGCGTCATAACCAGGACAATTCCCCAGAACCCGTAGATAGTCGGCGTGGAAATTCCGAATTTTGCAAAAAACTCTGTAATGACACCACTTCTTCCCAGAAGAAGAATCCAGGAATATGCGCCTATAAATGGAGCAGACATAGATGCCACTACAATCATGATACTCAGAACTGCTTTCCCCCTGATTTTATAAATGGAAAAAAGGTATGCCAGAGGTGTCCCAATCACCAGCGACAGTATTGTCGCTGCAATCGATACTTTAAAACTGTTAAAGAGTGTATCAAAATAATAGCTTTTGGAAAAGAATTTAGAAAAATTCTCCCAGGTAAAGGCACCTGTCTCCGGATTCCACACAGCCTGCCGAATCAGGTAAGCCATGGGATAAATCATAAACAGCAGATACAATGCAATCATAGCAAGGGTAATAAAGCCCCACACGTCCAGTCGGAATTTATTATTATTTTTCATAAGCCTCACCCCTTACCAGATTGACTTCCCCTGCCTTGTCAAAGACATTCACCTTTTCACGCTTAATCTTCAAAAGAACCTGCTGACCTTCTTTCAGCTCATCTTCTATTGAGGATTCCTCTACAATTTCGACTGTGTCTCCTTCATCGGTGTCAATATAGTAATGAGTATTCAGCCCCAGATAAGTGCACTCCTTTACTGTTCCACGAATTCCCTCATTTCCGTCTTTACAGATGATAAATTCTTCCGGGCGGATAGAACATTGTACTTCCTGATCTTCGGTATTCTGCAGAGCCGGAATTTTTTCCCGATATCCGTCTGCAAAAATCAGCTCCCCATCCCGGATCCGGGCTGAAACCATATTGGTTCTTCCTATGAAAGTCGCTACAAATACGTTCTTCGGTCTCTGATAGATTTCTTTGGGACGTCCGATATGCTGAATCACTCCGGCATTCATAACAGCAATCTTATCACTGATTGCCATAGCTTCTTCCTGATCATGAGTTACATAAACAGTTGTGATACCCACACTCTTCTGTGTATGCCGAATTACACTTCTCATCTCCAGACGAAGTTTCGCATCAAGATTGGATAAAGGCTCATCCATCAAAAGCACATCAGGCGTAATAACAAGTGCTCTCGCCAGGGCAATTCTCTGCTGCTGACCTCCCGACAGCTGGTTTGGCATGCGGTCTGCATATTCCATAATCTGCATCAGATTCAGAAACTCATCTGTCTTCTCTCTAATAGTGTCTTTATCCATCTTCCGGTTTTTTAAGCCAAAGGCTACATTGTCACGTACAGAAAGATTGGGAAAGATAGCATAATTCTGAAATACCATGCCGATATTTCTCTTGCTCGGATCCATATCATTGATGCGTGTCTCATTAAAACAGATATCCCCGCCTTCAATGGAATTAAAACCGGCAATCATGCGCAGCAGTGTTGTTTTTCCACAGCCGGACGGGCCGAGGAGGGTAAATAACTCTCCATCGCCGATCTCTGCACTCAAATTAGGAATAACGGTGTTTTCACCATATTTTTTCACAGCGTTTTTTATTGAAATCTTACTCATTTTCCCCTCCACGGCCTGACGGCACTTCAGTTATCTGCTCTGGAGATCCGTAAAGATCTCGGTATATCGGTCTACCAGCTCCTGCTTGTGTGAACTTACATACGGAATATCCTCTTCAATCACATAGATATCAGCAAGCGGAGTCATAAATTCGTTGGTTTCTGCATCCTTCATAACAGGACGGTTTGTCAGAGTGCTGCCCCAGATATTCTGTACTTCTTCACTTAAGATGAAATCCATGAACAGCTTCGCGTTATCCATATTCCTGGCACCCTTAATAATTGTCGCAGATGCAGGCAGATATACGGTTCCTTCTTCCATATACACAATCTTCACAGGCGCTCCGTCCTTAATAAGCTGTGCGCAGGGATCCTCGTAAGACAGACCTACTACATATTCACCGTCAGCAACTCCTTTGTATACAGAGGATGAACTCTCACAGATTTTTCCGTCCACATTCTCAAACAGAGCTTTTACATAATCCCATGCTTCATCGCTCTCATAGCCGCCCATAGCCAGAAGCATGTTTGTCAGATGTGCAAAAGCGGAGGAAGAATTGGCAGGATCTGCTGTGGCAATTTTGCCCTTCAGTTCCGGATTCAGCAGATCTTCATATCCGTTAATCTCAATATCACCAATCAGCTCTGTGTTTACAATCAGTACGCTGCCATCCAGTACATTGCTGGTAATAAAGCCGCAGGTATTTTTATATGCATCCACAACATTTTCATCGTTAACGGATACATACGGCTCCCACAGATCTGCATTGTCATACATCTGTGACCAGGAACCGCCAAACAGAACATCGGCATAGGGATCATTCTGTTCAGACTGGATTCTCTTTACCAGCTCGCCTGTGCCAGCCTGAATTAATTCCACATCTACACCGTACTTTTCCTCAAAAAGAGGAATTGTGGCATTAATCAGACCCTCAGAATTAGGAGAATACACTACAAGCTCGCCGCCTCCCTGAGTTTCTTCTCCCCCTGACGCTCCTTCTGTCTGAGCCCCATCCGAGTCTGCTGTCTGCGCATCTTTACCGCCGCAGGCTGTAAGTCCCGTCACCATCACAACTGCCAGCAGTAATGCCATCCATTTCTTTTTCATATTTTTCCCTCCTTGATAGATTTTTTTGATAAATTAATCATAAACGTTTCTTTCGTCTAAAAACACCCGCATTTCTGAACAAAAGGAAAAAATACCGAACAATTCTGTCCGGTATTTTACAGGCTCTGCTGATATTCCTTTGCAGAATATCCCATATATTTCTTAAATACATGATTGAAATACTTATATTCTCCTATTCCTACTTCCCAGCCGATTTCAGACAACGGCACTGCTTTTTCCCGGATAAACGCCAATGCTTTCTGGATCCGGTAACGATTCAGATATTCTATCACCGTTGTTCCCACAGCCTTTTGAAATTTCTGACTGATATAACGTTCGGAATAATGCAGCTCTTCTGCCAGATCTGCCAGCATAATTTTATTTTTATAATTCTCGGCAATATAAGCCAGAATACTCTGTACTACCGGATCTGTATATTCCTTGTCCGCATCAAGAAGCCGAATATCTCCGGAACTTTTCTCTCCCTGATTCTTCTGCCGGAGATAACTGATATTCTGTGTTTCCAGCACTGCCTGCGCCAGGGCCTCTTTCATTTCATTCATATTCAGAGGTTTCAGCACATAGCCGGAGACCCCATTACGTATCGCTTCCTTCGCATATCCGAATTCGGAATATCCTGTGAGGATTACCGCCGCATAATCATACTTCAGTTTTGTGGCTGCCAGCATGGCAAGTCCATCCATGACAGGCATATTAATATCTGTGATTACAATATCCGGTTTTAATTTCTCAATCATCCGCACGCCTTCTTCTCCGTCTCCGGCCTCACCCACAACACAGCAGCCAAATTCGTTCCATGGAACAGACTGACGAATTCCATGGCGGATAATCTCTTCATCCTCTACCAAAAGCACTTTATACATGATTTCCCTCCCCAATCCAAAGGCGCATCGTAACAGTAAATTCTTCTCCTTCCCGGCTGTCCAGCAGCAACCCGCTGTCATGACCGTATTCCAGAAAAATTCTGCGGTTAATATTCTGCAATCCATTATGAGCAATATTAATTTTCCCGGAATTTAAAATACTTCTCAATGTTTCCAAAATAGATTGCGGCTGTCCCGGTCCATTGTCTTTTACTTCCAGGATCAGATACTGCCCCTCTGTATAACCCCGAATCCATACGCTGATGGAAGCTTTTTTGCGGAATCCGTATTTCAGACTGTTCTCTATCAGAGGCTGCAGAAGCAGTTTCGGAATAATAACCGGCCAGCAGTCTTCCTCAATTTCTACAGAGTAAGAAAATTTTTTCCCAAATCGCGTTTTTTGAATTATCAGGTAATCTTCAATATATTCCATATCCTCCTGAAGACAGGTACGGCTCTTTGTATTGTTAATACTATAGCGCAGAATATGGGTAAACCGTTCAATCAGTTCATCCGCCTTTGCTGCATCCTGTACAATCAGATAACGAATATTATCCAGAGTATTGTAAATGAAATGTGGATTGATCTGAGCCTGCAGATTCTGAATTTCCATCCGGTTATTAACATTCACAAGATCAAGATTTTTCTGGTTCAGCTCATTAATACTGGCCATCATCTTATTAATCTGTTCCGCTATCTCTTCCAACTCATCTCCCGTGTCAATTTTAACACGATGATGCGGATCTTCCTTTCGAATCGTCCGTATTTCTCCAATTAGCTGTCCCACTGACCGAGATGTCTTGGCTGCCATTGCATGCATAAGATGAAAAAACATTCCCGCCCATACAAGTCCAAGCCCCACTATCACAGCAACGCCTATCATCAGAAGGGTATGTGTGCCCGGAGTATAAATAAACGAATACAGATAAACTCCCTGACTTTCCAGAAAACGACTGTCCGTCAGATAGCGGCTGTCACCAAAGCTTCGAAAATGGCCTCCTCCATTATCCTGATATTTATTCAGAGCATATCCCTCAAGAAACCGATGATTGGAACAATATATGACATCCGAACGGGTATTTGTAAGGATTGCATCATACTGATATTTCTGGAAATGAAGATTCCAGTCGGAGGCTTCCAGATAAACAGCTGCACTGCCAACAAACTCATCTTTCTCATACAGCGGTCTGATCAGCACATATTCCGAAGTATCACCATCCAGAAAATACACAGTACTGTATAATTCTTTTTCCCATACTTTGGCATTTTGTGCTGCCGCCCGGTTGAATTCCAGCCGATGCAAATTCATCTCATCCTCAGGAAAACTCTCATACATAACTGCCCCATTCTGATCCATTACCAGCAAATGAATATCTACCTGCGCTTCCAGATTGTATTTTCCCATCTGGTATTTCAATGAATTTCTGTTCTCCTCTGTACTGCTTTGTACACAGGCCAAAAGAAGTTCACTGTTTTCCTCTGACATGAGAAATCCTTTGGAGGAATCCCATATCTCCAGAAATGTGGCAGTGATGGCATCCAGATGTCTTTCCTGTCGAATCTTCTGCTCCAGCATGCTGGTAGCTGCCATGGCTATGCAAAAGAAAAAACATCCTGTCAGAATAGTAACAATAATTTGTTTGGAAGCATGACGTTCCAGTTCTCTTTGAAATCTGCTTTTTTCTTTCATCTTCTGTCTATAAAAATAGGCCTGCCGGTATCCCGGCAGGCTGTATTCAGGTATTCTTGTCGTTGCAATCTCTACTCTGCCGTCTCCTGCAGCGCATATCCGCTCGCGGTAAGAGCCTCTCCTGTAGCCTCCAGGGAAATTCCATCTGTACTTCCTTCCACCTGAAGAAGCCCCTGCGACGCAAGTTCTGTAATCGCATCGCCTGTGGCATCAATCACAATCGTAATACTATAGCTTCCTTCTTCTGTCGCAGAAGTACATTCCACACCTTCTACGGCATTGTATGCATTCACTACCTGTTCGTATTGTTCTATTAACAGAGACTGGCTGGTTTCATCCACGCCTGACATGTCAAGCGTTACGGTTTCTGTCATTTGCTGTACCACATCACCTTTTGCATCCAGTGTCATGGTATCTGTCATGATGACTCCGTTTAAATCCGATTCCATCATATAAGTAACGCTCTGCTTTTTTCCTCCGCAGGCTGTAAGAACAAAAACCATTGCCAAAAGCAGACAACTGAAGATTCTCTTTTTCACGCTTCTCATCCTCCCATTCACAGTTTTTCTTATCATAGTGAATTCATTTTAGCACAAAATCCATCCGCTTTCACTCATTTTTTTATAAATATGCCTGTTTCTACTCTGCAGGCTCTTCCGGAATAAACACCCGGCTGTTGACCGGATTTTCCTCTGTCTTTGCTTTTTCTCTCGCTTCCTCCACAAAGTAATCCTGAGAATTGAGAGCCGACCGGCCTCTCCGGTCCACCTTCACATAAGTGTCATCCGGCTGCAGGATATGCGCTTTTACATTATCCTGCAGTTCAATCTCCAGAATATGAATCAGTTCTTCCTTCAGCTTTTCGCTCTCTACCGGGAAGAGAATCTCCACACGTTTCTCCAGATTACGCGGCATCCAGTCCGCACTGGAGCAGTAAACCTCTTCCTGCCCATTATTGTAAAAATAGTAAATACGACTGTGTTCAAGGAAATTTCCCACAATTGACCGTACGGAAATATTTTCGCTGACTCCCGGTATTCCCACTTTCAGGCAGCAGATGCCGCGCACAATCAGTTCAATCTTTACTCCTGCAGCGGAAGCAGCGTAAAGCGCCTCGATTACATCCCGATCACAGAGAGAATTCATTTTGGCAATGATATGACCTTCCCCTCCCTGCTCCGCATGCTCCTTTTCCCGTTTAATCAGCTGCAGAAACCTCTTCTTCAGCCAGATGGGTGCCAGACAAAGCCGGTTCCAGACTGCCGGCTCAGAATACCCTGACAGCATATTAAACACCGCCGTTGCATCCTCTCCGATCGGCGCAGAGCAGGTCAGCAGACCGATATCTGTATACTGTTTTGCCGTAGAATCATTATAATTTCCTGTTCCCAGATGCACATAGCGGCGAATTCCGTCCTCTTCCCTGCGTACCACCAGAGTAATTTTGCTGTGGGTTTTCAGACCTACCAATCCATAAATTACATGGCAGCCTGCCTTTTCCAGCATCTTTGCCCAGATAATGTTGTTTTCCTCATCAAATCTGGCTTTCAGTTCCACCAGAACCGAAACCTGCTTTCCATTCTCAGCTGCCTGAGCCAGAGCCGCTATAATAGGAGAATTGCCGCTGACACGGTACAGCGTCTGCTTAATAGCCAGTACTCTTGGATCCACTGCTGCATTTCTGACAAACTTCACCACCGGATCAAAGGTCTGGTACGGATGATGGAGCAAAATATCGCCTTTACGAATCTCCTCAAAAATATCACAGTCTGAAGGAAGTTCTTTGACCGGTGCCGGAACATGTTTGGGATTCTTCAGATCTTCGAATCCTTCCATGCCATACATCTTCATCAGGAATGTCAGATCAAGCGGTCCGTTGATTTTATAGATAGCCTCATCTCTGATATCAAATTCTTTACGCAGAAGTTTCAGAAGCTTTTTGTCGATATTCTCTTCTACTTCCAGGCGGATCACTTCACCCCACTGCCGCTTTTTCAGCTGTTTCTGAATTTCTTTCAGAAGATCTGCAGCCTCGTCCTCCTCAATAGTCAGATCAGCATTTCTCATGACACGATAAGGAGAAGCACAGATAATATCGTAGCTTAAAAACAGCTGCTGCATATTCCGCTCAATGACTTCTTCCAGCAAAATAACATTCCGGCTTCCATCTTTTCCATGAGGAAGCGGGACAATACGCGGGAGTACAGAAGGTACCTGAACTGTGGCAAATTCCAGTTCTTTTTCTTCCTGATTCTTTTTTGATAAAAGTGCACCAATATTCAGCGTCTTGTTCCGAATCAAAGGAAATGGCCTTGAAGAATCCACTGCCATAGGTGTCAGAACCGGATACACATTATCCCGGAAATAGCGATCCACATATTTTGCCTGCTCTTCTGTCAGAGCCTCATGCTCCTGAATAATATTCAGTCCGTGCTGACGAAGCATAGGCAGAAGTGAACGGGAATAAGTAGAGTACTGAAGACCTGTCAGTTTATGTGCAGCTTCTCCGATCTGATCCAGCTGTTCCTGTGCAGTCAGCCCGGCAATGTCTTTCTTTGTATACCCTGCGTTGACCATATCCTTCAGGGAAGCGACCCGTATCATAAAAAACTCATCAAGATTGGATGCAGTTATACTTAAAAATTTAAGCCTTTCAAACAGAGGAATATTCTTATCCCTTGCTTCGCTCAGAACACGTTCATTAAATGCCAGCCAGGACAGCTCGCGGTTTCTGTAGTATTCCGTTTTAATAAAATCATTCTTTTCCATCACCTATACCTGCCTTTTCTGCCGGATTATGGGCCTGATGCTGAAAATTGTTTCAAAGAAATCTGCCTTATGCGAGAACAGTCCCTGCTCCAGTGTAATGTCCTCTACCGTATCCACTACTACAATCAATTCTCTTTCTTTCAGTGTTACTTTAACATTTTTGAACTTCTGCTTATGACTTCTGTCCATAGAGTTCGCCACGCGCAGAATAGCACTGATTTTCGCCGTAAGCAGGTAATCGTTCCGGTCCAGGCTGCATCCCATTGAAAACTCTTCAAAAGAAACAAACTCTTCTGTATTAAATCGAATGGCATTTGCGATAATTTCCCGCTCCCTGTGAGAAAGACCAATGATTTCCGTAGACATGACAATCTCATAAGAGCATTCAGCCGTCCGGGTCATACTGATATATTTTCCACAGTCATGAAGTAAAACTGCAATCTGGAGAAGCAGCCGTTCCCGTCTGCTCATTCCGTGAATTCGTTTCATTTTATCAAAAATTGTAAGCGCCAGGTATTCGGTTCCGGCCAGATGAGTTTTATTACTCTGATAACGTTTTGCAATATTCTTCGCTGCTTCAATAATATCATTTTCAAAATTATGACTGGATTTGAAAATCTTCTTATGCTCTGCATAATCATAAGCAAGACCGTCACAGAGATTTAATCCCGGTATCCACAGCCTCTCTGCTCCTGTCTCCTCAATCAGCCTTCTGTAAATAATCAAAGCAGGCATCACCAGAGAGATATTCTCCGTGACTCCCCCCAGCCTCTCTACCATTTCCTGGGGAGATCCCGACAGAACCTCCTGATAAAGCTTCTGATACTCTTCTCTGCTGAAGGAAACGCTCTTTTCTCCCCGTCTGCGGCCCGCCAGCTGATTGATATAATCTCCGACAAGAATCATATGCTTGATCTCTCTGTCTTTCAGATACAGACGCTTATAACTGCTCAGCTCATTGTTGATCATTTCTTCCACAATTTCATCGAAATGTATGGTTCTCTGTTCTACCTGTGCCAGCCGTTCCCGAATTCTCACAATTCCCAGCCGCAGATTCTGTGTGGAAACCAGCACATCTTTGTCAAAGAGTGAAATCTGAATACTTCCTCCACCCACGTCAACAATGGCTGTTCCTTTCTGAATAATTTTCTGGAAAGATTCTTCATTGGAAGCAATAGACTTATACCCCAGAAAACGCTGTTCGGAATTGCTGAGAATCTCAACTTCAAGACCTGTACGCACCCGAATCTTATCCAGAATCAGAAGACAGTTCCTGGAATCACGGATAGCGCTGGTGGCGCAGGCACGATAATCATCCACCTGATACTCTTTCATAATCCTTGTGAAATCCTCCAGAATCTCACAGAGTTCCTCCAGCATCTCATTTCCGACTTCACCATGAACGTATGCGTCTTTTCCCAGATCCAGCCCGTGACGGATATAATCTATCTCCTTCATTCCATATTTCGAAGACAGTTCCAGAATCTTCATTCCTACTTCATAAGAGCTGATCTCGATAGAAGCAAATGTGATTAACTGCATATTCTACGCCTTTCCGGTGCTGCCCAAGCCACCCCTGTTTTCATTTCCAAGCTCCTGTGCTTCTTTAAATAAAATTTCCGGCTGATGCTCCATAATACGGAACTGACAGATTCTGTCGTTCACACAGATTTTTGTATCGCGCAGTGCATAAGCCGGCATATACCACTGGTCATTATCTCCACAGTATGTCTCATCAATCACGCCCATATGATTTGTCTGGATAATGCCGAAATTCTTGAAAGTACTGCTCCGGGGAACGATATGCGCCTCATATCCTTCAGGAAGCTGCATAGCCACACCCAGGGGAATCAGTTTGAATTCTCCTGCCTTCATTTCTGTCTCCTGAGCACAGCGGAGATCTATCCAGTCAGACTTTCCTCCGATATAAGCGAGCTTTTCGATTTTATCCGTAAAATATTTAATGCGTATCGTTTTTGCTTCTTTCATGTCGTTCCTCCGTCTGTCTTTTTACAGGAGAGCGCTCTCTGTCTTCTCCAGTCTGTCTGCCAGGCAGTCAGTTTTCTGCTGTTTCCAGAATTCCTTTACGCAGCAGTGTCAGGGCGGCTGCCACAGAATTTTCTCTTATTTTGGATCTGCTGCCCGTAAAGTGATATTCTTTCACATACGTCTGACCACGTACTACAACTCCGATATAAACCAGACCCACAGGTTTTTCTTCTGTGCCGCCATCCGGTCCGGCAATTCCGGTAACGGCTACCGCGGCATCGGCTCCTGTTACCAGCAGAGCTCCTTTTGCCATTTCCTTGGCGGTCTTTTCGCTGACTGCTCCTTCTTCCCGCAAAGTAGTTTTCTTAACTCCTACCAGTTTTCGTTTTGCTTTGTTGGAATAAGTAATAAATCCCTGCTTAAGAACTTCCGAAATTCCGGGAACATTAACCAGGCGGCCAGCCAGAAGTCCGCCTGTACAGGATTCCACCGTTGTCACAGTGAGTCCCTGCTCCCGCAGCAGCTCTGCCACTGACTCCTCCAGCGTCACATCTTCTTTTGTAGTATAAACAGATTCACCAAATCTTTTTTCAAGCTCGTTCAGTACAGGCTCAATCAAAACTTCTGCCGCTTCTCTGTCTGCCGCCCGGGCCGTTACCCGAAGATGTACCTCTCCTGTTTTTGCATAAGTGGCAATAGTAGGATTGCTCTGATTCTCAATTAAATCTGCAATCATCATTTCCGCTCTGCTTTCACCGATACCGCAAAGCTTTACCATCTCTGACACTATGGTCTCCGGCTGTTTTTCATGAAGATAAGGGAAAATATCCTTGCGGAACATGGGAATCAGTTCATTCGGCGGGCCTGGAAGCAGAATTGCAGTCTTCCCGTCTTTTTCCAGAATCAGACCAGGTGCTGTACCATTATCATTATCCACTACAAGAGCCTCTTCCGGAACCATAGCCTGTTTCCAGTTGTTTTCCGGAATCTCTTTTGTTCCCCGGACATCAAAATAATTCTGAATACGCTCCCTGGTATGCTCGTCCTCTTTGAGCTGCCGACCAAAAACCTCTGCTGCAATTTCCTTTGTAAGATCATCCTGAGTAGGCCCAAGCCCTCCGCTCAGAATTATCACATCAGAGCGCTCCAGCGCCTGACGAATTACGCCTTCCAGCCGCTGGAAATTATCGCCCACCGTTGTCTGATAATAGACAGAAAGTCCCAGCTTTGCACATTCTCTGGATAAAAAGGCTGCATTCGTATTCACTATGTTGCCGAGCAGAAGCTCCGTTCCCACAGAAATCAGTTCCGCTGTCATGTTCTCAGATATCTCCTTCCAATATAATTCCTTTGTTTTTGATCAGATAATCCAGCAAAGACACTACAGTAAGAATCAGTGCGATCCATGTTACTACTGTCTCAACCACGTCAAAACCGCCTCCAAAATCCAGAATCAGTAAAATGATCATTATCATCTGAAATGTGGTTTTAAATTTTCCCCAATAGCTTGCCGCAATGACCACTCCATTATCCGAAGCAATCAGACGGAATCCACTGATAATAAATTCTCTGGCAATAATCACAATCACCATCCAGGCTGCCAGGCGTTCCATCTCCACAAGGCAAATCAGTGCAGAGCATACCAGAAGTTTGTCTGCCAGCGGATCCATGAATTTTCCAAAGTTTGTTACAAGATTTCTTTTTCTGGCAATTTTCCCATCCAGAAGATCGGTCAGACTGGCAACCACGAAAATTGCCAGTGCGATGTAGTTTCCGTAAGTTCCTCCCAAATCTGTCAGCATAAAGACAACAAAAAACGGGATCATACACACTCTCAGTACAGTCAGTTTATTCGGCAGGTTCATTCTATCAATTCTCCTATCAGATCATATTCTACTGCGCCAGTTACGCGCACTTTTGCAAAATCTCCACTCATCAAAATTTCATCCGTATTCAGGAACAGGTAGCCATCCACATCGGGCGCATCTTTATAAGTCCGCCCCACATAAGCATTTTCGTCTGCCACCTTTCCCTCAATCATCACCGTCAGTTCACGGCCCGTCATTTCTTCCGCCTTCTCAAAGGCAATTTCCTGCTGGAGTTCCATAAGCTCCGCTCTCCGCTCTTCCTTGACCTCTTCCGGGATCTGGTCGGGCATAGCTGCCGCCGGCGTATCTTCCTCCGGGGAATACGCAAATACTCCCAGCCGATCAAACTCGCAGTCATCCACGAAACGCATCAGCTCCTCGTGATCCTCCTGCGTTTCCCCTGGAAATCCTGTGATCAGAGTTGTGCGAAGGCAGATGTCAGGGATCTCCTCACGCAGCCTTCCTATAATATTTCTCAAATCTGCCTGCGTAGTTCTTCTTCCCATCCGTTTCAGAATACGATCGGAGGCATGCTGAATGGGAAGATCCAGATAATGGCAGATTTTAGGTTCCTGCTTCATGACCTGAATCAGTTCCTCTGTAATTTCTTCCGGATAACAATACTGAACACGAATCCAGCGAATACCAGGTATCGCAGCCAGTTTCTTCAGAAGCTCCGGCAGTCTTTTTTCTCCGTACAAATCCACTCCATAAAGAGTTGTTTCCTGCGCCACCAGAATCAGTTCCTTCACACCCTGTTCTGCCAGCTTTTCTGCCTCAGCCACCAGCCTTTCCTCAGGTACACTGCGAAACCGTCCTCTCAGTTTGGGAATAATGCAGTAGGTGCAGTGTTTATCACACCCCTCTGCAATTTTAAGATGCGCATAATGACCGCCTGTCGTCAGAACTCTTCCACCCTGATCCGGTACCAGTCGATCAATATCTTCCACCTGCATCTGCTTCCGGCCACCCAGCACCTTCTCCACGGTCTCCGCAATTGCATCATAGGTGGTTGTTCCCAGAACCGCATCCACTTCTTCTATCTCTTCCAGAATTTCATTCTGATAACGCTGTGCCAGACAGCCTGTTACAATCAGAGCCTTACACTTCCCGCTTTTGCGATACTCTGCCATCTCCAGAATTGTATTTACACTTTCTTCCTTGGCATCATTAATAAAACAGCAGGTATTAATGACAATGATATCTGCTTCTGTCTCGTCTTCTGTGAACTGATACCCCTTTTCTTCCAGAAGCTTCAGCATAACCTCTGAATCTACAAGGTTTTTGTCACAGCCAAGGGATATAAACAAAATTTTCATGAACAAATCTCTTTCTTTACCGTATAATATTATAATTCAGTTTTCCGGCCTCTTCAATAAATTAAGCCAATATTTACATAAGCTTTACATACTTTCTGTTCGGTCCGTCATCCGTATCAGCTATGCCCTCTGCTCCGTATGCTGTTCTGCTGTCTGATGTTTTCCGGGAAGCTGAGCCAGCACAATCGCTGCAGACATCAAAATACAGCCAAGAATCTCCCGCCCGCTGAGGACCTGTCCGAGTCTTCCTTACAACTGTGTTTACTTCGCTTTTTCCTCTGTCAGACAAGATAATAACCGGAAGCAAAACCAGACCTCCCAGAACAGAGCGAAGACAAATAAAGGTAAAGGGACCTACATAATCCATACTCACACTCTGAGCCACAAAAGCCACGCCCCAGATCACTGCTGCAAGAAACAAAAGCAATGAATGTCTTATCTGTACAGAGCGCATTCCCGTCACCCCTCATCAAACCGCAGGGTAGAAAACATGGTATTAAGTTCTGCAAGCGCAGCTGTATCTCCTACGGTGCAGTCCAGCTGTGCGACATAAAGCACCTTATTATAACGGAATACATACAGATTGCAGCTGCGGCTTTCAGGAGATGTTCCTTCTGCATAACTCACCCATACAGCCGGATATTCTCCCTCGCCAACAGTTACTTCTTCCACAGAGCACTCTTCCCCGCTTTCTGCAACATACTGATCTGCCAGTTCTTCCGCAGAGGGAGCATCCTCTCTCCGGATACTTAAAAATACCGAATCAGTTTCTTCTGAAAGCGAAGACTCTGACTGCACCGCCTCCCTGTCAGCAGGCGCAAACCGCAGCTCCTGTGCCGAAGCAGTCATTTCAAACCGTTCTGCATCATAGGCAATGGAAAAATCACCGTTTCCGCGAATTCTTTGATACAAAGCTGTCCGCGGCTCTCCTTCCGGCGTCATGACTGTAATTTCTTCCTCTCCCAGAACGGTTCCTGCCTCTGATTCCGGATCAAGCAAAGCCTCTTTCTGCTCTTCTGTCTGACTTATCTGCGGCTTTTCCGCAATCTCCACCTGAGGAACCATAACCTCTGCATTACTGTCTTTGCAGCCGGCAAGCTGCACAGCCATCAGAATTCCTGCTGTCAAAAGCAGCAGAGCCCCCGGCCTACGCAAGCGTTTCCCCTACCAGTTTATTGACAAGTGCACCGTCTGCCTTACCTTTCACCTTTGGCATCAGCTCCTTCATGATTTTTCCTTTATCCTTTCCTTCAGGCTTTTCAATGCCAAGAGAAGCAATCACTTCCTGTATAACCGCACGGATAGCATCTTCGGACATTTCTTCCGGAGCAAATTCCGAAAGAACCGCGAGACGAGCCTTACACTGTTCTATAATATCTGTCCTGTCTGCCGGAGCCAGATCCAAGGTTTCCTGAGTCTGCTTCATCTCTTTTTTCACTACGGCATATTCTTCCTCTTCCGTCAGATCTGCACGCTTATCAATCGCTTTATTCTTCAGTGCAGACAACAACATAGATAAGGACTCTTTTCTGTCCTTCTCCTTATTTTTCATGGCCGCTACCATCTCAGCGCGGACTGTGTCAATCATACTCATGATTTTTTCCTCCTTAAAACATTATCCTCATTGTAATCATATTCTGAAATGATTTCAAGCACTTTATTCCTTCCCCACCAGCTGTATCTGTCGCTTTCAGGTTTCATTCGTCTGTGATACCGTTTCCTGTTCCTGCTGCGTAAACTCCAGAGAAGTCCCATCTGACACGCAGGTGACTGTACCATCTTTCGTAAGATAAATTTCTGTTCCCAGCTGTTCAAGAAGTTCCAGAATTTCTTTATCCGGCTCTTTGTCCTCTGAACAGGTGATTACCGCAGCCTGGGGCCGGACGGCCAGCAAAAATTTATCCGAATTTTTTTCCTGCTGTCCATGATGCGGGACCTTCAGAACCTGATGCCTGAGATCCAGTCCCTGCTCCGCCAGCAGTTCCGCAATCCGTTCTTTTTCACAGTCTCCTGCAAACAGGAACCCTTCTTCTCCAAACTGAAGGCTGATAACAAGAGAAAAATCGTTCTCCTCCTCATATTCCTTCTGTCTGGGCGGGTATACGGTACATGCAGCCCCATTTATATCCAGTTCCAGAGTGTCTGTCACTTTAACCGGCGTCAGTCCTTTCTCGCTTAAAGCTTCCCTATATTCCTCTGTCTGGCCGCTGTCTGACACGTAGTCAGGCTCCAGAACTTCCAGCGTTTTCACAGTTTCGAGAATTTTATCTGCACCGCCCACATGATCCTTGTCAAAGTGTGTAATTACCAGATAATCAAGTGTATCTATGCTCGCCTTTTCCATATAATCCAGAATTACATCTGAAGTATCGTCATATCCCGTGTCGATCAGCATAGCCTGTGTATCTGTTTCCAGCAGTATCGCGTCTCCTTTCCCCACATTAAAAAATGTAACCTTCAATTCTGACGCTTCTTTAATATCTGTCTGCTTTTCCTGATTTCCTGCTGCCTTTTGTCCACATCCCGCCAGAAACAGAACTGCTGCTGCAAAAAACAGAACGATAATGCCCGGCTTTTTCTTCATATATGTCCTCCTGTTTTACTGTTGGTACTGTAAAGTTTTACAGCCCTATTTTTCTTTAAAACCTTATATTTTCAAGGAATACACTACTTTTTGCAAATAA
>CALWGE010000033.1 GCA_944378225.1 uncultured Merdimonas sp.
CCGGGTAGCCAAGTCGGGAAGGGATAAACGCTGAAGGCATCTAAGCGTGAAGCCCCCCTCAAGATGAGATATCCCATTCGAAAGAAGTAAGACCCCTTGAAGACGACAAGGTAGATAGGGCAGAGGTGGAAGCACGGTAACGTGTGCAGCTGACTGTTACTAATAGGTCGAGGGCTTGACCAAGAGCACTTGAGAAAGTGCGAAGCGTCATAGGATAGAAAATGTCGAAAATGGATTGACAGTATATAGTTTTGAAGGTACAAGAGAAGAACTTATACCGCATATATTCCTCCTTAGCTCAGTCGGTAGAGCATGCGGCTGTTAACCGCAGTGTCGTTGGTTCGAGTCCAACAGGGGGAGCTAAAAAGTCTCATGTTGTAGAAACAGCATGGGGCTTTTTGCTGATGTATCATATAAAATTTGTTGGGAAGCCGGGAATGAAAGAGCAGAACAGATTACATAAAAGCAAGCAAAAACAAAGATATAGTATGATAAAGTCTGAAAACAAAGCGGACGGAACAGTTGTCTCTCCAATTTTCCGTACGCTTCTTTTTTTGGCCTTACCAACCATAGCCGAAGAGATTCTGGTTACACTTCTTCAGTATGTAGATACAGCTATGGTTGGCCGGCTGGGAGAACAGGCTACAGCTTCTGTCAGTATTACCACCAATGTAACCTGGCTGGTGAACAGCGTACCGACAGCAATCAGCACAGCGGCGCTTGTACTGATTGCAAAGGCGCTTGGAGCGGGAGATGAAAAACAGGTACGGAAATTATCCCAGCAGGCTCTGTTTCTTGCGGCTGCGGCAGGAGGAATACTGACAATTCTGTCTGTGGGACTATCTCCCTATATCCCTGTCTGGATGGGAGCAGAGAAGAATATTCAGAAAGAGGCCTCCCGTTACTTTCTTATTATCAGTCTTCCGCTTATTTTCCGCTGCGTGAATGTGGTAATGGGCGCGGCGCTTCGCGCTGTGCAAAACACAAAAACGCCTATGCTAATCAGCCTGGCGGCCAATCTGGTTAATATTGTTGTCAATTATCTGCTTATTTATAAGGCAGGACTGGGGGTAACCGGGGCAGCGATTGCTTCTGCGGTTTCTTATATCTTATCCGGTATGTTTATGCTTCGTGCCTGCCGCAAGAACCGGTATCTGAAATGGGAATGGAAAGAATTTTCTCTTGAAAAGAGGCTTATCAAAGAATGTGCAGAAGTAGGCCTTCCTGTATGGGGGACAAGCGCGGTATCCTGTTTTGGCTATGTCATGTTTGCGGGACTGGTATCGGGGATGGGCACGACCGTTTTTGCGGCACATTCTATTGCTGTGACAGCCGAAACGATATTTTATGTTCCGGGGTATGGGCTGCGCTCGGCAGCCTCCACGCTGATCAGCAATGCGCGCGGGGAAGGAAATATGGAGCGGCTGAAAAAAACGGGAATTTCCAGTATTGCCCTGACCCTGGGAATGATGTGTATCAGCGGCTGTCTGCTTTATCTGGGGGCTCGTTTTTTAATGGGACTTTTTTCACCTGTGGAAGAAGTAGTGAATCTTGGAGCTGAAATGCTTCAGCTGGTAGCGTTGTCTGAACCGTTTTTCGGATTCATGGTAGTTCTGGAAGGTATTTATTATGGTCTGGGAAAGACCCGTTATGCCTTTTTTGTAGAAACGGCAGGAATGTGGGGCGTACGGATTCTGTTTACATTTATCTGCCTGCACTGCTGGGATCTGGGGCTGCGCGCGGTCTGGTACTGTATGATTGCAGACAATGTCTGTAAAGCCCTGCTTTTTGCGGTGCCGTTTCTGGGATTCTTAAAGAAGAAACCAGAAAATGTGTGTGAAAAATAAGGAACCTGTAAACAGTAAATTATTGAGATTAATTATTGCTTTATTATCTTGTGCCTTTTGTTCATACATAGTAAAATAAGGATGTATTTGGAATTTTCCCTTAATATTATAAACGTTATATGGAAAAACTGGTATAAAAGGTTCAGAGGAGGTAACAGCAATGAAAGAAATCAAATATGTTGTATCAAATCCAAACGGCGTTCATGCCCGCCCCTGTGCTTTACTGGCTCAGTGCTGTACGGCATTTAAAAGCCAGATTACAGTAAGTGTTGAAGAACAGACTGCTTCTGCACAAAATGTCCTGGAGCTGATGGCACTGCATGCAAAAAAGGGAGATACTCTGGAAATCAGGATAGAAGGCTCTGATGAAGAGCAGGCTTTTGAAGCAGTATCACAGGTT
Source organism: uncultured Merdimonas sp. (assembly GCA_944378225.1). Lineage (GTDB taxonomy): Bacteria > Bacillota > Clostridia > Lachnospirales > Lachnospiraceae > Laedolimicola. The sequence goes on from CALWGE010000033.1 coordinate 2,248, forward strand.
CTGGAGCATAGCTTTAACGAAAAGAGAACTGCTGAGATTTTAAAGATTGCCTTTTTTGGAACGAAGGATTATGACAGAATCTTTTTCAGCGAGCTTTCCAGAGACAAGGGAGAGGGAACCTATAATTGTGAAATAAAATATTTTACTTCCAATCTGGGACCGGAAACAGCAGGGATGTCAAAGGGATACGATGCGGTATGTGTATTTGTAAATGATAATGTTTCCAGACCGGTAATTGAGCAGCTGCATGACAATGGAATCCGGCTGATTCTGCTTCGCTGCGCAGGATTCAATAATGTGGATCTGGAAGCTGCCAAAGAATACGGAATTACGGTGCTGCGTGTGCCGGCTTATTCACCCTATGCGGTTGCAGAGCACGCGATGGCAATTGTACAGGAAGCCAACAGACGTCTGCACAAGGCTTATAATAAAGTACGGGATAACAACTTTGCGCTGAGCGGTCTTCTTGGAATCGATCTTCATAATAAAGTTGCCGGTATTGTAGGTACAGGAAAAATCGGTATTTGTATGGCACGGATCTGCAAAGGATATGGTATGACTGTACTGGGCTGGGATGCATATCCGAATAAGGCGCTGGAAGAGGAAGGACTTCTGACCTATGTGGATAAGGAAGAGCTGTTCCGCCGGGCAGATCTGATTTCCCTTCATGCACCGTTGTTCCCGTCCACGTATCATATTGTTAACGAGGCAAGCATCGCCATGATGAAAAATACAGTCATGCTGGTGAATACAGCCAGAGGCGCGCTTGTGGATGCAGAGGCTTTGATTAGCGCGCTGAAGCAGGGAAAATTCCATGCAGTGGCACTGGATGTCTATGAAGGTGAAGATAACAACGTCTACACAGATCGCAGCGATCAGGCGATTGAGGCGGATATTACAGCAAGACTTCTGATGTTCCCGCAGGTAGTCATGACGAGCCATCAGGCTTTCTTTACCCGTGAGGCTATGCAGGCAATTGCTGTGGTAACTATGGAGAATGCCCGTAACTTTAATGAGGGAAATGATTACGGAGATGCGGAGGTAAAGGCCTGAAAACAGGCTTGGAGTCTATGAAGATTGTAGTACTGGATGGCGGCGTGGAAAATCCCGGCGATTTAAGCTGGGGAGAGCTGGAAAAACTGGGTGATCTCAGGGTATATGAGAGAACATCCATGACAGATGAGTCTGAGATTGAGGAACGGATTGGGGATGCCGCTGTTGTAATTACCAACAAGACGCCCATTACCCGCAAAGTGCTGGAGCACTGTCCGTCTGTAAAATTTATCAGTGTACTGGCAACAGGATACAATGTAATTGACTGTGGCGCGGCTGCAGAAAAAGGAATACCTGTATCCAATGTCCCGGCTTATGGAACAGACATAGTCGGGCAGTTTGCCATTGCATTGCTTCTGGAAATCTGTCATCATATCGGCGCGCATTCAGACGCAGTACACCAGGGGCGCTGGGAAAACAGCGCCGACTGGTGTTTCTGGGACTATCCTCTGATTGAACTGGCCGGAAAGACTCTTGGTATTATCGGATTCGGAAGAATCGGGCAGAAGACAGGGGCGATTGCAAAAGCTCTGGGGATGCATGTCCTCGCGTACAGTCCGCATGAAAGCGAAAGTGGAAGAGCAATCGCCAGATATACGGATCTGGATACTCTTCTCAGAAAGTCGGATGTGATATCTCTGCATTGTCCTCTGTTTCCGGAGACGAAAGAAATCATTAACCGGAATACGATTGCCAGGATGAAAGATGGCGTTATCATTCTGAACAACAGCCGGGGCGCGCTCGTGGCAGAGCAGGATCTGGCAGATGCTCTGAACAGCGGAAAAGTATTTGCTGCAGGGCTCGATGTACTGGGAGAAGAACCTGTCCGTGCGGATAATCCTCTTCTGAAAGCAAAAAACTGTATTATTACGCCTCATATTTCCTGGGCGTCGAGAGAAAGCCGTCAGAGAATTCTGGACTGTACGGTAAAAAATGTAAAAGCATTTCAAAAAGGGATGCCTGTGAACGTAGTAAATGGGGCGGTAGACTGCAAAAGCCCGGAAGAAAGAGAATAAAATAAAATTACAGAAGAAAATATAAAAAAAGACTTGCAAAATTCCGGGAAGTATGATAGTATAATCAAGCGCGGCAGAAGAGCTGTCACGTCGAAGCCCAAAGGGGCTGAAAACTTGGCTCCTTGGTCAAGCGGTTAAGACATCGCCCTTTCACGGCGGTAACACGGGTTCGATTCCCGTAGGAGTCATTTTTCATCTTGATGCATAAATGCATCTTTGATAAAATATAATAAGCATGTGGCGCAGTAGCCAAGCGGTAAGGCGTGGGTCTGCAACACCCTGATGCACCGGTTCAAATCCGGTCTGCGCCTCTGAAGAAAGAGCGGAGATTCCTCTGGATATGGGATTTCAGCTCTTTTTTCTTATAAAAATGTGGGTGAAACGAAAGAGTTTGAACGAATAAGAACCGAAGAGTGCAGGAGATTTTATGTATGAAGCGCATGAAACAGAAACGATGGATTTGGATCAGCTTTGTAATCCTGCTTATGGCAGGTGTTGCAGGAAGTATTCTGGTTATGCGTCAGAACGGCGCGGAACAGGTAGAGATTGTCCAGGATGGGAAAGTTCTGTACAGTCTGGACCTTGGCAGTGAGGAAGATCGGCTGATCGAGGTGGAATATGAAGGGCATGTAAATCAGATTGAAATCCGGAATCACAGAATTCGTGTTCTGGAGGCAGACTGTCCGGATCAGGTCTGCGTTCGTATGGGATGGCTGGATTCGGCGGCTCCTATTGTGTGTCTTCCACACCATCTGGTTATTCAGTTCGCAGAACAGAGCGAGGAACTGGACGCAGTGGTTCGATGACAGAGACAGGAGGAGATGTGTGAAAAAGCAGGAAAGAAAAACGGAACGTGCAGATGTCAGGCGAATGACGGAACTTGCCATGCTGACTGCGGTGGCGCTGATTATTTTTGTGGTGGAACTGCAGATTCCGAATCCTTTTCCGATTCCGGGCGTGAAGCTTGGACTTGCCAATATCATTACGGTTTATGCAGTGTATCATTATCGTCTCCGGGAAGTGATAATGCTTGTGGCTGTACGGATTTTCCTGGGAGCACTTTTCTGCGGTGTAATGTCCACGCTGATTTACAGTTTTGCAGGAAGCGTCTTCTGTCTGGCAGGAATGTTTGTGCTGAAAAATGTCATAGAAGAAAAATATATCTGGTTTTCCAGTGTTCTGGGCGCAGTACTTCACAATGCAGGGCAGCTGACAGCGGCGTATCTGATTACACAGACAATGGGAGTGTTCGCTTATTTCCCGTTTCTTCTTGTTGCCGGCTGTCTGGCAGGAGCGTTTACGGGAATCTGTGCGCAGCTGATACTGGAAAGAAAATTGGGGAAAGATAAAGATTGTACAGGATAAAAGTCTTGTCAGCAGAGTAAAGGATATGGTAACATAAAAATTGTGTGAATGTTTTAACAAACAGGAGGCAGCAAGTAATTAAATAAAAGGAGAAAACGGAAGATGCAGAAAAAGAAATCCTCTGTATTTCCCGGCGGTGTTCATCCCACGGATGGAACTGACAAGATCTTGTCCATGGACAAGGCAGTGCAGCAGTACTGGCCGGATACAGTTACGATTTTGTCTGAGCAGTCCTTTGGCGGGAAATGCCGGTTTGTGGTAAGCCCTGGCGATACCGTAGCAGAAGGACAGATGATCGGTGAACCGGAGGCTTTTATGGCGGCGCCGCTCCATGCCAGTGTAAGCGGAAAGGTTCTGGAGATAAAAGAAGTCTTGAACCAGGGCCGTAAAATACCAGCCTGTATCATAGAAAGAGAAAAAGAGCATCAGGAGACAGACTGGGGCTTTCGGAAAGAGGCGGCAGATATCAGCGGAATTTCCCGGGAAGAGATCCTGAAAGCACTCAGGGACGGCGGTCTGACCGGTATGGGAGGCGCAGGTTTCCCAACTCATAAAAAATATGAAACAGATAAAGCCATCGATACCCTTCTGATTAACGGAGCAGAATGCGAGCCCTATCTTACCTGTGACTACCGTCTGATGCTGGAGGAAGGGTATGCTCTGGTAAATGGCGTACGGCTTCTTTTGAAGGGATCCGGTGCAAAGAAGGCTTATATCTGCATGGAAGACAATAAGCCGAAAGCAGCAGAGAATCTGGAACGTATTCTGGACGCGGTCCAAAAAGCAGGAGTGATGACAGAAGAGGGACAGGTAGAGCTGGCGGTGCTGCCTACAAAGTATCCCCAGGGTGGGGAGCGTCAGCTGATTCAGGCAGTCACAGGAAGAGAAGTTCCCATGGGCGGTCTTCCGGCGGACGCAGGAGTCATTGTTTCCAATGTAGGAACAGCCCGGGCGGCAGCAGACATGATTCTGGGCGGTCTCCCTCTGATACGCCGCATTGTGACGGTGACAGGCTGTGTAAAGGAACCCGGAAACTATCTGGTTCCCATAGGAACTTCAGCGAAGGAGCTTCTGAAACTTGCCGGAGGAGTTACAGTTTCGCAGAATCGCGTGATTGCCGGTGGTCCTATGACGGGCCCCTGTGTAGCTTCAGACTGGAATGGGGAAGAGGAACTCTTCTATATTACAAAAAATACATCCGGTATTCTTGTACTGGCGGATTCTGCCTGGGAAGAGCAGCCCTGCATCCGGTGCGGCGGCTGTGAAAATGCCTGCCCGGCAGGACTTACGCCCTGGCAGATTGATTTTGCATTTCAGGAAGAGGACTATGATCTCTGTGAAAAGCTGTATGCCAGTGAATGTATTGCCTGCGGCTGCTGTTCTTATGTATGTCCGGCAAAGAGAGAACTGTCAGTACGGACACGCATGGCAAGAGATGCCGTGAAGCAGAAAATGAGAGAAAGGGCGGTGAAGAAGGCATGAGTCAGTTAGGAACGAGTGTCGGAAACGCGGGCTCAGGACCGACGAGAGTTATCAATGGCCCCCACATCCGTACAGACCGGACGACAAGACGTGTGATGCTGCATGTGGCCATTTCTATGGTACCGGCTTTGCTGGGAGCGGTATATTTCTTCGGAATCAGGGCCCTCTATCTGACAGCGCTGTCTGTTGCAGTCTGTGTGCTGACTGAATATTTGTGGCAGAAACTGACAAAAAAACAGATTACAGCTGGAGATTTCAGTGCTGTGGTGACGGGAATGCTGCTGGCCTTCAATATGCCGGTGACGGCTCCGGCCTGGGTGGTGGTTCTGACCTCCATTTTCAGTATACTGGTTGTGAAGCAGATGTTCGGCGGAATCGGAAATAATTTTGCCAATCCTGCACTCATGGGACGTCTTCTGGCGATGGTAGTGTGGCCGGGAGCTGTTATGCAGTATATTGCGCCTGTCACACTGAATGCAGACGCCGTATCCTCGGCAACAGTTCTGGGTGCAGTAAAGACTGGCGGCGAGGCCGGATACAGCTATCTTCAGATGTTTCTGGGCGAGGTGCCCGGAGCGCTGGGCGAAACCAGCAAGCTTCTGCTGCTGGTAGGTTTTGCCTATATGTGTTATATGGGAATTGTAAATGCCGAGGCAGCCGTTACTTATATTGTGACTGTGCTGGTCCTGACATTTATCTTTGGGCCTTCAGGTCTTTTTACAGGAGATATTCTGCTGAATCTTCTGGGAGGCGGACTGATTATGGGCGCCTGCTATATGCTGACGGATTATGCCTTTGTGACCAGAAGAGGACGTCTTCTGTACGCAATCACAGCTGGTGTAATCACTGCAGCGATTCGTATTTTCAGCATTTATCCGGAGGGAATCTGTTTTGGAATTCTGACGGCAAACTGCCTGGCAGGGGCTTTGTCTCTGCTGAACAAAAGGCACGTATATGGAACCGGAAAAGCATAAGGGAGGAACGATTGAAATGAAAAATAAAGAAGTAAGAGGAATTCTTGCACTGGTTGTAGTGACAGCTCTTTCCTTCGGTGTTATCGCCGGATCTAGAGTTCTGTCTGTGGATATGGCCGGAAACGGCACGGAGAACAGCGCTTCCGCAGTGGCAGAGGAGCTGGATGTAAGCGGCGCGGAAAACATTGAGGAAGCAGTCCGGCTGGAGGATGGCGCCTATGCAGTAACCGTACGTACAGCAGGTTATGCAGGCGATATCGTAATGCGTGTAACATTTGAGGATGACGCGGAGACAATCCGTCAGGTGGAAGTACTGGAACAGAATGAGACAGAGACACTGGGCTCCAGAATTACAGAGCCGGAATTCCTGGATCAGTTTGCAGGCGCAAAGGCGCCGGTATATCTTCCGGGAATGTCTGTAGAAACAGAAGAAACTGAAGCAGCAGATGCTGCACAGACAGAGGAAGCTCTGGCAGCACTGGATGGAGCAGCCCTGACAGACGGAACTTACGAGGCAAAGGGAGAGCCGGCAGACGGGTATACCGATCAGGTAACTATTACAGTGGCAGGCGGAAAGATTACAGAAGTAAACTGGGAGTCTGTAGCTGAAGATGGTTCTCTGAAGAGCGTTCTGTCTGAGAACGGAGAATACGTTATGACAGAGGATGGCCTGACCTGGGCAGAGCAGTCCAGGGCTCTGGCAGACGCGCTGATTGAGAATCAGTCTCTGAGTTTCCTGAATCCGGATGAGGCAGGAAAGACGGATGCGGTATCCGGAGTGAGCATTTCTGTAGGCGGCTTTATCGATCTGGCACGTCAGTGTCTGGAGCAGGCAGCAGGAATCGCAGAGGAGCCGCAGGAAACAGAAGTAACGCTGGCAGACGGAACTTATGAAGCTAAGGCTGCCGAGGCCTCCAATGGTTATACCGATCAGGTGACTATTACCGTGAAAGATGGAAAGATTACGGAAGTAAACTGGGATGGCGTGGCTGAGGATGGTTCCTTAAAGAGCGTCATGTCTGAAAATGGAGAATATGTTATGACGGAAGACGGACTGACCTGGGCAGAGCAGTCCAAGGCACTGGCAAATGCGCTGATCGAGAATCAGTCTCTCAGCTTCCTGAATCCGAATGAAGAAGGAAAGACAGATGCAGTGTCCGGAGTCAGCATTTCTGTAGGAGGATTCATCAGTCTGGCACAGCAGTGTCTCGATCAGGCAGCAGGAATTGAAACTCCTGCAGAAGAACCGGCAGCAGAAGAAGGTGTGACAGGAGATTCTGCAGCACAGAACGGAACACAGGTAGACGGTATTTCCGGAGCGACCCGGTCTTCTACAGCAGCAGTAAATGGAATCAATGAAGCTTATAATTTTCTGCAGACAGTCAGATAAGGAAACGGAGGATTCATTATGAAACTGAAATATCCGGCAGAAGCCTTTGCCCTGGGAATTGTACTGTTTTCTGCAGGGATGCGGGAAGCTTTCGTGTCAGGGATTTTGGTGATTCTGACAGTCGTATTTGCGGAACTTTTGAAAAACCTGCTGGAAAAGAGCCTTCCGGACTGGAGTCTGAAGCTCTGTGTCTATATTGCGGCAGGCGCGGTGAGCGCCTCCGCTTTCCTGACAGGCTTTGCGGCGCTGGGGATATTACTTGACACAGGTATGTGGATCATGACTTTTGTGACAGGACTTCTGTGCGCGCATCAGGTGCTTCGCGGAACGATAGAGGCAGACTACGGAGAACTTCTCTGGGAGTCTTCCATTGCCTGGGGATTCTGGATTCTGCTCGCTGTTGCCCGGGAATTTTCTGCCACTGGTCAGGTATTTGGAAACCTGATTTTTAAAGCTGGTTTTCAGTCGGCGGCTTTTCAGGAAACAGCTTTTGCGTTTCTTGCCGCAGGCCTGGCCCTGGCCTTTACCAATGGCATTCTGAAAAAGAGTTCCCAGGGAGATAACAGCTTGTTTGTTGTAATACCGGTAATTCTTCTGGTGCGTCCTTTTGCAATGCACACCTTTGGCGATCTGGCAGGCGCATTCTGGACAATCGCGGTATCCGTGGTCATGTTTCTGTCTGTAAAGAAGACTCTGAAGTTTTCCCGGCCCGGAAAGGCGTATCGGGGACTTCCGGCGGAGATGCTGGCAGCAGGCTGCATTTATATGATCCTGAGTATTTATTAGAAAAAGAAATTCTTTCAGTTGTGCAGAAAAAACTGGAGAAGAAATGCGGAGGGACAGAAAAATGATCAGAGAAGCGGCAGTAGGGAATCTACGGGAGGCGCTTTGGGCTCAGGAACGGGGAGCAGAGCGTATAGAACTTTGTGAAAATCTTGCTGAGGAGGGTACAACGCCGTCTTACGGCACGATTAAACTGTGCAAAAAGCTTCTTCACATTCCGGTGGTTGTAATGATACGCCCAAGAGGCGGTGACTTTGTATATGATGATGCTGAATTTCAGGTAATGCTGGAAGATATTCGGATATGCCGGGAACTTGGTGTGGACGGAATTTCCACAGGAATTCTGAAAGAGGATCACACGGTCGATTTTGAGAAGATGAAAAGGATTGACGAGTGCCGCGGAGAATTAAAGGTAACTTTTCACAAAGCCATTGATGAGACGCCGGATTATGCGGAAGCAATTAAAAAGCTGAGCGAGATGGGGCTGATTGATCGTGTGCTTACCTCCGGACAGCAGGAAACGGCTGTGCAGGGACTGGAAAAGCTTCGGGAAATCCAGAACATTAAAGGGCTGGAAGTTGTTGCGGCAGGGAGAATCACGAAAGATAACCTTCCGGAGCTTGCAGCGAAGGTTCAGATTCAGTCTTTTCACGGCAAGAAAATTGTATAGCTGCAGACAGAAGAGTTTCTGAAAAGCAAGACATACACAGAGAAATCAGAGCATGTAAAAACGCCGGCATGCAGGGAGCAATTCCTGCGTGCCGGCATTTCTATATGTGTTTTTATTCCGAAGTTTCTGTAGTTTTGAGAGAAAAGGTTTCTGCCATGCCGTCGCTGAAATGAAGTTCACCGTCAGCTGTGATGAAAGCGGCATAGACATCCGGGAGACTGTTAATCAGCTCCATTCCCTGTTCCAGTCCAAGCGCAAAACAGGAGGTACTCAGCCCGTCACCATCTGCAGACCGGTCAGAGATAATCGTTACAGAAACCAGATCATTTTCATAGGGGAAACCGGTCCTGGGGTTCAGAATATGGTGATAAAGAATCCCGTTTTTTTCAAAATAGCGTTCGTAAATTCCGGAAGATACAACAGATTTATCGTCTATCTGCGCGATGGAAACAGTTTCGCTGCGCTGAGCAAAAGGACGCTGGATTCCGATACGGAACGGTGTGTCGTCCGGACGCTCCCCTATGCAGAGAATATTTCCTCCCAAATCCAGAATGGCGCTTTTCACGCCTTCGGAAACCAGAAATTCTTTGATCCGATCTGCAATATATCCTTTTGCGATAGCTCCCAGGTCCAGCTGCATGCCTTCCATTCCAAAGCGGATCCTGTTTCCGTCCAGAAAAACCTGGCGGTAATCCACTAGTTTCAGCGCATCCTTCACGTCAGCCTCATCAGGAATGACAGAGGATCCCGAAGTGAAATCCCAGAGAGAGGAGACAGGCCCGATGGAAATATCAAAGGCTCCGCCGGAGAGCTCGCTGTAGCGAAGACCTTCGCTTATGAGCTCTGCAAGAGTATCAGAAATGATAAAAGCGCCGTCTTCCTGAGGAAGAGTCCCGGCATTGAGGCGGTAGAGTTCGCTTTCCGGAAGTGTGCGGCTGAAAATCTTTTCATAATGATCACAAAGCTCCATCGCCTGATCCAGAAGTTCCTGATCTTCAGAATCGTAGAGAGTGATGGTCACCACAGTGTTCAGCTTGAACGCTGTGGCTGTGACAGGTTCAGTCTGATTGTCCGGTTGTCTCCTGGCGTAAAACAGCGAAAAAACTGCCAGAATCAGGACAATAAAAATCAAAAAAAACAAGGCAGATCTTTTAGAAGAGACCATAGGAACTCCTTTCAGGCCGGCATGGGAAACACAATCTTGTTTATTCGCCAGCCAGCAGTTTTATGAAGAGAATAGCCAGTACAATCAGAATCACAGGACGGACAACACGCGTACCGTTTTTCACTACCATCCCTGCACCCAGATAATGACCTGCAATACAGAACAGCGCTGCAGGCAGTCCGATGGAAAAAAAGACTTTTCCGTTCAGGATAAATACAGCCAGAGCGCCCACGTTGGAAGCCAGATTGACTGCTTTGGTGTTGGCGGAGGCAGTCAACAGATCCATCTTTGCCAGGCTGGTATACAGAAGAATCAGGAAGGTTCCTGTACCGGGGCCATAAAAGCCGTCGTAGATGCCGATAAAAAAGGAAGCAGGCATGCAGATCAGAAAGGTTTTCTGACGTGACAGCTGTTTCTGGGCAGTCTTGTTCAGATCTTTCTGGCGCAGTACGTAATAAGCCACAACGGGAAGAACCGGAATCAGCATGTACTGGATGAGTTTTTCGCTGGCCAGGAGGGAAAGCGAAGAACCGGCCCAGGAGCCGATGACAGAACAGATTACACAGGCGCCGGCCAGGGGAAGATCCATGTACCGGAAAAGCCGGGCTGCAGAAATCGTGGTTCCCATAGAGGAAGACAGCTTATTGGTTGCGATTGCCACATGAGGCGGAACACCGGCAAAAAGATAAGCCGGAAGAGAAATCAGCCCGCCGCCTCCTCCTATGGAATCTACAAGTCCGGCAAGGAAAACCAGGGGACATACAATAAACAGCATCTGTAATGAAACTTCCATAACAAAATCTTCTTTCACAAAAAATAGTGGATAAGGCAGAGCAGAAAGGAAATTTTTCTGTTCTGCCTTTGCTATTTTAGTAAAAAGAAACGCTGCTGTCAATTCAATAAAAAGGTTTTGTAGGGCGCGGCAAGACATGTTATAATGTCAGGGAGAATCCGGCTTTCGGATTGCAGAGGAAAGACCTGATTAAGGGAGGAAGGGTATGAAGTTTAAGGAAAGATATCTGGCCGGAGAAATTCCGTTTGAGGAAATTGACAGATATATCGAAGAATGGGGAAACAGTGAGGAGCTCTGTACACTCAGAGAATATCTGGGGCTGAATGAAGAAGAAGAGGATGTCTGGATTTCTGTAAGTGATGAGGCTCTTCAGGAACTTCTGGACAGCCAGAAAAAGACAAGGTAAAAGGAGAGCCGGGAGGATGGTTCGGATTTACCTGGCAGAAATAAAAGAGAATACAGAAGACTCAGAAAGACAGAACGAATGTCGCGGAAGCAGACATGAAAGAGAGTCGGCGGCTGCACATGACCTGCTTTTCAGAGCACTGGAAAAGGAATTTCCGGATCTGGCAGGAAGCTTCTGTCTGAAAAAGGACGAACGGGGCAAGCCTTATCTGAGTGGTCATGAAGAAATTTATATCAGCATTTCACACAGCGGAGAACTGGCAGCCTGTGCTATAGGGGACAGACCTGTAGGAGTGGATGTGGAGGAGCGCAAGTCCCGGTCCGGACAGCTGCGTATTCTCCGAAAATTTCATGATGCAGAAAGGCAGTGGCTGGAAAATCAGGATCCGGAAAATCAGCCGGAAGCTTTTTATGATCTCTGGGTTCGTAAGGAAAGTTTTCTGAAGGCAACAGGGGACGGTCTGCGTCTGAGACTGGATTCTTTCTGTACAGTCGACGAAGAGATCCGGAAGGGAGCAGATCTGTACACAGCTGCAGTATGCAGAGTGGTTCAGAACGTGCGCCCGGAAACATATTATATCGTTCAGTATAGGATACCGGGAAAAAATTACAGTCTGGCGGCCTGTTCCACGGAGCAGAGCTTTGAAAACGAACCGGTCTGGATTTCTCAGAGGGAGGAATTTTGATCTGGAATTTTCCGGAATGGTCTGCTAGAATTGAGACAAAGTGAGGAGAAAGTTATGGCAAAGAGACAAAAAAAGAACAGAATACCGCTTCCGCTGATTGCGGTACTGTGCATCTGTATTGTGGTGCTGGGAGTAAGTATCTGGCAGCTTTCTGATATTTTTCTGGAGTATAAAGCGGGAACGGATGAATACAAGGATTTACAGCAATATGTTATGGCGGAAATCCCCGGGGAGGAAGATCAGGAGCAGACAGAGACAGCAGCAGAAGAAGACGGGGAAGATGGAGAAGAACGGGTGCAGCGTGTGGCCTTAAGCGAGCTCCAGGCTGAGAATCCTGATACGATAGGCTGGATTGAGATTCCGGGAACAGGGATCAGCTATCCCTTAATGCAGACAGAAGATAATGCCTATTATCTGAATCATACTTTCAGCGGAAAGGTGAACAGTTCGGGCAGCATTTTTATGGAGACTCTGAACAGCTCTGACTTCAGCGATCTGCATACAATTATTTACGGGCATAATATGAAAAACGGCTCTATGTTTGCCGGACTTAAAAATTATGAATCTCCCTCTTATCTGGTGTCACATCCCAATATCTATATTGATTTGGCAGATGGAACGCACTGTTATCAGATTTTTTCTGTCTGTGAAGTTGAGGCAGACAGTGACAGCTACACGATAGGGTTTGCGCCCGATGAACAGTATGAGAGCTTTCTGCAGACACTGAAAAGCCGGTCTGCCTATGATACAGGGGTAACAGTATCCAGGGAAGATTCCATTATTACGCTGTCCACCTGTACCAAACAGGGAGAGGACAGATATCTGGTTCATGCGAAAAAAAGATATTAAAGCATAAGAACATACAGGAAAGAAGGGATGACTGTGAAAGGGAATCTGGCTGCGGCTGAAGAAAAAGTGAAGCTTTTGAAAGAATATGTGGAGGAGTGCAGCTCTGTGGTATTCTTCGGCGGTGCAGGGGTGTCTACGGAAAGCGGTATTCCGGATTTCCGCAGTACGGACGGACTGTATCATCAGGAGTGGAATTATCCGCCGGAGACGATTCTGAGCCATACATTCTTTTTAAATCATACAGAGGAATTTTACCGGTTTTACAGAAAGAAGATGCTGTGTCTGGAAGCAAAACCGAACGCAGCGCATGAAAAACTTGCGGAACTGGAGAAGAGAGGAAAGCTGACGGCTGTGGTTACGCAGAATATTGATGGCCTTCACCAGATGGCAGGAAGCAGATGTGTGTATGAGCTTCATGGTTCTGTACACCGGAACTACTGTCAGCGATGCGGTGCGTTTTATGACGCCCGGTATATTCTGGAATCGGAAGGTGTTCCCAGGTGCAGCTGCGGCGGAGTGGTGAAGCCGGATATGGTGCTGTATGAAGAGGGACTCGACAGTCAGGTGCTGCGGGGAGCAGTTAACGCCATTTCCAGAGCTGATATGCTGATAATTGGCGGGACTTCTCTTGCCGTTTATCCGGCGGCAGGTCTGATTGATTATTTTTCAGGAAAGCATCTGGTATTGATAAACCGTGACGCTACCCCAAGAGACGGACAGGCAGATTTGTTGATTCAAGGTAATATAGGAGAGGTGTTCCGTGGAATATAAGGTGGGAGATATTGTAAAACTGAAAAAGCCTCATCCCTGCGGCAGTCAGGAATGGGAGATTCTGAGAGTAGGGGCGGATTTCCGGCTGAAATGTCTTGGATGCGGACATCAGGTAATGCTTGCAAGGCGGCTGGTAGAGAAGAATACAAGGGGGCTTAGAAGCCCGGAAGAAAAGTTGCAAAATACCTGATAACAGGGTATCATGATGAAAACAGAGTCTGTGGAAAACTGCGGACGAAGAGGGGAGAACGGAATGGGGATGCAGGAAAAAGAAAAACAAAATTCAGCTGAACATACATTGCTGGAAGTGCCGGAGGTTGTGCCGGGAGTAATGGCTGTGGACTTCCCGGAAATCAACGAGTTTCTGCAGGGGATGAAACTGAAAGGCAGCCTGTTTGGTTTTCAGAAGGAAGATGTATACGAAAAGATGCAGAAGCTGAACAGTATGTATCAGGCCAGGGCTCAGCAGATGCGGGATCAGGCCAAAGGTCAGCTCAAGCAGATGAAAAAACAGAATCAGGAAGAGGCGGAGGAACTGCGGAAGCGTCTGGAACAGCAGGAACAGGAGAACGAAAGACTTCGTGAGAAGCTGGGACAGGAGGAGCTCCGTCTGAGAGAGACTCTCCGGAAAGAGCAGGAAGAATGGAAGGAGAGAATGCAGCAGGAAGAGGCACAGCTTAAGGAACGGCTGCAAAAAGAAGAAGCACAGCTTAAGGAAAAGCTGCAAAAAGAACAGGAACAGATTCAGGAGCAGCTGCAAAGAGAACGTGGAGAGTTACAGGAGCAGCTGCAGCGTGAGCGTCAGGAAAAAGAGGCACAGATGGAAGTGGCCAGAATCCGGATTCGGCGCGAACTGGAAATACAGTATCAGGATGAAGCGAAGAAGCGGGAAAGAGAACTGGAGATAATCCGGGAGGAGATGGACAGGCTGATAGAACGTCTTCATACATTGAAAAGTAAGGTGAAGTCAGCTGCAGGAGAATAACTGAGAGAATAGGACAGTACGAATGAGAAAAGACGGAAAGCAGTCAGTGGATGATATTCTGGAAGAGAAGATAGAGAAGCTTCAGAGAAAACGTGAGTGGAGACGGTTTCTGGTGGAATGCGTTGTGGTTGCGGCAGCCGTCTATCTGGTTTTCCACTATTGTATCGGTCTGGCTTTTGTCAGCGGAAATTCCATGGAACCATCACTGAAGGACGGAGAACTGGTAGTATTTTACCGACTGGATTCCGCATATCAGCCGGATGACATTGTGATAATCCGCCGGGATGAAAATATAGAATATATCAAGAGAATTGTGGCGGAGCCGGGTGATGTGGTGGAAATCTCAGAGGAAGGTGAACTTCTGGTGAATGGCGCAAAGGAAACCGGACGCACCACAGCAGGGCAGACCTTGCAGCAGGAGGGTGTGGAGTATCCTTATACCGTGCCTGAACACTGTTATTTTGTACTGGGAGATAACAGAGAAAATTCAAAGGATTCCAGAGTATTTGGTGCTGTACGGCAGGAGCAGATTACCGGTCGTGTATTCCTTCATCTGGGAATGGCAAAATAATCCTTATAAAATGAGGAGTGCCCCGACACACCATTTCTGATGCGCCGAGGCTATTATGAAAAAATTTATCTATATGTGTAGTAAAAGCAGTACTCTTTTGAGATGGTTCTAGTATAGCAATCACATATGAACAAAGTGTGAATAAAATATGAATTTATTGTGAAAACGCACAAAACGATGACGATTTAAAGGGAAAATTAGGACAAATTATATAAACGGGGAGGAAGACAATGGAGAAGGATATGACAAGACCGGTTTACATTATTGGTCACAAAAATCCGGATACGGATTCTATCTGTTCTGCGCTTGCCTATGCGTATCTGAAAAATTATCTGGAAGGGGGCGGCTATATAGCTGCCAGAGCCGGTCAGCTTAATCAGGAAACACAATATGTACTGAATTTTTTTCAGGCGGAAGCGCCGGTATATGTGGCGGATGTAATGACCCAGGTAAAGGACATCGAGATTCGCAAGACGGAAGGAGTACAGGGCAATCTTTCTCTGAAACAGGCGTGGAATCTGATGCGACGTCTGGGTGTGGTAACACTTCCTATTACAAAAGATAAAAAACTGGACGGATTGATTACTATCGGTGATATTACCACCTCTTACATGGACGTCTATGACAGTAAAATCCTGGCTCAGGCCAATACTCAGTACAGCAATATTATTGATACACTGGAAGGCTGTATTCTCGTCGGCTCTGCTGAAGATTATTATAATAAAGGGAAGGTACTGATTGCTGCAGCCAATCCGGATCTGATGGAGGATTATATAGAGGAAGGCGATCTGGTAATTCTGGGGAACCGTTATGAGTCTCAGCTTTGTGCCATCGAGATGAAGGCAGGCTGTATTATTGTCTGCGAGGGCGCAAAAGTTTCTATGACAATTACAAAGCTGGCACAGGAACACGGCTGTGTCGTTATCAGTACTCCGTTGGATACATTTACAGCAGCCAGACTGATTAACCAGAGTATGCCGATTCGGTATTTCATGAAGGCGGACAACCTTACAGTCTTCAATGTAAATGAAAAGACAGAGGATATCCGTGAGATCATGGGACAGAAACGTTACCGGGATTTCCCCATCGTGGACAAAGATGATAATTATGTAGGTATGATTTCCAGACGGAACCTGTTGAATCTGAAACGTAAGCAGGTAATTATGGTAGATCATAATGAAGAATCCCAGGCTGTAGACGGAATAGAATATGCGGAGATTCTGGAGATTATAGATCACCATCGCCTGGGGTCTCTGGAAACCATGGCTCCTGTATTTTTCCGGAATCAGCCCCTGGGATGTACGGCGACAATCATGTATCAGATGTACCAGGAGAAGGGCGTGGAGATACCCAGAAAAATTGCCGGTCTTTTGTGTGCAGCTATTATCTCGGATACGCTGATGTTCCGGTCTCCGACCTGTACAGCTGTAGACAGAGCGGCGGCTGAGCAGCTTGCCGCAATTGCAGAGGTGGATATTGAAGATCTTGCGGTGGATATGTTCTCTGCCGGAAGCAATCTCAGCGCCAAAACTGCTGATGAAATCTTTTTCCAGGATTTCAAACGCTTCAGTGTAGGAAATGTAGAATTCGGAGTAGGGCAGATTAACTCCATGAATGCCATAGAGCTGGAAGAGATTCGGGAGAAAATCGTGCCATACATTTCCACTGCTTTAAAGGAAAGCGGACTGAATATGATTTTCTTTATGCTGACCAATATCATTCGGGAATCGACGGAGCTGCTCTGTTGTGGACAGAATGCGGATAATCTGGTGAAAGAAGCCTTCCGGCTGCCGGATGACAGCGATATCTACGAACTGAAAGGTCTGGTGTCACGAAAGAAGCAGCTGATTCCTGCCCTTGCCGGCATGATTCAGCAGATGGAATAGACAGGACGTTACGAGGATGAGAAAAAAGAAACGACACTGGAGAGCAGGAAATATGCTCTATCCCCTTCCGGCAGTTATGGTAAGCTGTGCCCGGGAAGGAGAAAAACCAAATATTATCACAGTAGCCTGGGTCGGGACAATCTGTTCCGACCCTGCTATGGTGTTTATTTCTGTGCGGCCCGGGCGGTATTCCTGTGATATACTTCGGGAAACAGGAGAGTTTGTTATTAATCTGACCACAGAAGAGCTGGCTCATGCCACAGATTACTGCGGCGTACGTTCCGGCCGGGATGTGGACAAGTTTCATGAGACGGGACTTACGCCGGGAAAAGCCCAGCACCTGGCCCTGGCTCCGATTATTGAGGAAAGCCCCGTTAACATTGAGTGCCGGGTAACGGAAATTAAGGAACTGGGGAGTCATATCATGTTTATGGCTGAGGTTGTAGGCGTAAGCGTGGATGAATCCTGTGTGAATGAAAAAGATCGGCTGGAGCTGGAGAGAGCAGGGCTGATTGCCTATTCTCACGGGACCTATCTGACATTGGGAGAACCCTGCGGCAGTTTTGGGTTCAGCGTAAGAAAAAAAGGGCCGGGCAGGACTGTGGGTCCCCGGCAGACAGCAAAGGAAAGTGTAAAAGAGCATGAAAAAGAAAAAAAATATCGTACTGATAGGAATGCCCGGAGCGGGAAAAAGCACCATCGGCGTGATTCTGGCGAAGGTTCTGGGAAAGGATTTCATAGACGCGGATCTGGTTATACAAAAGGAGGAAGGACGTCTGCTCAGTGAGATTATTGAGCAGGAGGGGCCGGACGGATTCCTTTCCATAGAAGAAAGAGTCAATGCCAGTCTGGAGCCGGAAGGGGCAATCATTTCCACCGGGGGCAGCGTCGTCTATGGAGAAAAGGCTATGGAGCACCTTGGCCGAATCGGCGTAATTGTCTACCTGAAGCTTTCATGTAAAGCTGTAGAGAGCCGTCTTCGGGATATCCGCGGCCGGGGAGTGGTATTGCGGGACGGACAGACCCTGTCCGATCTTTATGAGGAACGTTCTGTTCTCTATGAGCGGTATGCAGAAGTAACAGTGGAAGAAGATGGGCTGGGAGTGGAAGAAACCCTAGAAAAAACTTTACAAGCAGTGGGAATGCTGATAGAATAAAAATGTTACAAAAATATTACATGAACATGGAATAGAATTTTCCGGGGCATATGGCCAGCGGGAACGAAAAACGAATGAACAGAAAAAAGTTATTTTTTAATAAAAGATCAAAACTGACATTTATAGAGGCTATGGTTATTACCTGCGGCTGTATGCTGGTAGGAGTGCCCCTTCTTGGAAGCGGATTTGGTGATGCGAACAGCTATTATGAAGTAACACTGGAAGGGAAAGTAGTAGGTTCTGTGCGGAATCCCGGAGTGGTGGAGAATGCGTTTCTGGAAGCCAGGGCGAGGATTTCCCGTGAAACAGAGGGACTGGTGCTGGCTGATGTGGAATATGAGCTGGATAAAGTGCCGAAAATCTTTGGAAGCACTATGGATCCGGATACACTGACAGAAGCAATTTATCAGGAATTGCAGAATGTAGTGGCAACTGCCAAGAAAAAAGCATATCAGCTGAAGATTAACGAGTTTACAGTAACACTGGGCGGCTATCAGGATGTCATGAGCGTGCTTTATGCCGCAAAGAACCGGTATGATACGGAAAATGAATTTCAGATCAGTATAGTTTCGGATGCAGACAGGGAGCTGAATCTCTATACAGTGGATGTATCCCGTCAGCAGACAGAGGAGACACGGGAGCAGGTAAAGCCCACGGGAATTGCAGGAATTCCCGGAACTGCTGCAGGCATCGGAGAATTTGATGTGAGCTATGCCGTGGAAAATGTCATTACGGAAACCGTGACGCAGGAAGATGTACAGAATGCGGGAGCAGATGAGGAAGATCTTACCCAGGTTACCGGAGACGGACTGCGGGATGTGGATTTTACCGAGAAGGTGGAAATCGCGGAAGCTTATGTTTCGGAGGATGAGATTACCCCTACAGAAGAGGCGATCGAAATGGTAACCAAAGAGACCGCAAAAAATACGGTTTATGAGGTTCAGCCGGGAGATACCCTCTCTGTGATTGCGAACAGCAACGGGCTTTATGTAGCTGATGTGGTGGCTCTGAATGAAGGACTTTCAGAAAACACCGTGCTTCATCCGGGGGATCAGATCATTATTACTGTGCCGGAGCCGGAGCTTACAGTAACCACCATAGAGGAGTCTACTTACGAAGAAGACTATTTTGCAGAAGTACAGTATATAGATAATGACGAGTGGTATACAACAGACACCGTAGTGCGTCAGGAGCCGGTGGCAGGTCATCATGAAGTCACAGCGCTTGTTACAAAGGAAAATGGTAAGGAGACAGGCAGGGAAATTATTGCGGAAACCGTAATGGCGGAACCGGTACCTGAAATCATTGAGCGCGGCACTCAGACACCACCTACTTATATCAAGCCGCTGTCCGGAGGAAGATTCTCTTCAGGATTCAAATGGAGATGGGGACGTCAGCATAAAGGTGTGGACTGGGCGACTCCTGTAGGTACTTCGATTTTTGCCTCCTGTGGAGGAACGGTTACGCAGGCAGGCTGGTTCAGCAGTTATGGAAACTGCGTTACCATCCGTCACCCCGATGGAAATCAGACCCGGTATGCACATCTGAGCCGCGTTCTGGTATCTGTAGGTCAGAGTGTGGAGCAGGGCGAGCGGATTGCTCTGAGCGGAAATACCGGACGAAGTACCGGACCGCATCTGCATTTTGAGATTATTGTAAATGGAAGCCAGGTCGATCCGATGACGATGCTGGAATAGAAGCATAACAGACAAGTTAGGAAAGCGTCAATTGACAAAGAAAGTTCTGCGTTGATTGGCGCTATCATTCCTTTTAAGGGAAAGTGCCATATATTTCCTAAATGGAGAACAGGAATATGTCGGATAAGATTAAAGATATTATTTGTAGATGTATTGATCAAAGTACGGAGCAGTTTTGTGTATCGAAAAAAATATCAGTAAGCGCGCAGACAATTGCAGAAGAAAACTTTGTTTCTCGTTCTTTAGTAAGCCAGTATCTTAACGATATGTTTAAGAGTGGAATATTACTCAAAATTAATACCAGACCGGTTTATTTCCTGAATAAAAAGATAATAGAAAAAACATTTCGCGTGGTTATCAGAGACGTGTATTTTGAATGTATTGAGGATTTGCTTGAGCTTCTGGATAGAGGACTTTTAAATAAGGGAATTTTTATACAGGCAATAGGAAGTGACAGTTCTTTAAATTATTGTATTCATCAGATGATATCTGCAGTTAGTTATCCGCCAAAAGGACTTCCTGTCCTTATGGTCGGGGAAAAAGGAGTTGGAAAAACATATCTTGCAGAACTTCTGAGTCAGTATTGCTTTCACGAAAATGTTGTAAAAGATAAAACTTTATATAAATATAATGTTTCCACGCATGAGAATGGCAGTATTACTGCACAAAAAATCTTTGGATATCGCGACAGTAACAGAAAAGTGGTTTCTGGTTTAATGGAAAAAAGCAGAGACGGAATTCTTTTAATAGAAAATCTGCAAAATGCAGATGAAGCATTTGTGCAGCAATTGTTAAATTTTCTAAAAGCTGGTTACTATCTTTTGGGTGATAAGCGTTTTTCATCTTCGGCAAGAATTATCCTGACGGCAGTGGAGGGGGTTGATATTGTAGAGGTATTAAAAAATGAACTGCCAATTTGCTGCCAGATTCCTGCTTTAAGAGAACGTACATTAAAAGAGAGAGAAGCATTGGTAATTGAGCAGTTTTCTCATGAACAAAACCAGATACATAAAGAAATACGTATTTCCAGTCGTGTATTTTATGCTTTGATTCATCACAATTATAAAAATAATATAAAGGAATTACAAAGTATTATAATTTCCCTTTGCGCAAAGGCGTTTGTAGATTTTGAAGATCGGATTTATATCAGATCTTATAATCTTCCACCTGCTTTTTTTGAAGATTCACAGTTTGTCGCAGGTGATGGGGAGTCTTATTTGAATGTGGAAAGTTATGTGGAAGAGAAACAAAAGGATTCTGTTAGCATATATTTTGAAATGCTTGTGAAAATTTATAATGAGTTCTGTGATGGAAAATTATCAGAGAAACAATTTGAAGATGAATGTTTTGCCAGAATGGAGGACTATTATAACTATATAGTTTTTGATGAGAAAGTTAACAGTAGTTATCTCAGAAACTTTCAGGGCGCATTAAAAAAGATTGCGGATTCCGTTTTTAACCAGTATCAGGTGTTTTTGCCTGCATCTTTTCTTTGCGTTTTGGCGAAAGCAGTGTACAATCTGGCGTATAACAATGGGACTATAAATGTTTGGCAGGAAAAACATTTGGGTGAATTAATGAATCTCCAGAGATATTTTGAAGAAAAATTCTCTTCGGCATATGAGGTTGCCAAAGAAATTTCGAAATGTATTAAGCAGGAGATAGATATAGAACTGGATGCGGTAGATTTTTTGTTTATACTTTTAAATATATATTATTATAATAAAGAGTTGGAAACCGTAAAATACCATTGCCTTATTGCGGCGCATGGGTATTCCACAGCATCCTCCATGGCAGATGCAGTAAATCGGATTACAGGGACACATGTTTTTGATGGAGTAGATATGCCTTTGGATACATCTTCACAAAATGTTAGGGTATTAATCAGGGACTATCTGAAAAAATATACATTTAAAAAAGATGTTATTCTGTTGGTTGACATGGGATCGCTTGAACAGTTGGATGATATAAAAGCGGATTTTAAAGGTCGGAATATAGGAATTATTAATAATGTAAATACGAAAATGGCGTTGGATATTGCAGTTAGAGTAAAGCAGGGCCAGGAAGTGAAGCAAATTATACAAGAATGTGCAGAAGAAAATATTTCTGTTTGGCGTTATTATGCGGCAGTATCAAGGCCAGCGTGTATTATCTTTGCTACGGAAATTGGAGAGAAAGCTACAGAGCGGGTGCTACAGCTTTTTAAAAACAGTATTCCAAGAAATATTGAATTGTCGATTATGCCTTATTCATACAATAAATTACTTCAAAACGGGAGTTTGGATGAAATATTTTTTAATAATCAGGTGATTTTGATTGTTGGAATGTCTGAAATTAAGGAATTGGAAGTGCCATTTGTTTCATTGGAAGATATGATTACTTTTTCAGATTTTGAATTGATAACAACGGTTTTAGAACCATATATGACCATAGAAGAAATGGAGGTGTTTAACAGCAACATGCTCAAAAATTTTTCGCTGGTCAGTATTTTGGATAATGTTACAATATTAAATGCAGCAAAGCTTTATGAAAAAATTGAAAAGGCCATTGATTTGCTGGAACGTCAATATATTATATTGATTCCCAATAAAGTAAAAGTAGGAATGTATATTCATATTAGTTGTCTTGTTGAACGTTTGGTATTGCGTGAATCGGAGAAAACATGTAAAGTAAAGGAAGAAAGCAGTAAAGAGATACAGCACTTTATAAAAGTGTTTAAGAGCTGTTTTGCGGAGGTTATGAATTATTATCATATTGAATTTCCTATGCATGAAATTCAATATTTTTATTCTATTATGCAACCGTATTTATGAAGGAAAATAGCCAGTGTTGAAAAAATTCGACACTGGCTATTTTGTTGTGAAAATACAGGTAAGCTCTGTTAAAAATGTTTCTTATTCTGTAAAAATAACAATATAGTACAAAAAATAAACATTTTTAAAGTATAATATCAGACAAGAGCTCTTGTTTAATAAATATGAATTTTCAAAATTATTTTAAAGAAAAAGAAGGTGAAAAGTATATGGTAAATTTGTTTCGTGTAGATTTCAGACTTCTACATTTTCAGACATCCCAGACATGGCCTAAAAAACTTGGCTGTTCTATGATTATAGTTGCCAATGATGAGGTTGTAAAAGATACCTTACGGATAAGTCTTATGAAAATGAGTGCACCGGGAGGTATTAAATTAAAGATTTGCAGTGTAGATGATGCGGTGTCTTATTTGCTTTCAGAGGAAAGTAAAAGCGGAAAAATAGAATTGATTGTCGAATCGCCAAAAGATGCGTATAGAATTTGTAAAGATGTACCGGGATTAAAGGAATTGAATGTGGCTCTGTTAAAAGGCGGAGAAGGAAAACGAATGGTATCGCCTTCTTTAAACTTTTCTCCGGAGGATGAAGAATATTTGAAAAAGATTCTTGAAATGGGACTGAAAGCAGAATCATATGTAGCACCGGATGATAAAAGGGTATCTATAGAAAAGTATTTATAAGGGGAGGGGAAATAGGTATGTCAGTTTTGACAACAGCATTATTATTAGGATTGGTTTATATATTTGCATGGTGTGCAGATAATGTTGCCGGAGCGTCTTATATGCACCGTCCTATTGTGGTAGGAGCTTTGACGGGACTGGTTTTGGGGCATTTTACAGAAGGATTGATTATTGGAGGCACCATGGAGCTTGCCTGGATGGGATTTCTTCCATATGCAGGAATGATTAGCGGAGAGGAAAGAATCGGAGCTATCTTGGGAACTTACTTCGCTATTTCTACCGGAAATTCTTTTGAAGTTGCCATAACAATAGCTTTGCCTGCGGCAATATTAGGGGCGTATATTTCTACAGCATTTAATACTTTTGGCTCATATGTAATGCACCGGTGTGATGGGTGGGCTAGAGAAGGAGAAATTGATAAAATAAATCGTTTCCATGTTGGCTATGGCATTATTAAATGTACATTGATGACTATTATCGTTGTAATTACAGTTTTGATTGGAACCAATGCTATTTCTTCTGTAATCAATATTATTCCGGAAGCTGTCATGAACGGACTTGAAAAAGCAAGCAGCCTTCTGCCGGCAGTTGGCTTTGCAATGTTACTTAATATAATGTGGGACAAACGGTTTATTCCACTATATTTTGTCGGCTTTGCTCTAAGCGCATATTTAGGTTTGGATGTAATGGCAATTACAATCCTTTCTTTGGGATTGGCATTGTATCGGTTGTTTATGAGGGAAGAGGAGGAGAGCCATGAGTGAAGATAGAAAAAAATACGATATTACAAAAAAAGATTTGAATAAAGTATTCTGGCGTTCCATGCCAATTGAAATTTCTTATAACAGCGAGAGAATGCACAACCTTTTTTTTATTTATTCGCTGACGCCTATTCTGAAAAAGATCTATAAAGATGATAAAGAAGCCATGGCAGCTGCTCTCTGCAGACATGTAGAGTTTTATAATACTACACCTCAGATTGAACCTTGGGTAGTGGGAATCATGGCGGGAATGGAAGTAGAAAACGCTGAAAACGGCAATCATATGGGAAACATAATTACAGCAATTAAGACCGGAATTATGGGACCTATTTCAGTGATTGGGGATACATTGTTTTTTACGAGCGGTTTTCGAGTAATAGCTGCTTCTGTTGGAGCAGCATTGGCAATTGCAGGTAATCCAGCGGGTATTCTGGTATACTTTTTGATTTTTAATGTACCAAATTATATTTGTCATTATTACGGTATTCATGCAGGATATAAACTTGGAAGTGGTTTTGTTGAACGAATTATGTCTTCTGGACTGCTGAAAAAAGTTACTGATGTGGCATTGACGGTCGGCTTGACTGTATTGGGTGCACTTACATCATCTTATGTATCATTGTCAACAAATGTGGCAATAACCTATGAACAGGCTAGTATAGATTTGCAGACGATTCTGGACGGTATCTGCCCTAATCTGCTCCCAATTGCATTTACATTGCTCTGTGCTTGGTTAATGCGAAAAAAGAATGTAAAAGCACCTGTTTTGATGATAATTGTGATTATTGTAGGAGTCGTTCTTGGTACTTTAGGGTTAATTTAGAGATGGAAGAAAATATTGTTTTGTTAGAAACGTTACATAAGATACCAGAGACGCTTTCAGAGATTTTGGAAAAAAGAGAGATGATTTCGAGAGATTTTATCTCTCTTTTCAAAAAAAAGAATATAAAAAAAATTTATATTAGCGGACAGGCATCAGGAATCTATATAGGTATGATTCTGAAAAAATTTATTGAAGCACATTTTAAGATTGAAGTCCAGGTAGTAAATCCGGCAGCGTTTCTTCAGGGGGAAATATTTAATGTAAATGGTGTATATAAGTCGGATGAATTATGTATGATTTGTCCGGCTCACTCCGGTTCAACAATAGGGCCAGTGGAAATGGCACGCATCTGTAAAAAGCAGGGGATTTCAGTTGTTTGTACTACATATGATATAAATTCTGAACTTGCCAAGCTCTCTGATGTGGTGATTTATAAATATTCCGGTTCAGAAGAAAGTTATATAGAAACCAAAGGACATTTTGCATCTTTAATGTGTATACTGGTATGTTTTCTGGAGTGGTCACGTTGTATAGGATGTATTCCTGATAAAATGTATAAGAAGTATCTAGAACAGTTGCAAGAAATAATCAGGAATCTTATGTATATTCCAAATGATACAAAGGAATGGTATGCAAAGAATAAAGATTTGTTGTTGAATGTTCCATATATACGTTATGTAGCTAATGGCGAATATGAAGGTGCAGTTTTGGAAGGGGCTCTTAAGATTGCAGAGACAGCGCACATAGCATGCGTTTATTATGAAACAGAGGAATTCATGCATCGAGCTACTACACAAATTAGCAAAGACTCTGTTATAATAATCGTATCACCGTGCGGAGAAGGCTATCGGAGAAACTTGGAGCTTGGCGAGTGGGCATTTGAATACAGCGATAATGTAATTTTTATGACCTCTAAAAGAAATTGCCTTGAAAAGCCTAATATATTTAAAATAACAAGTTCGGATGTTCCGTTCTTTTCAACAATGGAATATATTTTGGCTTTTGAGACATTAGCATACGAATTATGCGAGGATTTGAATCAGAGTGTGGTGAAAGCAGATAATGATGGAGCTAGTAAAAGACTCAACACACATATAGCAGGTTAAGAACATGAAATATATCATAGCAACACATGGGAAAATGGCTTCCGGTATTAAAAATACAATAGAGATGCTGCTTGGAAAGCGGGAAGATATTTATGCGTTAGATGCATATGTAGAAGATCAGGAATTTTCAGAAGCGTTGAAAAAGCTGTTGTCTTCCATAGAAGACAATTACATTTACTTTTTTACTGACATTGTTTCTGGAAGCGTAAATCAGACAGTTTTTAACATGCTGAAAGACTGTCGTATCCATTTAATTACCGGGATTAATTTGCCGGTAATAATCGAATGCATTTTGAGAAATAAAGAAATGGATGAAACAGAAATAGCTACAATTGTTGAAGAGGCACGTCAACATTTGATTTACATGAATACTGTATGTTGACTGTATTTTGAAAATTAAGTAGAGGGTACAATATGAAATTTGTTATGGTAAAAGATTTAGATGAACTGTCGGAAGCGTTTAAGCAGCAGATGCTGAAGCATATGTTTAGCTCAAGGAGCAGGGTGAATATTGCAATTACAACAGGATCCACACCGGTTAAAGGGTACAAGTTGTTGTCAGAGTTTGTCAAAGGGAAGGAATGTTTTAAAGGAGTACATTATTATATTTTTGATGAATTTTGGTATAAAGGTGATTCTGTTGGAATTTGCAGACGGTCGCTTGATCTAAAATACTTTAAAGATGCGGAGGTACATGAAGAATGCATTCATAATTTGGAGAAAAGTGGATGGGAGAATATGGACGAACAAATCCAAAAAGAAGGTGGGCTCGATATGGTTATTATGGGTATTGGAACCAATGGCCATTTTTGCGGCAATCAACCGGGAACGTTCGAAAACTGGAATGAAGGAGTGCATGCTATTGATAGGCATAAGACAAAAGTTGTAGAGGAACTTCTTGTACAGTTGCTGCATGAAGATTTAAAATCTGAAGATGAAAGTAGAATTCCCGACTATTACATTACGATGGGTCCTAGAACAATAATGAATGCGAGAAGTATTGTTTTTATCTTGTCAGGAGAAAATAAGGCTGAAGTTGCTAAGAAAGCATTTTTTGATCCAATAACTGAAGAATTTCCGGTTTCTATTTTTCAGTTACATCCAGATGTCACGGTAATCATAGATGAAGCAGCAGCAAACTTAATAAAACATAAAATTTGTTAAATTAAGAAAGAGGGGCGTGTTTGCCATGGAAAGATGCAAAACACCCCTTTTCTAATTAAATCAACCATTTGTCCTGCGTAGGCGTAATATAAAGTTGGATAGGTATAAGTATATATTACTTCAATGACAGGCAATTTGCAGTTACATTGGGTTGTGAAAGCCCAGTTCAGCTTTGTGCGGAACTGGGCTTTTACTGTGTGCGCCTGGCGGCGCACGTTTCTTAAGGGTGCAAGTCCCAAATCCGCCTGGTAGCGGGAAGGATATAGCCGAAG
>CALWGE010000034.1 GCA_944378225.1 uncultured Merdimonas sp.
TATCCGCATTTCCAAAAGCTATAATTTCTTCCGGCTTCACTCCGAGTCTGTATGACATTTCCTTTAAAGCCGCACCTTTTCCACTGTCCCCGCCGGAAATTTCAAGTCGGTAAGGCGTAGAAGATGTCACATAAATTCCTTCAATTTTATCCAGCTTTTCAACCCATTCTGCCTTATCCAGAGGCCCCTGACAGATAATATCCAGAGCATCCAGACTATCTTTATGTTTCCTTACAAAAGCGCATATATCTTTGCATGGTGTTCTGGTTTTCTGCAGATAAGAGACAGCTCTGGCCGGGACTCCGTATCGTTCCGGATCCTGCAGGAATGCTTCTCCGGCGTAAGGCTCTCCTTCCAGAAATACCTCTATGGCTGTCTCCGGCTCTCCTTCCAGATATTCAAGGATTTCTTCCACTTTACTTCCTTCCAGCAGAAAAGAAAAGAGCCTTTCTCCGTTCTTCGGATCATACGTTGCCGCTCCATTGGATGTAATGGCGCAGGTAAGACCCTTTAATTTCATCACCTCTTCCGGCAGCGATGAGTATGCTCTTCCACTGGCCGCAGCCAGATAAATACCTTGTTCTGCTGCCTGTTCCAACACCTTTTTTGTTCTCTCTGTCAGACGGCTCCTGTCATCCAGTGCTGTACCATCCAAATCAACAGCAATTAATTTTATCTTCTGCATGCTCTTTTCCTTTCCTCCGCACATTTATGCGCAACACTTCCCCGCCTTGTTTCTGTCTTTATTTCTGCATCAGGAAATAAACATAGCGTCACCAAAAGAAAAGAAACGATACCTTTCTTTTACAGCTTCCTCATATGCTTTCATAATCGTCTCCTTATCTGCAAAAGCAGATACCAGCATCAGAAGCGTTGATTCCGGAAGATGGAAATTCGTGATAAGACCATCCATAATTTTAAACCGGTATCCCGGATAAATAAAAATGTCTGTCCATCCGCTTTTCGCATGCAGAATTCCCTGCTCATCCGATGCGGACTCCAGTGTCCGGCAGCTCGTAGTTCCCACACAAATCACTCTGCCGCCTGCGGCCTTTGTATCATTGATAAGTTTTGCCTGTTCTTCCTCCACAATATAAAATTCTGAATGCATGTGATGTTCCGTAACATCTTCCACCTTAACAGGACGAAATGTCCCAAGTCCCACATGCAATGTTACATGAGCCAGTTTTACACCTTTTTCTTCAATTTTCCTCAAAAGCTCCGGAGTAAAATGAAGACCGGCCGTAGGAGCCGCCGCTGAGCCGTCGTGTTCCGCATATACAGTCTGATACCTGTTCCTGTCCTTCAGCTGATGCGTAATATAAGGCGGTAAAGGCATCTGCCCCAGTCTGTCAAGAATCTCTTCAAAAATCCCTTCATATTCAAAACGTATCATCCGGTTTCCTTCTTCTGCAATCTCCCGGACCTCACCTGTAAGCTGTCCGTCTCCGAATACAATTCTGGCTCCGGGCCTGGCTTTTTTCCCTGGCTTTACCAAAGTCTCCCAGACATTATCCGCTTTTCTTGTCAGAAGCAGAACCTCGATCCCGGCGCCTGTATCCTCTTTCACACCCATAAGCCGCGCCGGAATTACCTTGGTATTATTCACAACCAGGCAATCGCCCGGATTCAGATATTCTACAATATCGCGGAACACTCTGTGTTCCGTACTTCCTGTCTCTCTGTTCAGCACCAGCAGTCTGGAACTGCTTCTGTCCTCCAGGGGATCCTGTGCAATCAGTTCCTGGGGAAGGTCATAATAAAAATCACTTGTTTTCATCGTTTCATCCTCATCTTTATTCGTTCATTTAATTCTGCCAGTATTTCTTTTTCTTAAAGTAATACAGGATTCCTCCTGCCACTGCAACAGAAAGAAGAATCACATACAGATAGCCGAATTTCCAGTCAAGCTCCGGCATTTTTTTAAAGTTCATTCCATACCAGCCCACAATCAGTGTCAGAGGCTGAAAAATAATTGTTACCATCGTAAAAAGCTTCATGGTATTATTCAGATTATAATTCAACGTAGCGTCAAGAGCCTCGCGCAAATGAATCAGATTATCGCATAGAAGCTGCGTATTATTGCTGAGACGTTCTGATTTATCCGTAAATATCTTAAAATACCGCAGATCCTCTTCTTCAAACAGCTCATTCTCGTTTTCCTGCAGAGTCTCTCCGATATCTATCAGCTGCTCATAATAATTCTTAAGAGCCGACAGGCGATTCCGCAGCTCAAAAATCTCTGTATTCAGTTCCCTGTCCGTCTTTCCGTCCACGACCTCCCGCTCCATGGCGATAATCTGCCGCTCTGTCATGACAAGTCCCTTATTTCCGCTGGACAAAAGACGCTCCAGCACGCCGTACACTACTTTCTCCATAGTAGCATTCTGACGGAATCGCCCAATGGCGTCCAGAAACATCTGACGAATGCCGTCTCCCTTGTCTATGATTTTTACTACAATAAACAGATTTTTTTTGATAAAAAACCCGATACGGTTTCTTCTGCTGCTCAGATTCAGAATATCAACAATATTAATCATACCGAAGCTGAATTCATCGTATACATCAATGCTCGTCCGAAAATGAGTAAAATCCGTCATACAGTCCTTGACTGCTATTTCCGACAGACCAAGCTCTCTGTAACATTTCCGCAGTTCATCCAACGTAAGATATCCCACACAGATATCATGCTCTCCCAGATTTTCCAGGGCTACTTCCCGGATCTCTTTGTCATGAATCGCAAAAAACATAAGGCCCTCCTGCTCTCCTATTTCTCCGAATCTATTCTATACCTTTTTTCGGTTTGGGTAAAGGAAAAAGTGAAGCGCACCTTTGTCTGCCGCATTGACAGAAGCGTTTTTTCAGGAGTATACTCCAAAGAAAAAGAAAAGAAAGGATATGGATTAGCATGAAAATTCAGGTACGCGCCTATACAGAACAGGATCTTGCCGCGATGAATAATATCTGGAACGAAGTTGTGGAAGACGGCGTTGCCTTCCCCCAGACTGAACTGCTGGACTCCTGTACCGGTGCATCATTTTTTTCAGAACAGACATCCTGCGGTGTAGCCGAAGATACGGAAACCGGTCAGATTCTGGGCCTTTATATTCTACACCCCAACAACGTAGGCCGCTGCGGTCATATCTGCAACGCCAGTTATGCAGTCAGCAAAGCTTTTCGCGGACTTCATATCGGTGAAAAACTTGTACAGGACTGCCTGGTTCAGGCCAGGATCCACGGCTTCCGGATTCTCCAGTTTAATGCCGTCGTAAGAACGAATACCCATGCAAGGCATCTGTATGAAAGGCTGGGATTCTCACAGCTGGGTGTTATTCCCGGCGGTTTTCGGATGAAAGACGGACATTATGAGGATATCTGTCCCTATTATCGTGAACTGTAAATACTGAAGTCATATTGTATTCCTGTTTTTTTGCCGCAGAAATCAGAAAGCGGACTCCAAAGAGTCCGTTTCCTGATAATTATTCTGATTTTCTGGCCATATCCAGTACTTTCATAACAAGCAGAGTCTGCTCCAGACGTTTCCGAAATTCCTCCCTGTTATTCGTTTCCCAATAATCCGCAAATGCACGCAGCTCATCATAGAAAATGGGTTCCTTTTCTATAAGCGCATATGGCACACTGTCCTTCTTATTTTCCTGATAGGAAAATTCCTCAAACCGTCCTGCATTGGAATGACTGAAAATGCATCCCCTGTCTCCCTGAATATTAATAGACAACGGCGCGCCGCAGTCTTTTGCAGCCACACATACACATTTGAAAGACGGATATTCGAGAATCAGAATTCCTGAGGTATCCACGCCACGCTCTATATTAGGATAATAATGTGCATCCGTCGGCTCTCCAAAAAGGCCGGTTACAAAATGAATACAGTACACATTCAAATCAAACAACGCTCCTCCTGCCTTGTCAGCATCAAAGACCGGTGCTATGCTCCCCTGTTTAAAAGCATCATAACGGCTGGAATACTGGGAGTAATTCATCTGCACGATTTTGATGTCCCCAAGTCCCGGAAGGAGTTCCCTTACCTTCTCGTAATTCGGATTATACTGGTTGGTAATGGCTTCGAAAAGAATGAGTCCCTTCTGTTCAGCCAGTTCTGCAATCTCTTTTGCCTCCCGATAAGTCACCGTAAAAGGCTTTTCCAGAATCACATGCTTGCCTGCCTCCAGGGCCTGTTTTGCAAAACTGTAGTGAAGATGATTGGGAAGCGGAAGATACAGAACATCTACAGATTTATCCTCCAACAGTTTCTCGTAACTGTCATAAGACACCGGTATCTCATATTTCTCACAGAGCTCCCTTCTCTTTTCTGCCTTTCTTGCAAACAGAGCACCCACCTCCATTTCCGGAATCAGCTTTACCGCCTCCAGAAACCAGGGTACCGTCATGCCTGCTCCAACAATTCCGACTCTCATATATCCTCTCTCCTCTCCTGTCTTATATCATGCTAAATTCACCAGACAGATTCTTTCTGTTGTTTATTTTACCACACACTCTTTACGTCTGAAAAGCTGAATTAAAAAAACAACGCTTTTTCCTGCAGCAAAACGGGATGCCGCCAGGCACCCCATTCATCGCATTCATGCTCACATAGACCTCTGTTTTACAGAAATTTTTCCATATCCGCTGTGAGCTTTTCCTCGATATGAATTAATTTCTTTGCAATATCCTTTGTCTTCTCATCCGCTGCCTGATACTGATTCAGATATCGGTTCAGAGATTTCACTCCCATATTACAGCCGTCTGTCATTAAATCGGCAATTGTATGATCTGATTCATCCATAACCAGTTTCGCATTTGTCTTTACCCAGGACATTCCTTTTGCCACCGGATTCGGTTCCTTACCGTCATCATGATACTGCTCCAACAGGCCCTGAATCTCTTCCTGAAGCCTGCTATGCTCATTTCTGCATTCCTCCAGGCGTTTCCCCAGTTTTTCGTCATGTACATAATCCAGGACTTCATCAATAGAAGAAACACCCATTTTAATCCCTGCATCACATTCCCGCAGAAGTTTTATAGTATCTGACTCAATCATACTGCCATTTTTTCTCCTTTTTCTTTTTAAAAACAGTATGACAGCTTTACGGCAGGATTATGCAGCTTTCATTACAGCTTTTTCACGAATAATGCACGGATTGCGTTAAGCACCGCAATAATCATAACGCCTACATCAGCAAAAATAGCAAGCCACATATTAGCAATGCCAAACGCGCCCAGCAAAAGACAAATCAGCTTGACACCTATGGCAAACACGATATTCTGATAAACAATACGAAGGCATTTGCGGGAAATCCGAATTGCCTTTGCAATTTTCATAGGGTCATCGTCCATCAGAACCACATCTGCTGCTTCAATAGCCGCATCAGATCCCATGGCTCCCATGGCAATTCCTATATCAGCGCGACGCAGAACAGGTGCATCATTGATACCGTCTCCTGCAAAAGCCAGTTTTCCATTACCCGAATTGTTTTTCAAAAGTTCTTCTACTTTTTCTACCTTATCTGCCGGAAGCAGCTCACTGTATACCTCGTCAATTCCCAAATCAACCGCCACATGTTCTGCAACCTATATGGAATCTCCAGTCAGCATAACTGTTTTGCGCACTCCGGAATCCTTCAGGGCACGTACTGCTTCCCGGGCATTTTGCTTCACAATATCAGAAATCACGATATGACCGGCATACTTCCCGTCTGCTGCCATATGAATAATTGTCCCTGTTGAATGGCATGCCACATAAGGAATGTTCAGATAATCCATCAGTTTATCATTTCCTGCCGCTATCTGAATACCGTCGACTTTTGCAATCACACCATTTCCGCTGATTTCTCTGATATCTGTAACGCGGGAGCGATCGATCTCCTTTCCATAGGCTCTGCGCAGACTCTTACTGATAGGATGGGAAGATGCGCTTTCCGCCAGAGCCGCATACTCCAGCAGCTTTTCATTCTCCATCTCATTATGATGGATTCCGCTTACTTCAAATACTCCTCTGGTCAGTGTTCCTGTCTTATCAAAAACCACTGTTCTTGTCTGGGACAATGCTTCAAGATAATTGGATCCTTTTACCAGAACTCCTGCATTGCCTGCTCCTCCTATTCCCGCAAAAAAGCTCAGCGGAATACTGATTACCAGAGCACAGGGGCAGCTGATTACCAGAAATGTCAGCGCGCGATAAATCCAGGTCTCCCAGTCCGCCGGCACCCCAATCACAAACATACGCACAAAGGGCGGAAGAAAAGCCAGAGCCAAAGCTGCATAACAGACTGCAGGTGTGTAAATCCTTGCAAATCTGGAAATAAAATTCTCTGACCGTGACTTCCGGGAACTGGCATTCTCCACCAGATCAAGAATCCGGGAAACAGTTGATTCTCCAAATTCCTTCGTAGTCTGTATTTTCAATACGCCGCTCATATCGATACATCCGCTGACGATTTCATCTCCCTCGCTCACATCCCGCGGCAGACTCTCTCCTGTAAGAGCGCTTGTATTCAAAGAAGCGCTTCCTTCCACTACAATTCCATCGATGGGGACCTTTTCTCCGGGCTGAACTATGATAATACTTCCAATCTCCACTTCATCCGGATCTGCCTGCACCAGCTTTCCGTCACATTCAATATTGGCATAATCCGGGCGAATATCCATCAGTTCACTGATATTCCGGCGGCTCTTTCCCACTGCATAGCTTTGAAAGAGCTCTCCGATCTGATAGAACAGCATAACTGCAACCGCTTCCGTATAATCTCCGCTCTGTTCGGACAAAGCCAGGGCAAAAGCTCCCACCGTTGCCACAGCCATAAGAAAACATTCATCAAATACCTGTCTGTTGGCAATTCCCCTGGCTGCCTTAATCAGAATATCGTACCCTATGATCAGATATGGAATCATATACAGAATAAAGCGTACCGGTCCCGTAGATGGAATCATCTGCAAAGCAATCAGAAGAACTGTCGCTGCAAGGATACGCAGCAGCATTTTTTTCTGTTTTTTGTTCATAATCTCCCCACCTTAAACAGAATTGATCTATCCTTTTAAAGAAAAATTTCGCAGTCAGATTCAACCTTTTTACAGTTTTTACGCACTTCCTGCATAACTGCCTTCGGATCCTGACCCTCTTCAAATTCCACATTCATCTTCAGAGTCATGAAATTAACTACCGCATTCTTTACACCTGCAGTTTTATTGGCGGCGTCTTCCATTTTATTTGCACAGTTTGCGCAGTCAACATCGATTTTATAAGTCTTCTTCATGATATTTTCCCTTTCTTTCCCTTTAATCATCTCAACAATTAAGCAACTGTTTAATTGTTGATTACAATATATAATTATTTCAATAAAAAGTCAATACCCAAATACGGTAAACTGTATTTTTTCCCGGAAGAATCAAAAAACATTTTCCATTTTATAAGGCACGTGATAAAATAATTTTCAGAGGAGGAAATATCCATGACCGAGAAAAAGCTGCCCCATGACCATGGACAAGACTTTGAAAAAAATTTTAATCATATGCCGGACATCTGTGAATTCCAGACTGTGTCCGATATTTTTAAGCAACTGGGAGACGGAAGCCGAATTCGCATTTTCTGGATACTCTGCCATTGTGAAGAATGTGTCATGAACCTGTCCGCTCTGGTAGATATGAGCAGTCCCGCTGTCTCCCATCATCTGAGACATCTGAAAGCCGGAGGACTTATCGTAAGCCGCCGGGAAGGCAAAGAGGTTTATTACAAAGCTGCCGAGACAGAACAGGTAGAACTTCTTCATCATGCCATTGAACGTCTGGTGAAGATTTCCTGTCCTTCCAGATAATGAAAAACAGGGTCCTTTCTTTTTTCAGAAAGAACCCTGTTTTTTATTGATACTCATTTATTATATCTGTAAAATCCTGTTTTACTGTGTTCTGAGTTCTGCGCCCAGTTTCTTTCCAAGCTTTTTCATTACCTGGTTCGCAGCGCTTTCGATCTCCTGAGAAGTCAGTGTCTTTTCATCCGATCCAATGGTCAGCCGGACAGTTACCGATTTCTTTCCTGCAGGGATCTGCTTTCCTCTGTATTCGTCTACAAATGCCGCGTCCTTTACAAGCGCGCTTGCTTTCTTCTGACCCATAATTGCATCGTAGATGTCTGCCCATACTGCATTGGAATCAAACAGCATAGAGATATCATAATCTGTTTCCGGATACTCTGCCAGATGTGAAAATCTGTTGGTTCTGGATTTCAGCGGTACCAGCTTTGTGGCATCCAGCTCAAAGAGCATCACGGAAAGATTCCTGATTCCGCAGTCCATAGATACTTTCTTGGCCAGAAGTCCCATATCTCCGATTTTCTCATCATTCCGATAAATATTCAGCCATACTACGTTGTCTGCCCAGACAGGTTTCTCCTCTTTCCGGAATTCGAATCCTTCCATATGCGTATAGCGAGGCATGTATTCCAGAACTCCCTTTGCCTCGCGGAAGAGCTGGGTAATATCCCTGACACTGCTGGCAAAGGCCGCGCCAATATGTCTGCGCTGTTCCGGAAGAGATTCCGTCGGATCATAAGGAGAAGTGTAATTCCGGTCGAAGAACACCTGCGCTTCCTCAAAAATAGAGAAATCATTAAAGTAACGCTCATTCTTCGTCACTGCCTCGCAAAGATTGGGAAGCAGGGAAGAACGGATATAACCCAGATCCGGGGCCGGCGGTGTGGAAAGTTTCAAAACACCATCCGTACTCTGAAGAACTGCGTTTACATATACATCATTCATCCAGGGATAGGTATAAACTTCCTGCATGCCGCAGCGAACAGCCAGATATTCCTTAATATTCCGGAGCAGATCCTGATCCTTCTGGTTAATGGCTCCCTCAAAGGATGTTGTAAAAGGTGTTGCCTGGAAATTATCATAACCATACATTCTGGCTACTTCTTCCATCACATCATCTTTAATGGAAATATCACCGGTAGAACGCCAGGTCGGCGCAATTACATGCATGTTATCTCCATCAATCTGTACCTCAAATCCAAGAAGCTCCAGTTTACTGCGGATCTCCTCATCTGTCAGATCTTTTCCAAGACGCTTTGCCAGCCATGTCAGACTTACATCTATCTCTGCCCGCTCCAGCTTCTTTACATAGCGATCACAGAAACCGGTTACCTGAAGTTCCGGATACAGTTCCTGGAAGTACTGCATGGAAAGAGCCAGCGCCTGCTCGCAGCGCTCCGGATCGACAGCCTTCTCGTACCGGGAAGAAGCCTCCGTACGTGTATCGTAACGAAGAGCTGTCCTGCGGATACCTGTAGACTCAAAGTTAGCCACTTCCAGAATCACACGGGTGGTTTTCGGAAGAATGGAATCCTTGGCTCCTCCCATGACGCCGGCCAGAGCCACCGGTCCCTCTGAATCTGTAATCACAAGATCATCCGGGCAAAGTGTGAGCTCCTGATCATTTAAGAGAATCAGCTTTTCGCCTTCTTCTGCATGACGCACTACAATGTGATCAGAAATATTATCCGCGTCAAAGGCATGTGTCGGATTTCCTGTTGCCAGCATGACGTAATTGGTAATATCAACCAGCGCATTAATAGGACGCATTCCAGCCTTCCAGATTCGATTCTGCATCTTGTAAGGAGAGGCTTTTACACCGACACCGGACATCTCTACTCCAATATATCGTGTACATCTGTCCGGATCTGCAATTTCCACATGGAAATCAGACTGTACATCTGTGGTATATGGTTTGATTTCTGCCAGGGGAAGATTATAAAGCGCAGCAATCTCACGTGCGATTCCATAATGTCCCCACAGGTCCGGACGATTTGTCATGGACTTGTTATCAATCTCCAGCAGAACATCATTCATATCCAGCGCGTCTGCCAGAGCAGTACCTGCCGGCACCTCAAAAGCAGACAGATCCAGAATCTCTGCTTCCTGAGAAGCAGGAAACAGTTCGCCCAGCCCAATCTCATCCGATGCACAGATCATGCCGTAAGATTCTACGCCGCGCAGTTTGGAATTCTTGATGACCACAGGTTCTCCCTCTCCATGCCAGCGCACCACTGCACCTGGGCAGGAGACAGCTACACGCATGCCTTCCTCCAGATTAATACCGCCGCAGACGATGTCTTTGATTTCACCGCCACCCACATCAACCTTGCAGACTCTCAGCTTATCTGCATTGGGATGGGGCTCGATTTTTTCAATCACGCCCACAATCATATTGTCAAACCGGCGCGCCAGATACTCCACATCCTCTACCTCAACAGTAGACATGGTCAGATCATAGGCCAGTTTTTTCAGATCCATATCTTCCGGGATCTTTACAAAATCTTTTATCCACGATAATGATAACTTCATTTTTCTCTCTCCTCTATCTGAACTGCTTCAGGAATCTCAAATCTGCGCTGTGGAACAGTCTTACATCATCCACTCCGTAACGCATCATAACCAGTCTGTCCAGACCGATATTGACATAAAAGCCTGTATACTCATCCGGATCAAGTCCTGCCGCGCGCAGCACGTTCGGATGCGGAGAACCTCCCGGCATAACTTCAATCCATCCCACATGCTTGCAGACACTGCAGCCTTTGCCGCCGCATACCTGGCACTGCATATCGATTTCAAAGCCCGGCTCTACAAAGGGGAAGAAACCGGAACGCATTCTTACCGGCACATCCGTACCGAAGACCTTGCTTAAAATGCTGTTAATCATAACTTTTCCGGAGGTAAAGGTGATATCCTTGTCCACAATCAGCGCCTCATACTGGAAAAAGGCTCTTTCATGATGAGCATCGGTGGTCTCATTCCGGTATACGCGGCCCGGATAAACAAACCGGTACGGAGGCTTATGCGTCTGCATGTAACGCACGCTTCCGCCTGTCAGATGAGGGCGAAGACAGAGCTTCTCATTCGTGCTTCCGCTGTCATGGCCTTCCAGCCAGTAAGTATCCATACTTTCACGGGCCGGATGGTTCGGGGGGAAGTTCAGTTTATCAAATGCGTAAAGCTCGCTGGTAATATCATCTTCCTGAAAAATCTCAAACCCCATGGAACGGAAAGCATCATTCAGATCATAGCACATCTGTGTGATCGGATGAAGTCCGCCTCTGGGCGGCAGAGTTCCCGGTACAGAACAGTCGAAGTCCGGAGATACTTCGGAAGCCTTCAGCTTCAGCTCCATTCTTTTGGAGTCAATCAGCTCTGTCACCTGATTCTTAGCCTGATTCAGCAGTTTTCCCATTTCCGGGCGAAGCGCAGGATCAATTTTGGGAAGCTCCTTCATCAGGAGACTTAAAGAGCCCTGTTTTCCCACATAGGCGCTTTTCACATTCTGCAGCTCATTTTCGCTGGCCGCAGAAGCAATTTTTGTCTTTACTTCTGATAAAATACTTTCGATTTTATCTTTCATTTTGATTCTCCTTTCCATTCTCTAGCAGCTGCCTGCCGATATCCTTTCCATCGCAGGTACAAAAACCTGAACGGGGACTTTCCATGATATAAAAAAACGTCCCCTGCCTGCTTGCAAGGGACGATAAAAAATCGCGGTACCACCCTATTTCAGAGTATTTGTCCATTCATACTCCGCACTCATCTTGTGTACTGATCTGCTACACGGGCATCCGGTTTAACGCACCCGAACAATTTCCGAACCCATATATTCGGAAAACGGATCTGCTTTTCACCGGAAGGCTCCCATACTGAAATTTCCGGAAGGTTCATGCAAAGCGCTTTCAGCCGGTGGCGCTCTGTCTCTGACTCACTACATCTTCTGTACTCACATATGTTCACAGCCTGAAATTGTGATTATCCTAGCATAAATTTTACTTTTTGTCAATGCAGAAACAAATCATTTACCATTCCAGCGGCCGTAGCGCCTGGTAAATGCCCCAATTCTCTCCCAGATTTCTTCCGTCATTTTTTCCTTCTGTATGCGCCACTTCCAGTTGTTTCCCACTGTAGACGGTGTATTCATCCTGCTGTCATTTCCCAGTCCCAGATAATCCTGCATTGGAATGATACAAATCCGGGCTGCACTGCGCAGAACCAGACTGATAAAGGACAGATGCAGCTCATTTTCCGGCGTGCTCCTGTCACAGAGATACTCTCTTGCAAGAATCCTCTCTTCCTCCGTAATGCCCGCAAACCATCCTGCAATCGTTTCATTGTCATGTGTCCCCGTATAAGCCACACAGTTTTCAGGATAATTATGCGGCAGATAATCGGTGGCGCAGCCGGAATCACGGGAATCAAAAGCAAATTCCAGAACCTTCATACCAGGGAAACCGCTCTCCCGGACCAGACGGCGCACAGAATCTGTCATATAGCCTAAATCTTCCGCAATCACATCCAGTTTTCCCAGAACCCTCTCTGTTTCCCTGAACAGTTCTATTCCCGGACCTCTTTCCCAGTGCCCGAATCTGGCATCTGATGCTCCAAAAGGAATTGCATAATATTCATCAAATCCTCTGAAATGATCAATCCGCACCACATCATAAAGCTTACTGCTGTAGGCAAGCCGGCGAATCCACCATGCATATCCCGTTTCTCTGTGGTAATCCCAGCGATACAGCGGGTTCCCCCACAACTGACCCAGAGCAGTAAAACCATCCGGCGGACATCCTGCCACCGCAGTGGGCATATGATTTTCGTCCAGCCGGAAAAGTTCCGGAGAAGACCAGGTATCTGCACTGTCCATGGCTACATAGATTGGAAGATCCCCAACAATACGGATTCCTTTTGCATTGGCATAAGCTTTGAGTTCTTTCCACTGAAGAAGAAACTGATACTGCATATATTTCTGAAACCTGATATCCATACCATGTGTCTGCCGGAAAGCTTCCATTGCCTCAGAGCGCCGCAGACGCAGTCCTTCCTCCCATGTCGTCCATTCTTTTCCGCCACAGGCCTCTTTTACAGCCATAAACATGGCATAATCTTCAAGCCACCACCCGTTTTCTTCCAGAAACAGCTGATACTGCGCCTCTTCTTCCGGTCTGCTTCTCTCGAATGCCTTTCTGAGAAGGCGATAACGGATCCGATATATTTTCTCATAATCTACAGAATCTGAATGTTCCCCAAAATTTTCTGCCTCACATTCCTCTTCCGTCAGTTTTCCCTCCTCAATCAATCTGTCAAGACTGATAAAATATGGATTACCTGCATAGGTGGAAAAAGACTGATAAGGCGAATCCCCATAACTTACAGGTCCAAGAGGGAGAATCTGCCAATAGCTCTGACCGCTTGCCTCAAGATGATCTATCCATTCATAGGCTTCTTTTGAGAAACAGCCTATTCCAAACCGCGATGGCAGACTGCTCACAGACAGCAATATTCCGCTTTCCCTTTTCATCTCTTCTCCCCTTTTCTGCATTCATTCCACAATCCTTATACAGAACATGCTGCTTTTATTTTTATCCTATCATGAAAGCCTCCGCTGCTGCAATTCCAAAAATATTCTTCCTTTCTTTTTCCTTCCATTTCTTTTTGTGGACTTTTGTGATATTTCTGGGACTTTTGTTGAAACCTGTTTATTTTTCTGATTTTTATATTTATATTTTATAAATTATAATATAATTTCAAACATATCTTCATATTATTGTAATACTTTTCATGTATACTGAATTAAAAGAAAGGAAAACTATTTCCGGAGATTTCATAAAGCAGAATCGCCTGTAATTCTCTGGAAGTAAAGCAAAGAGGTGGGACTATGAAAAAATTATCCTTTTACTGTCTGGCCGGTGCACTCCTGCCAATCCTTTATCTGAATCCTTTATTTATGAAAAATGAGACGCCAGCTGCAAAAGCTCCTTTCTGTGAAGCAACCGTTCTCACTGCCGAATCTGCCGCTCCTCAGGAAAAGGTTTCAGATCTGAATCCTGTCTACGTGGAGCTGGAAGAAACCGAAGGATGGATTCTGGATGAAGTACTTTCCGATTACATCTCAGAAGATGTAGTGGAACTTCAGGAACAGGGAATTTCTTTCACCATCGGAGAATGGACAGAACGGGATACTCATACCTGCCTCTTTCTTAATAAAGAACTGCCGGACGGAACTCTTTATTCTGTCTTAGGTTATACAAAAACTGCTGATGGAGGCTATGTATATTTCGAGTTTTCTTCTCCTGAACCGATTACCGAGCAACAGGTAGTGATGGAAATCACAAAAACTTTTGGAAATACCGGTTCTTCCGTACAAAAGGCCTGTTGATTCAATGCCCCCTCATTCCAATTCATGTTAAAGAGGAGGTTTCCCATGCATTCGCTGCACAGGAAACCTCCTCTGTTTTTCTTATGATTTGCTTTTGTAAAGTATCTTACATTGATTTCTGCGTTCTTTACTCAGACAAGTTTGAAATGCTGCAAAGCTGATAAAATTCCTTTCTTATCCACGTCTCCAGTCACATAATCTGCACATTTCTTTACGCTCTCTTCTGCATTTCCCATGGCAACGCCGATTCCGGCAAATACAAGCATTTCCATATCATTTTCCCCGTCTCCGAAAGCAATGATTTCTTCCCTTGCAATTCCAAAGCGCTGGAGCACATGCTCCATTCCCTTTTCTTTGCCGCCTTCTTCAGCGATAATATCCACTCCAAACGTATTCCACCGGGTCATCCGGCAATGAGGCATCTGTTTCATCATCTGGCGGACAGTAACCTCATCAGCAAATGCGTTAACCAGATAAACCGTATCTCCGGTCCACGTCCCACACGACGGAAGCTTCGAAGAAATAGCTTTCTGAGCAGACCGCACCCGTTCGTCTATAAAATTGATATAAATCTTCTCTTTCTCCACAAATGCCACGGGAATCGTTCTTTTTTCAAACAGCGGCATAATACTCCGGATATCTTCTTCCGGAACAGGGACCTGTGAAATTAACCGCCGCTGTCCATCCAGACAAAGCTGCCCGTTCAGAAGCACATGACCGTCAAAGCCCAGTTCCGTTATCCCAAGTTCGTCCAGTTCCAGAATATGCCTGCCTGTACAGGTGAATACGAGAATTCCCTGCTCTTTCAGCCTGCTCAGTGCATATCGCGTATCTTCCGGTACACGGCCCAGGTTATGGGCCATCAATGTACCGTCTATATCGAAAAAAGCTGCTTTAATTCTGATAGATTCCATCTCTCTTTTGTTCACGAAATTCTGTACAGTGAATCCTGATTTTACTCCTGTACTGCTTCTTCCTCTGTCTGAATTGTTTCTGTGGTTTCAGAACCAGATGTCTCTGCAGCATCCGATGCTGTTCCCGGTACGCCTTCCAGAAGGACAATTTTTTCTGCCGTTTCATTCTCATCCAGCCAGATCAGGCAGGCCCTTCCCGCTGTCAGATCCTGAAGTGTCACAATATTTCTTGTCCGGAAGGGAACAATTTCAACGTCCTCAGGAATCGTATAAGTTCTTCCGTCTGTTGCCTCCAGTACAGCATACCCATCTTCCATCACCAGTTCTCCGGAAGCAACCGCATACTGAGGAGCTGTTGCGTCCTCGGGAATATTTACAACCACCACATATGGCGTCGTCTGAGGCGGCAGCGACATAGTCATGACCGGTCCAAGGTATGCCTCAAAGCTTCCTTCAGAAACATCTGCAAGCTGAACCGGAAGTCCTGTCTGTGCATCTACAAGAACCGTATTTGCCGGATCAATCGTCAGAATGATTTCACCGGAAACTGCATTTTCGGACTGGTTATCGACAGTAAGGGTATCCTCCCCCACCTCCTGAATTACGCCGGAAATTTTCACCGGTGCCTCGCTGACAGTTCCGTCCTGCTGTTCCTGTTCTGTGCCTTCTGTATCTTCTGCTTCTGAAGCATCTGCAGTATCTTCTGTATCTGTGCTTTCCTGAGTCTGTTCTGTGGAAGCTGCAGACTGTCCGCAGGCTGCAGCCAGGCTGAGAACCATTGTAAGGCCCAGAATAGAAATGAGCTTTCTTAATTTCATAATATTTCCTCCTTATCCGCCGGAGTTTTTCACCTCGGCTTC
Source organism: uncultured Merdimonas sp. (assembly GCA_944378225.1). Taxonomy (GTDB): domain Bacteria; phylum Bacillota; class Clostridia; order Lachnospirales; family Lachnospiraceae; genus Laedolimicola. The sequence goes on from CALWGE010000034.1 coordinate 15,980, forward strand.
GCTTCATTCTATCAGAAATAAGGTTGCCCTGTCCAGATAAAACTATCCGCTTCAGAAAGTATTAAGAAAATTAAGAAAGCTTTTGTTATACCTAAAAATTCAGTGCAGCGTAGGCTGTATCGTCTACGGCTTCCAGCCACTCATTGGATGTTTCTTCCCCCGGAACCTCCACGGCAAGATGACTGAACCAACTGTCCTTTTTCGCGCCGTGCCAGTGTTTTAGTCTTCTGCATAAACCTCCTTGGCCATGCGGAAAGCTGCCCATGCATTGGGCCAGCCTGCGTAAAATGCCAGATGCGTCAGAATCTCTGCCATTTCTGTTCTGCTCACACCGTTCTTCCGTGCTGTCTGAAGATGATACATAAGGGAATTGTCTACGATTCCTTTACTGATTAAAGCTGTCATTGTCACCACAGAACGCATTTTCAGAGATAATTTTTCTTCTCTGGACCATACCTCTCCAAACAGTACATCATCGTTTAATTCAGCAAATTTTGGAGCAAATTCTCCCAGGGCTTCTCTGCCCGCTGTCTGTTTTACCATCGATTCTCGTCTCCTTTTTCTGTCCTGTTTTTATACTGTTTCCTTCCTCTATACCCGTAATAGAGTCTCGCTCACTTTCTCAAGATTTTCTCTTATCCGGATGTGCTGCGGACACACCTCCTCACACTTTCCGCATCTGATGCATGCATCTGCTCTGGCCTTTCCATGACCTCCCACCAGCCACTCTTCCTGATGTCTGGCCCCCGGCATATCCTGATAAAGAGTCAGCACATTCATCGCTGTAAACGAACCGGAAATCCCGATATTCTGGGGGCACACTTTTGCACAGTAATTGCATGTCGTACAGGGAATCAGCTGGATTTTTCCCAGTTCTTTCTGTGCTTCTGCTATCGTTTCTTTCTGTTTTGGAGTAAGGCCTTTGAAATCTCTCATATAAGACAGATTATCCCGCATCTGTTCCACATTACTCATACCCGACAGTACAGTGATTACCCCTTCCAGATTTGCTGCGAATCGGATTCCCCAGGACGCTTCTGAAGATTCCGGCTCAGCCTGCCTGAATACCTTCCGTACAGATTCAGGCGGATTGGCCAGCATTCCGCCTTTCACCGGTTCCATAATGATAACCGGCTTTCCATGCCGTCTCGCCGTCTCATAACAGGCTCTGGACTGTATTGCGGGATTTTCCCAGTCCGCATAATTAATCTGCAGCTGGACAAATTCCATCTCGGGATGGGCAGTAAGAATCCGATCCAGTTCTTCTGCCGTAGAGTGAAAAGAGAATCCCGCATGCTTTATCAATCCTTCTCTTTTCTTTTCCATCACCCAGCTCCACATATCAAACTCATCAAAATATTTTGTACGTCCTTCGCCCAGATTATGAAGCAGATAAAAATCAAAATATCCCGCTCCCGTGCGCTTCAGTGAAACGTCAAACTGTGCCTCTGCCTCTTCTCTGGTTTTACAGTTAATCCAGGCCGCATTCTTGGTTGCAAGCTGAAAGTCTTCCCTGGGATAACGTTCCACCAGAGCCTGACGAATCGCGTCTTCGCTTCCGGGATAAGCCCAGGCCGTATCAAAATATGTAAAACCGGCTTCCAGGAACAAATCCACCATAGTTTTTGTCTGTTCCACATCAATCGCACCATCTTTCTGCGGAAGCCTCATCAGACCAAATCCAAGTTTTCCTGTTGATTCTCCCAAATAACCCATTTGTTTCCTCCTCTCTTCTATCCTTCATCCAGTCATGACAACTGCAGTAGTATTACTTAGTATTATTACTATTATAGTTTTCTCTTTCTTGACTTGGAATCTCCAATATGTTACTGTTGTATAAACATTTAGTTAATATATTCCATGGATATTCCTGTTTATATCCCAATTAATAAGGTTCTTATGTATAATCATTTTCTTGACACTTTTATTATTGTTGCAGACTGCGGAAGCTTCACCAAAGCTGCCGGGAAACTTTTTATCTCTCCTACTGCTGTTATGAAACAGATGAACGCTCTGGAAGCCGAACTGGAACTGAAACTGCTCGAGCGTACTCCCGCGGGTGTCCATCTCACAACAGCCGGACGCATGATTTATCAGGATGCAAAATTTATTATTGAATATTCACGCAGAGCGTTGGAAAATGCCTGTAACTCTATACATGCCAGGGATAATACCTTCCGTGTAGGAACCTCACTTCTGAATCCGGCCAGACCTTTTATGGAACTGTGGTACCAGGTTAATCAGGACTTCCCGGAATACAGGCTCCATCTGGTTTCTTTCGAAGACGATCATAAAGGAATTCTTGCAGAAATTGAAAAGCTGGGAGAAAAATTTGATTTTCTGATCGGAGTCTGTGATTCCAGAGCCTGGCTGTCCCGCTGCTGTTTTCTGCAGCTTGGATTTTATAAAAAAATGATTGCCATGCCCAGAGAACACCGACTGGCTTCCAAAAAAATACTGAGACCGGAAGATCTGTACGGAGAAACACTGATGATGGTAAAGCCCGGAGATTCCGATGTAAATGATTTTCTGAGAAACGATCTGGAAATGCATCACCCGCAGATTCGGATTGAAGATACCTCTCAATTTTATGATTTATCTGTCTTTAACCGCTGTGCAGAGACCGGAAATCTTCTCCTGTCTCTGGAATGCTGGAAGGATGTTCACCCCGGTCTGGTCACGCTCCCTGTAAACTGGAGTTACGAGATTCCTTACGGATTGCTTTACAGTCCCTCTGCCCCGGAAGAAATTCTCCGCTTTATTAAGTCTGTCAAAAAATATATGAATCACAAATAAAACAAATGAGGTTTTCGCTATGCACTATACCGTTCCCCATTACTGGAATCAATTTCAATGTACCAGCAGCTCATGCCCGGACACCTGTTGTGCCGGATGGCAAATCCAGATCGATCCGGCCTCTCTGAGAAAATACCGCAGCTGGACAGGACCTCTGGCTGTACGTCTCCATAACGAAGTCAACTGGAAGGAAAAATGTTTTCGCCAGTACCATGGACGCTGCGCCTTTTTAAACGACGATAATCTCTGTGATCTTTATCTGGAAGGCGGCGGTAAAAATGCTTTCTGCAAAACCTGCAGAACATATCCCCGGCATGTGGAAGAATTTGAAGGCCTGCGTGAAATCTCCCTGTCTCTCTCCTGTCCGGTGGCAGCAAAACTGATTCTGGAATGTTCTGAACCCGTCCGTTTTCTTCACAGAGAAGATGAACGGACTGAAACTTACCCGGATTTTGACTTCTTTCTGTTTACAAAGCTGATGGATGTCCGCAGTCTGATGTTTCATGCCCTTCAGGAACGAAAACAGCCTCTTTATCTGCGTCTGGCATTTGTTCTTGCTCTGGCCCACGATTTTCAGCTTCTTATTCGAAGAAATCGTCTTTTTGAAACGGATGAACTGATAAGGCGCTGCTCTGCTTCTTCCATCTGGATACAGACAGAAAAGAATCTGACGGCACGCCTGAATCATACCGCAGAATCTTCCGGAAAACTCGCTGCAAAGACACGCCATCATCTGTTTCAGATTCTGAAGCAAATGGAAGTGCTTCGTCCCGGCTGGAGTCTGTACCGGGAAAAAGCAGAAAAAACGCTGAAAGCCTCTGATACAGCAGAATCCGCCCAAAGCTCTGCTTTTCAGCTTCTGTTTTCTGATGTGGCAGCGGAACAATTGATGATTTACTTTCTTTTCACCTATTTTTCCGGTGCGGTGTATGACGAAGACGCCTGGGGAAAAATGAAATTTTCCTTTGCTTCTCTTATTCTGATACGCGAACTGTTTCGTGCCGAATGCATACGGAATCCGGAACTGGTCACAGAGGCATCTCTTCAGAAGACCGCTTCCCACTTTGCACGGGAACTGGAACACTCTGATTTTAATAAAAATCTTCTTGAAAATCAGATGAAAAAGGAACATCTGTTTTCACTGACGTCCCTGTTCTCACTTCTTTTTTAAGGATTTTTATATGCCAGCCTGCGCCGGAACTGCCACAACAGCTCTTCCTCATACTCGTATTTTCCGGAGACGGTCCATTTGCGCCGAAACGCTCTTCCGTCTCCGGTGTGCACATGACAGACTATGGTAAAACCATCTGTTCTCTCCTTAAGGCGTTCTACTTTTAATATCTGCATTGCTATAGCCGGAACCTTATGTTCTATAAGCATCTGTTTCTTCATGCGTTCTATTTTTTTCTGTATTTCTATGGATGTCCTGCTATATCCCCATATCCCGCGTCGATAGTCCATATACATTCCTGCCTGAATAATAAAAAGCCGATCCTGCTCATCCAGACAAAACAGTATTTCTTCTCTATGCAGCCGGCGCCCAAGCAGAAAAGCAAGCCAGACAGTTACTCCCGTACCAAGCAGATAGAAAAGAAATATCAGTGTTTTTGACATACCCAGAGTAATGCTAAGCACAGCCAGAGCTATGCTCATCAGCATTGCCAGCGCTACAATTCCAAAGATACCCAGAACTGCCATTCCCGCATAATGCGTTTTCTCTCCATTTTCTGTCGGCGTCCACACTTTCATGCCTCTCTCCTCTTTTCTTTCCGTCTGCTGTGACAGAAGTCTTCATATTCAAATACCCTGCAGCACTGACTGCACTGCAGGGTATCTATTTTCTTTCTGATCCGGATATAAATCCGTTCAGACTTTATTTACATAATCGGATCCAGTCCCAGTACCGGATGATTTTTCTCCTGAAGATAAGCCATCAGAGTCTCCTCATCCGTTGCCACGGTTTCATCTGCGATCATATCTGTAAAATTATCAATGCCGTATTTTTCCTTGGCCGCTTTATTCAGACGCTCCGCCACATCATCCTTCAATTCCTTGGGCATCCATACGATACGTTCAAAACCGCCTTCTGCGCTCATGAATTTTTTGGATGCGATAAAGTGACGTCCATGGCCCATGAATCCGGGAGTCTGAACACCGCCGCCCGTCATACTTGCCAGCTCTCCAAAGGTCATGCCAAGAGGTGTCATGCCTGCATACTCACGATTTGCAATAATAACACCGTTTGAGAACGGCTCAATGCCGCAGATACATTCAAAACATCCGCAGGAAGTCATGGGATCTTCCATAATGGAATACAGGGTAACCCGGCTCAGTGCTCCATGCGTAGCCTCTTCAACCATACGGTTTACATCCGGATAGATGCCTTTCAGCTCATCCTCACAGCCTTCCTTGGAAATAGGCTGGCAGGGTCCTTCAGGATTCAGTTCCTTGGTAGCCTTTGCGTCAAGCCATGACACAGCGCCGCACAGTCCCAGACGTTCCGGTGTTACCACACAGCAATGAGACGGAGCAAAGGACTGACAAAGCGTACAGGTATAGAATTTATCTACGCTCTCATCTGTCAGAGTCTCCAGACGCTCATCTCTGGCCTCATAAGCCGGCATAGCTTTCTTATCCAGGATCTCCTGAACCTTCTCTGTATCAGTAACAATTTCGATCTCGCACTTATCTACTACGATATCAAACTCGTCCATAATCATGACATAAAGTACTTCTCCGAAATCCTTCAGACGAAGTCCCTTCTCGAAGGCTTCCTTGCTGACACGTACACGAATCTGATTTCTCTGGCCGGTATGCATAACGCCTTCCATGTAGTTATACCATGCATGAATCTTACGCTCAATAACCGGTTCGAAGTCAGACTGCATCTTCGCTCCGGCAACCTTAATGCAGGTAGCCAGCGCAAAAGTCTGCCCCTGCTCCAGTTCATCCAGATCCTTTCCGGTGATCGTAATTTTATGGTCTTCTACTTCTTCTGCCGGAACAGTTTCTACCAACTCACAGGTCGGAGCCTTATGAGAACTGAATTCCACCTGCATATCACCCTTACGGATAATCTCACCCTCAAAGGCGGAAGCAAAGGAAACAGGAATGGGAAGCTCTGTCACTTTGATCTTAATATTGCGCAGTTCCAGTGATTTCTTTACGGTATTGGCATGATCTGTCACAGACTCCAAAGCTCCCGGCACCTGATTCTCTCCCAAATCGATGTCTACTACTACCGGGAATCCAAGTGCAATGGCTCCTGCTCCTGCAGATACCACAACCTCATCAATGGCTCCAAAAGTATTTACAAAAGCCGGAACTCTTTCTTTTGTATAAGCAAGCAGTCCCGGAAGATCGCCCGGCGTCAGGTTTCCGAAAATCAGCGCTGCACGTACAGCTACAGTCACAACATGGATAACAGAAGTTACATCATGTCCCAGCGGAATAACACGCAGATCCAGACCCATCTTGACTCCGCCTTCTGCGCACTGTTCAATCACATCTCCTATCAGGAAGGTCATAATACCTTTACTCTGATAATCCTTGACTACACTTACAACATCCGCTGCATTGTCGGCTTTTCCAAGGACTACCGCCACTCCCGGAATATCACCGGTAACAAGGGGTACTCCCAGAGAACGGATAACCGGGTCCGGAACAAAACCTATTCCGCTGTCCTCCGCATAAGGATCTGCATTGTCCACATACTTCAGGGCTTCGATAATCTCAGCTCCTACTGCTGTAGCCAGTCCTGCGTTCAGGGCATCACCCAGCTCTTCCTTGTTTGTAATCAGACTTTTAAGCACGCCTACACAGGCGGGAAGATCACCCAGCTTTGTGACTTTTACTCCTGTAGCTGCATAAATCGTCGGCAGGAAGTAAGCGGTATCAGGCATCGCTACCTTCTTGTCCTCTCCGTACTTCGCGATTGCGTCATTCACAGCGCCCTCTGTGAGTCCGGCAACCGCATTGGAGCCTTTGTAAATCAAATCAGTTAACACGCTCATTTTCAGATTCCTCCTTACTTATCTGTTGCCTTATTGTTTAAAGTTTATCACTCGTGTACAGAGAAGTCAATATCCCCGGGTGGGGGTTTGTAAATATCGCACAAAAAACCCAGAGGGCAGATACCCTCCGGGTTCGACACACCAGCTGTCTTTTATTTATTTTACCAGTCCCAGACGCTCAAACTGTTCTTCCGGACAATCATTTTCCTTCATGGCTCTGATCATCGCCAGGATCATTCTATTCTCCACGTCTTCATTCTTCAGCGGTGTCTTTTCTTCCGGATCTGTTCTCAAATCATAAAGCCGTGTTCCAAAACGGCTGACTTTATACTTATCTTTACTCTTTACCTTCAGAACCGGACATCCCTTCGTAAAGGAGAATGGCTTTACCAGTTCAGCATTCTGAAGTTCTTCCGGATCAAACCGTTTATTCATATGATTAGGCATCAGAGTATAATTATATACCTCATCTGCCTTTTCCGGCAGCGGCGCCCTCATATATGCATAATCTCCGTCCGTAATATTCACATGACCGCTGAATACTCCGTAAAGAGCATAGGCCCGGTTCGGTGTGTCATGTTTTATTACTTCATCCAGAGGACTTCCCTGTACATCTTTCGGAATTCCCACCTGAAAATACTGCAGAAGCGTGGGCATCCAGTCAATCATCTGTACCAGAGACTGACGGTGGATTCCCTTCTCTTTATATCTGGGATCCCAGATAAAGAGCGGTGTATGCGCCACTTCATTATAATAGGGCATTTGATTTTTTCCCCAGTATCCATGCTCCGCAAGCAGGAAACCATGATCGGTTCCTACAATCAGCATGGTATCTTTCCACATGTCATACCGATCCATCAAATCCAGAATCCGTCCCAGACTGTAATCACACATGGTAACCAGTGCCTGATACTGTCTGCGGCAATGGGCGATCTCCGCCGGTTCTTCCGAAACCTCTCCCCGGGGCCAGTCAAAATGCTTTCCATCATAATCTTCCGGATACATATCCAGATATTTTTGCGGAACATAAAAAGGCTCATGCGGATCAAATGTTTCCAGATGCAGCAGCCAGTTGTCCTGATCATGATTTTTTTCCATTTACTCGCAGCCTCTCTCAAAACACTGAGTCTGAGGGTATTTCTTTTCCTCACGAATATACTGCCTGTTGACCCAGTCATACCGCCACAGTCCTGATGTTCCTGTACCCTGCTGCTTCTGGGGAACTTTTACCACAGGAGGAATCTGCGGCTCTTTCTTTTCACCTTTCCAGTGATCACCTTCCTGGCCGCGGATAATCTCCCAGGAAGAATACCGTGAATGGTATGTGGACCCGCCGTCTTCCCAGTAATGCAGATGATCCGAAATCAGATGCGTGTAAATACCATGTTCTTTGAGAATTTCCGGCATGGAATCGTCAAAGGGCTCCAGCGGTCCCCATTCCCTGTGAAGAAAATTATAGCGTCCTGTGTGCAGCTCTCTTCTGGCAGGAATACAGGGCATGGAGCCCACGTAGCTGTTTTCAAACTGGACACTGTGCTGTGCCAGCCTTGTAAAGTTCGGCGCTATCGTTGTTGCCTCCGGATTATAGCACGGAAGATAGCGCCGGTTCAGAGTGTCATAAAAAACAATAATGGCTTTCATGTAAGATTATCCTTTCGCCTGGGGGAAATGTACATCCACAATTTTTTCAATCTCAGCTGCTATACCTTTCCCATCCATTACATTTACAACCGGAATAATAAATTCCCCTTCTTTCACCGTTATCTCTGAAAACAGATTTTTCAGAATAACAATAATGTCAGCCCAGTCTCGCAGAGACTCCATCTGACCAAGAGAGGTATGCTGAACATTTGCCGCAATTTTAAGCTTGCCCAGATTATTCTTTACACCCAGCTCAGCCATGGTGCTGGTACCCATTCCCATACCACACACAAATAATACATTAATCTTATTTCCGTCCATTTCAGTCTTCTCCTTTCATTTTGTCTTAGACTTTTGAGGAAGTCCCTGTCCGGAGAATAAAATTCCTTTCGGATCCTTTTCCGGACAGGGTGTGTATAAATATTAACTATAAAAGAAATACTGCCTATATTGTTATTCCGAACAGATTTCCTATCCAGCGTAAGATCTGAATCACTGCCGGCCATACAGTGGAAAGATCAAACATACCAGACCATCCGGTCGCTGCCGCATAATGTACCTGTGTTATTGCCCAGCAGGTTCCAAAAGTCTGAATAACTCCCAGCAGGAAGCAGCAGATAATCACTGCTCTCAGTCCGCCCTTCTTGTTTGCTACCACTCCGATAGGGCCGCCTGAGAAGAACAGCGGGGTAAAGCCGGGAAGCATCATCATGGAGCTTCCGGTCACCAGGAGAATAGCCATGGAAAATACCGTTCCCAGTGTACAGAACAGGAATCCAAAGGTAGCTGCGTTAGGTGAAAACGGAAGCAGAGCTGCTACATCGATAGCAGGAATTGCATCCGGAACAATCTTCTGCTGAATTCCCTGGAAGGAAGCAGTCAGTTCGGAGCACAGCATCCGGACACCCTGAAGAAGGATTACCATATACATGGAGAACTGAATTCCAACCATAATCAGGTATACCAGCCAATGAGTACCTCCGGAAAGCTCTTCAATTCCGCTGATTCCCAGAGGAATACAGAACAGGCCTACAAATACAAACATCAGGATAGCCACAGATGCCACATTATTATTGAAAATCGCAAGCCATCCGGGGAGCTTCATATCTTCACAGTCAATCCGCTTCTTTCCGGCAAGCTTTGGAGCCAGACGGCCAAAGAACCAGATTCCTATCTGCTGGTTATGACCTACTGTAAATCCGCCTCCGTCTGTAACCTCGTCAACTACTCCTGCGGCAAGTGTTGTGGATACTGCCCAGTAGATACCAACCAGAATACCGGAAATTATAATAGTAGCCACAGAAGGCAGTGCAAAGTTTGCCATAATCAGCCACAGCATCGCCTGAGAATGTGCAGTTCCTGCATTTCCTGTCAGGAAGATACCCTTCATCTTTGTATACTTACCAAACAGAACCAGAAGCAGATTCACTGCAAAAGCAATCAGAAATACATAGGCCATCCAGCCAAACGCATCCCCCAGGGCTTCCTGGCTGGCAGCCTTCATTGCGTAAGAATCCATGATATAGCCCTGAATTCCTGTTGCGTCACAGACGGCTGTCGTTATGGGTTTGAAAACGCTTGAAAACTGATTTCCTCCGAAAATGATAAGCTGCAGTCCGACCATAGCACTTATCGTTCCGGTAACTGTTTTTACAGGGCCTGCTTTCTGCAGAATATAACCCAGCAGAATCAAAAGTCCAATTAAAAGCGTAGGCGTTGTCAGAAAATCATTGACAAGAAAACTTATAACAGAATTCATTTTTTCCCTCCAGTATTTTTCTCATACCCATCTCCTTTTCCGCGGATAAAAAAAGAGAGTACCTTCTTCCATAAGATTTCGTCAAATCTTATATTTCTGTACTCTCAATATATCACCTATTCGTCAATTAGTCAATTACAAAATCATATTTTAATCATTTATTTGATTATTTTATATATTATTGATTATATTTTAATCATTCCTTCTCAATTCAGAAATCAAACCTGTATAAGATTCCCCATTACTCTTCCAGTATCTGGATGGATATTCCGGATAATCCGTAAATATGGTAACCTCACCAGCCAGATTCTCAGGCACCGAATAATAAGCAGTTCTGTGGAACTTTTCTCTTCCAATCAACAGATATGTTTTTCTGGACTGCAGAATACAAAGCTTTTTGATTTCATCCTCATATTCATCAGCTGAAAGCAGACATAAATTATCATTAATTCCATTTGCCCCCAGAAATGAGCGATCAAAATGATACCCCCGCAGCATGTCCACGGTTTCCTTTCCAACAACAGAACGGGAATATTCTTTAAAAAAACCGCAAAGAAGAAGAGCCTGAATATTTTTTCGATGCAGAGCCTCCAATTGAGGGATTCCGTTTGTAATTACATGAATATTCCGGTTTTCTATATAAGGTATCATCTCAAGTGTCGTTGTTCCGGAACCAATAAAAATCAACTCATTATCCCTGAGCTCTCTGGCTGCCGCCTGTCCGATAGCCGCATATTTTCCATCCGGCTCCTGATTCTGCAGGGCGCTTTTCCGTTTGTTTTCCGGTGTCTGCTTTCTCCGGATTCCTCCCCAGTAGCGCTCCAGAACTCCCTCTTCTTCCATTCTGGAAATGTCTCTGCGTACAGTGGCCGGAGAATTCTTCATAACATCCACCAGCTGCTGAACTGACATGCTTTCATGAAAATTCAGAAAGGATAAAATCAATTCCTTCCGCTCTTCATATTTCATCCCACATACATCCTTTTCCTTATTTTCGTTTTATTATAACAGACATTTCCTTTTTCTGCAATTACAATCTGATTATATTTTAATCAAATCAATCACATATATTGCCTCTCTTCCTGCTTCGTGATATGATGAGAAAAAAGAAAGGGGAATTACAGCCTTGCCGCCTTTAAGTGTACTTATCAAACCTGTTTCTTCCTCCTGCAATATGAATTGCAGTTATTGTTTTTATATGGACGTTTCTGCCCGCAGGCAAATTAAAAACTATGGCAGAATGACCCTCGAAACTTTAGAAAAAGTTATTTCACGCATTTTTGAGTATGCAGAGGGCTCCTGCAGTATTGCATGGCAGGGCGGGGAGCCCACCCTGGCTGGTCTTCCCTTTTTTCGGACCTATCTTGAAATGGAGAAAACCTATAATACAAAAAAAATTCCTGTATTTCGTGCAATCCAGACCAATGGGTATCAAATCAACCGTGAATGGGCTGCCTTTCTTGCTGAAAATCATTTTCTGACCGGTCTTTCTCTGGATGGTATCCAGACTACACACGATTTTTTCCGGAAAAGTCAGCAAGGAACTCCTACATTTTCCAATATTCTTTCTGCCGCACAGCTTTTTAACCAATATCAGGTGGAATATAATGTTCTGACAGTTGTGAACAGTCTGACTGCCGACAATATCAGAGATATTTATTCTTTCTATCAGTCACAGGGTTTTCATTTTCAACAGTATATTGCCTGCCTGGATCCACTTGGAGAAAAGGAAGGCCGGCAGCCCTGGTCTCTGCTTCCAGAGCAATATGGAAATTTTCTGATTCAATTATTCGATCTCTGGTACGAGGATTGCATGCGGCACCGCGCTCCTTATATAAGACAATTTGAAAATTATCTGGATTTAATGCTGGGAATGCTTCCCGAAGCCTGTGAACAGTGCGGAACCTGTGGACAGCAGACAGTCATTGAAGCTGACGGTTCCGTATTCCCGTGCGATTTTTATGTAACTGATGAGTATTTTCTGGGAAATATCCGGGAACATTCTCTCAAAGAATTACAGAACAGCCCGATACAGACTCTGTTTCTGGAAGAATCATTCAAGATCCCCAGTCAATGCAGAAGCTGTCCTTTCTATCGTCTCTGCAGAAATGGCTGCCGCAGACACCGCACAGGTAAGGATGGAATAAACTATTTCTGTGAAAGTTACAAGGCATTCTTTTCCCACGCACTGCCCCGCATGGAAGCACTGACACGGCAGTTGACAAGCGGGTATTCTTTTTCGAAATAAAATTTCCCCTGGAAACAGATCAAAATTTTTGATCGATTCCAGGGGAAATTTGTTTTATGGCTAAAACTTAATTATGATGCGTCCGTAATTAGATCTCAAGATAAGAATCTGCGTACAGGTTATTATTCTTGATGATATCGCAGGACTTAATGGTCTCCATCAGTCTTAAATCACAGGGATTTACGATAGCGGAAGTCAGGCCGTTCATCATAGCCATAGCTACCATAGCGGAGTCCATGATCGGACGGATGTGCTTCGGCATTCCGTTGGAGTTGTTGGAAAGTCCGCCAGTACTCTGCATTCCCATATCAGAAATCATCTTAATGAACTCCAGAACCTGCATCTGCTTGTCCTGCATTCCCTTGATAACCAGGAACAGCGGGTCAAACCA
>CALWGE010000035.1 GCA_944378225.1 uncultured Merdimonas sp.
ATTCATAAATCGCTCTGCTGTTTGTTGGGCAACAGGCAATACGGTGTCGCTGCCTTTGATACGCTGTGCGTTGGCGCTGAGAGACAGAAGGGAAAGGGCGATTAATAAATTTCTTCTCACTTTCATAATTATTCTTTTTATTGTTGGTGCAAATAAAACAATCACATATTACATTTTTGTTTCAGATAAGGTACTGCCAGGAACACTGCTACCACCAGAGCTGAGATCAGCTTCATGTCATTGGCATTCAGGCCTGCAGTTATGACCACCTGATAAACTACCCAGTAGATAATTGCTCCAAGCACTACAGATACCAGCTTAAAAGCAAAGTTACGGCTGATTTTTCCAAAAATCACGTTACCGATGATTACTGCAGCAAGACCGATAACAATGGCTCCGCGACCTGCATTTACATCTGCAAATCCCTGATACTGCGCGTAAAGTCCGCTGGAAAGAGCCACAATGCCGTTGGAAAGCATCAGGCCAAGCAGTTTCGCTGTATCGGTATTGATACCCTGAGCACGTGACATGTTTTCATTGTTTCCGGTTGCACGGATAGAACAGCCGAGCTCTGTTCCAAAAAACCAGTACAGCACTGCAATCAATACAATTACGAAAATTGCAGATACAAAAATTGTATTCTGATAAAAAGGAACATCTCTGACCCATCGAAGAGAAACCAGCTGATCATATTTTCCAAAAGCTAAAGCCACGTTGGCTTTTTCATCCATAATTCGAAGATTAACAGAATACAGTCCCAGCTGCGTCAGAATTCCTGCCAGAATCGCGGGAATTCCCATAGCTGTATGAAAGAGTCCCGTTACAAGACCTGCTGCCATTCCTGCCAGAAATGCCACAAACAGAGAAACGCCCACGGAATGACCGCTCTGCATCATCATAATACACACGGCTCCCCCTGTCGCCATAGTTCCGTCTACAGTCAGATCCGCCAGATCCAGCACCTTATAGGTGATGTAAACGCCTATAGCCATGATACCCCAAATCAATCCCTGAGCTACGGGACCGGGAAGGGCGTTGATAAACTTCATAATTTCCACCTTACAATTCCTCCTGCCTGTAAAATACCGCCTTTCTAAAAAAGCGTACAACTTTCAATATTATATCAAAAAGCGGCGCAAAAGGAAAGACCTTTTTTCGCCGCTTTTCATTTTTATTTCTTTACCGTTTTGAATGCTTTTGCTTTACTCCGCTGCCGCCTCAATTGCCACATAGTCATCCGGAATAGTCACACCCATAGCCTCCGCAAGCTCTGCGTTGTATTTCTTTGTAAACTCCGGAGCATATTCTACCGGCATTTCAGAAACATTTTCCTCTCCGGAAAGAATCCGTACTGCCATGTTTCCGGTGGCAACGCCCAGATCATAATAACTGATAGAAAGAGTAGCCACACCGCAGCCTCTGCAGATGCCTTCCTCTCCTGCGATTACAGGAACGCCTGCCGGCTCACATACATTCCGGATAATCTCTGTATTGGAAGCCACGGTATTATCGGTAGGAACATAAATCACATCGCTTTCGCTTGCTGCTGTAGTTACTACTGCTGCCAGGTCATTGGAATCAGAGAAAGAATACTGTGTACAGGTATATCCCAGTTCCTGCAGATATCCCTGAACCGTATCTACCTGATACTGAGAGTTTGCTTCCGCAGAACAATAGAGAAGACCTACTGTCTTCGCATCCGGGAACAGCTCATTCAGCATAGCTGCCTGCTCGTCAAGGGGAGCCAGGTCAGAGGTACCGGATACATTAGTCCCAACTGTTCCATCAAAATTATCAATATCAAGAGCCACACCATACTCTGTTACGGAAGTTCCCAGAACCGGAATGGAATCCGTTCCCTGAGCTGCTGCCTGAAGAGCAGCCGTCGCATTTGCAAGAATCAGGTCTACATCATTAGACACAAACTGATTGATAATCGTTGCACATGTGGCAGAATCGTTGGAAGCATTCTGCTCGTCAAACTCTACATTTTCACCAAAGGCCTCTGTTAAAGCATCCTTAAAGCCCTGTGTCGCTGCGTCCAATGCTTCATGCTGTACCAGCTGGCAGATGCCCACCACATATTTGCCATCTTCTGAAGGTTCCGCCGTTTCTGCAGTCTCCGTTGTCTCTGCTTCTGAAGCAGTGTCTGTACTCTCCTTGCCTCCACAGGCAGCCAGAGAAAGAGTCATGCCCAATACCAACATCAGTGCCAATAACTTTTTCATATGAAATCCTCCTGTATCTCCTTTTCGCGCTGCGCCGCTTTTATGCCACAACGCTGTGTCGCATTAAAGTGCCGCATCGCTTTACACATTGTAACTCGGAAAATACAGTTTGTCAATCGATTTTTTCGCTGCGGGCTATCGAAAACTGCCATCTATACTCTGCTCAGGGCACCGAAATCTCCACAACCGCCTCCTCATCGGAATATCCCGGATAGTAGAATGCCTGAATCACAGTAACTCCCTGCTTAATCATCAGTACTTCTGATGCTTTTCCGGTTCTGCCCGGAGGAACGCACCCCTCATAGGACCCCTCAAACAGCGGCCGTTCCTCCTGTTCCCAGGATTCTTCCGTGGCAGCCCAGTAATATTCATCATATACATCATCATATTCCGCTCCCTCATAATACATGTCAGGAAGCGGGCGGTAGCTTTCTCTGTCTCCGGTGTTTGTGACCAGATAGGAAAATTCATAAAATGAATATCCTTTTTCAGCCTGCACGCCTTCATACACTGTACCCAGCTCCATGACATCTTTCAGCTCCACAATACACCAGGGTTCTTTTTCTGTATAACCACGGAAACTGCCCGTCCCCATAATCCAGAAGACAATGCCAATACCCAGAAACAGAATACTGACTATAAGAAGCAATGCCGTAATCACTCCTTTTGCCCTACTGTTCATCAGCCTGTCCCCCTTCCTCTGCCGCCGGTTCTGCTATTTTCAGCTCTACACAATGTGACGCAAGAAGTCTGCCTCCGTCCCAGTCGCTGCCGTCATATTCGTCAAAACAGATACGGAGCTCCTCCGTGTTCTCTTCTGTTACAAAACTGTACCAGCCGTCACAGGAATCCTCTCCCATAAGCGCGTATTCGTCCAGAACCGGATAAACACCCAGCATCTGCGCATACGGTTCAAAATCATAAGAAGATAAAGCGCACCGGTACAAGCCATCTGTTTCAATATAAGGAGGCAGAATTCTGTTATAGTCTTCATATTCCCCGTCGCCCTGCGCTGTCACATGCACTGCAATCAGCTGCATGCCCTCCTCCAGCTTTGGCAGACTCTCCTGATCTGCCAGTTTCCGCACCTCTGTAATCTGAAGGAATCCCTGCTGAAACGCAAAGCTTTCTCCCGCATCATGAGACCATATCTGCAGCTCTTCTCCCATTCCCTCTGTTTCTCCGCTTTCGGCCGCAAAAAAGAACAAAGCGCCGGAAACCAGTACAATCAGAGAGAGAATCAGAAATATGATGCTGAAAATCAGCCCGCCAGAGCCACTGCGTTTCTGTGTTTCTCTCTGGTATATTTTCTCATGTCCGTCCGGCCGTGACTGCGCATTCTGGAAGGAAGGGGAAGTCTGCGGCTGACCGCAGACTTCCCCCATATAACATGCATCATCCCCCAATCGTTCGTGCAGCTCTTCATGACTCTCCTGCTGCGATTCTTTCTTATTAAAGCAACCGCATTTGGGACAGATTCCATAATATTTTTCATAGTCAAATTTTTTATGACAGTTAAAACATTCCATTCCTCTTCCCCCATTTTAATCCAGAATGAAAATCTCTTTATTCCCAGGGAAGCAAAGGATTCTCTATTTTCTTGTCTCTCAGCATCAGATCCATAACCGCTTCCTTTGCCGACTTGTTCTCAAACAGAACGGCATTTACCTGCTCGATAATCGGAATTTCCACTCCGTATTTACGCGCCAGCGCTACCGCCGCCTTTGCAGAATACACACCCTCAACCACCATCTTTACTTCATCCATGGCCTCCTGCATGGTCTTTCCCTGTCCCATCAGGTAACCGGCCTTCCTGTTCCGACTGTGGACAGAAGCGCAGGTTACGATCAGATCTCCGATTCCGGACAGTCCGTTAAAGGTTTCCTGCCGTCCTCCCATAGCCACGCCGATACGACTCATCTCCGCAATTCCGCGGGTAATAAGAGCTGCCTTTGTATTATCACCATAGCCGAGTCCGTCTGCAATTCCTGCCGCTAACGCAATCACATTTTTAAGCGAGCCCCCCAGCTCAATGCCCAGCATGTCAGGGCTGGTATACACACGAAATACCCGGTTCATAAAAACATTCTGTATAAATTCTGCCGTTTTCTGATCATGAGCGCCAGCTACTACCGTTGTGGGCAGCCCCCTGCCCACTTCCTCTGCATGACTCGGTCCGGACAGAACAGCAGCTCTGCAGTTCGGAATCTCCTGTTCGATGATCTCCGTCAGAACCATCAGGGTGCTTTCCTCAATTCCCTTTGCAACATTTACAATAAGCTGTCCGTCTGCCACAAAGGGTGCCATGGAATGGGCTGTGCTTCTCGTATAGGGAGACGGCACTGCCAGCACCAGAAGATCTTTTCCTTTTACGGTACTTTCCAGATCCGTAGTAATCCGGATATCCTCCGCAATCTTAACTCCAGGCAGCTTATCCTTATGCTCATGCTGTGTATTGAGCATATCTACCTCCGGCTGAGAAATAGACCAGATCTCTACCTCATGTCCATTGCCATGCAGAAGTACAGACAACGCTGTTCCCCAGCTTCCCGCTCCGATAACGCCTACTTTTGCCATGATTTTTCTCTCCTTTTACTATATTCCTCTTGCTGTTTCTATTCAGCCTTTTCTCCCAGCTTTCTCTCTGTCCCCGTCAAAAGGCCGTGAATATTTTTTCTGTGACGAAACAGAGCCATTACACACAGAAATACTGCAATTGCATACATTTCATAAAGCTGTCCCTGCGCAAGCCCCCATTTTCCCAGAACACCGTAAATAAAGACACCTACAGGAAGCCAGATACTTACCAGAATTGATCCCAGAGAAACATAACGGGTAATTTTCACAGAACCCGCAAACAGAATCAATGCCACCAGTGTCAGAATCGGATCCAGAGACAGAAAGAGTCCTGCTGTCGCCGAAATCCCCTTTCCTCCATGAAACTTCAGATAACACGGAAAATTATGACCCAGAATCACGCCCAAAGCCGCATACATTCCTGCCAGCGCGCCAATATTCTCATTTGGACACAGACTGGCCGTCAGAAACCGCGCCAGCAATACCGCGAACACACATTTAAAACAATCTCCCAGAAATGTAATCAGACCGGCTTTCCAGCCCAGTGTCCGCAGAGCATTCGTCGCTCCTGCATTTCCGCTTCCATGCTCCCGGATATCCATACCTTTTATACGTCCGTAAATATAGCTGGTCTGAAAAAGACCAAACAGATATCCTATAGCCACACACATCAGCCGTATCATCTTACTGCTCTCCCTTCCTTTCCCGAATCAGGAATTTCAGCGCCGTTCCGCGGAAGCCAAACGCATCCCGAATCTTGTTTTCCAGATAACGCGTGTAGGAAAAATGCATCAGTTCCTTATCGTTAACAAAAATAACGAAGGTGGGAGGCTTCACAGCCACCTGTGTAATATAGAAAAGCTTCAGTCTCTTTCCTTTATCTGAAGGGGGCTGCTGCAATGCCACGGCTTCTGTCATAATCTCATTCAGAACGCCTGTGGCAATCCGAAGATTCTGGTTCTGAATTACCATGTCAATCAATTCAAAAAGCTTCGGCAGACGCTGTCCCGTCACTGCGGAAATAAAGGTAATCTCTGCATAAGGCATATAGGACAGGATTGTCCGGATTTTATTTGTATACTCATAGACAGTCTTATCATTCTTCTCAATGGCATCCCATTTGTTCACTGCAATGATAATTCCCTTGCCGCGCTCATGCGCAATACCTGCTATCTTTGCATCCTGCTCTGTGACGCCTTCTTTTGCATCAATTACCAGGATTACCACATCAGCGCGTTCCACAGCTGTAACCGTCCGGATAATGCTGTAACGCTCCAGCTCCTCTTTGATCTTATTCTTACGTCTCAGCCCGGCTGTATCAATAAAAATATAATCCCTTCCGTTCCGGCGGACTTCTGTATCAATCGCATCTCTGGTAGTACCTGCAATATTGGAAACGATAACCCGGTTTTCTCCGATCAGCTTATTGATAATGGAAGATTTTCCCACATTGGGTTTACCCACTATGGCAATTCTCGGACGCTCGTCCTCTTCCTCTTCGCTGTTCCCTTCCGGGAAATATTTCACCACTTCATCCAGCATGTCTCCCAGCCCCAGACGGGAGGCTGCAGACACGGGTACCGGATCTCCGATACCAAGATTATAAAACTCATACACATCTCCCATAAATTTCTGGAAGCTGTCTACCTTATTCACTGCCAGTACCACAGGTTTTCTGGAGCGGCGGAGCATATCTGCCACCTTGGAATCCGCATCTACCAGTCCCTGACGAACATCTGTCAGAAAAAGAATCACATCTGCCGTATCAATGGCTATCTGTGCCTGCTCCCTCATCTGAGAGAGAATGATATCGCTGCTGTCCGGCTCAATACCACCGGTATCAATCAGCGTAAAAGAATGATCCAGCCAGGTGACGTCCGCATAGATTCTGTCTCTGGTAACTCCCGGCGTATCCTTGACAATGGAGATATTTTCTCCTGCCAGAGCGTTAAACAGAGTAGACTTTCCTACATTGGGACGACCCACAATGGCTACAATTGGTTTACTCATAGTTTCTCTGTTCTCCTGTTCTCTATCTTTTCCTGTTTTTAAGGGCGGTGTTCATAGGGCTGTTTTTCCCTATATTTTCTTCCCGCATTTTTCATGTCTTCTTCCTTCTTCAGACCAAGGACGGCCTCCACAAAGGCTTTTCCGTCTGATTTTACAATAGTTACGGGGACTTGTAAAGACCCGGAAAGCTCTCCTGCAGTGATGTCATCAAGAAAGACATCTTCCCCGTCACGAAACATATTTTCTGTCAGCAGCAATTCTTCGCCCAGTTCACATCCGGAAAGCTGCTCTCTCAGATCCCGTCCGGTCAGGAGTCCCGCCACCGTAATCCGTGTTCCAAAGAAACGGTTTTCAATGGGAAACACCTGTATTTCCAGACCCGGATACTGATTCTCAATCTTCTGAACTGTTTCCTTTAATATAGGCGCCGCAAGCATTCCTGTAGCAATGGATACTTTTCTTTTCACACATCCTGCCCCCGGCTGCTCTCTCTTCAGCTCCTCCAGACTGTCTTCAACTTCTTCCCGGAAAAGGCGCACCATTCCCACTCCGTTTTCCAGCTGAAGATAGCCGTCGTAATTTTCTGCCTGCGGTATTTCCTGCCCGGCCAGCAAATACCATTCATCACCTGCATGAACAAAATGTGTTCCATACTGCCGGTACAGTTTTTCCTGCCATCTGTGAATCTGCTCCAGCACTTTCCGTGCATCCTCTTTCGTAAAAGGTTCCAGCGGATACAGACCCTCTCTGTGATCTGTCAGGCCTACGGGCACTACTGATACGCTCTGCAGATACGGCAAATACCCTGACAGCTTCTGAAGGCTCGCCTCCAGCTGCTCTCCGTCATTGAGACCTTTGCACAACACAATCTGGCCGTTCATCGTAATACCTGCCTCATAGAGACGCTCCGCTTTTTTCAGCGCTTCCCCGGCAAATCTGTTCTGAAGCATGCGGCAGCGGAGATCCGGGTCTGTAGTCTGGAAAGAAATATTAACAGGCTCCAGACGATAGGTAATGATTCTCTCCACATCCGCATCGCTCATATTCGTTAAAGTTACATAATTTCCCTGCAAAAAAGACAGACGGGAATCATCATCCTTAAAATACAGTGTTTTGCGCATTCCTTCCGGAAGCTGATCGATAAAGCAGAACACACACTTGTTGCTGCAGGAACGATAATCATCCATCAGCCCGTTTTCAAACTCGATGCCCAAATCATCTTCGTATTCTTTTTCTATTTCCAGTTCCCACTCTTCTCCATCCGGCTTACGCACAAGGATTTCCAGATATTCTTCATTAATCAGATAATGATAATCCAGCACATCGCCTACAGGCTGTCCATTTACTGACACCAGCACATCACCGGGAGCAAGCTCCAGCTCCTCTGCGATACTGTCTGGTTCCACGGCCTTTATGACATGTTCTCTTATCTTTTTCATAATAACCTCTTAACAATCTTGTCAATATATTTATTCATTTTTATATGATACCCTACTTGAATGGAAAAAGCAATCTGCAGCTGGCTCTTCTGGCTTGTCTTTCCGCAGCAATTCTGCTATCATCTGAATATACAGACTTTTACTTAAGGAGGAAACATCATGGAAACAACGAAAAATACTATGCTCCGCACTGCTTCTGTTTTAATGGCTGTCTGTGCTCTGGCTGCGATTATCATCTCCGCAGTCAATACTTCTTCTACCCTTTTTATTGCATGGGGCATTGTTTTTCTGGTTTTCGGTGTATTCAGCCTTGGAAGCACTTTCAGCCTTTTAGGCATCTGTAACCTGCTGGGCGGAATCGTGGCGCCAGTTCTTTTCCTCATCGGAGGCAATCGGAACAAAAAACAAACCCGTTCTGCTTGACGTCCTCCCCCAGGTAATGGTATAAAGTTATATATAGCGTATGAAAGTGCGCTCCTGAAAGGGCTCCGCGTTCGGAGCTTTCTTTCATACTTACTTACATCGTACATTCGGAGGGAGTTCATGTCAGAAAACAATCAGTTCGAAAATATTCTGCCGGTAGCGCCGCTGAAAATCGCAGCTCTGGAGAGCTGCCGTGATTTCGCGGAAAAAGTAGATCGCTATCTTGTAAGCTTTCGTGAAACAGCAAACACCCAGCACAGAGACAATGTATATTTTCAGAATTATGCAGAAAAGTCTTATCTTGTGGACTGTTCCTGTCCGCGTTTCGGTACAGGCGAAGCCAAGGGACGTCTTGGAGAATCTGTTCGCGGCAGCGACCTTTTTATTATGGTGGATATCTGTAATTACAGCCTGACCTATACGGTCTGCGGCCACGAAAACCATATGTCACCTGATGACCATTATCAGGATCTGAAGCGTATGATTTCCGCGGCTACCGGAAAGGCTCACCGTATTAATGTTATTATGCCTTTCCTCTATGAGGGACGTCAGCACCGCAGAACCCGCCGGGAATCTCTGGACTGTGCTCTTGCTCTGCAGGAACTGCAGAATATGGGTGTCAAAAATATCATTACCTTTGACGCACATGATCCGCGGGTACAGAACGCCACACCGCTGAACGGCTTTGATAACTTCCAGCCCCCTTATCAGTTTATGAAAGCTCTCATTCGTACAGAGCCGGATCTGAAAGTGGACAACGACCATCTGATGATTATCGCCCCGGACGAAGGCGCCATGGAACGTGCCGTATATTTTTCCAACGTACTTGGTATTGATCTTGGTATGTTCTATAAGAGAAGGGACTACTCTACCATCATAAACGGAAAAAATCCTATCGTTGCGCACGAATTTCTGGGAGACAGCCTGGTTGGAAAGGATGTTATTATCATCGATGACATGATTTCCTCCGGCGGCAGCATGCTGGACGTGGCAAAACAGATGAAGGAACGCGGAGCCCGGCATGTATATATCTGCTGTACTTTCGGCCTTTTCACAGACGGTTTTGAAAAATTTGATGAGTACTATGAGAAGGGATATATCAAGCGCATCGTGACCACAAATCTGAATTACCGGGATCCGGAACTTCTGAAAAAACCTTATTATACAGAAGCGGATATGACCAAATTCCTGGCCACCATTATCGATACCCTGAACCATGATACACCCGTAGGAAAGATCAATACACCTACAGAAAAAATCCGCAGTCTTCTGAAAAAAAAGAAAGCAGGTATTAAAATCTGACTTTATTCATCCACAGAAAAGGAGGCCCCTGAATCATCAGGACAGCCTCCTTTTTCTGCGTATTTCTGTACTCTTCTTTTCTATGCCTTCAGCATCAGAAACGCACCGAGATTTCCCCTCTTCCCGTGGGAAGCACGATGACTGAACAGAAGCTTCGGATTACAGCAGGTGCAGACATCAGTAACAAAGATCTTCTCCGGTCTGAGGCCTGCTTCCAGAAAACCATGTTCATTGGCACGCCAGAGATTCAGCTGATACTTCCCGTTTTCTTTCCTGTAAAAAAGCTCCGGCCACAGTTTTTCATCAAAAGCGGCCTGAAACTGCTCTGTCACATCCTGACTGACTTCATAGCAGTTCTGACAGATAGAGGGTCCGATAGCCGCTACCAAATCTTCCGGCCGGCTGCCATAAGTGTCCCTCATCAGTTCCACTGTCTTCCGTCCAATCTTGCCTGCTGTTCCCCGCCATCCCGCATGTGAAAGCCCGATGCAGCGGCGTACCGGATCTACCAGATATAACGGGACACAGTCTGCATAGAAAGTGGCGAGCACCAGCCCCGGTATATCCGTCACAAGACCATCTACATCTGTATAATCTTTGGGATATATAAACCCCTTCCCCCTGTCCTGTTCCGTTACGACACGCAGATTCGTAGTATGAGTCTGATCGGAGCAGACCAGGTTCTCACAGGAAAACCCTATGGCAGCTCCCAGCTTTCTGTAATTTTCTCTCACATGTTCTTCTCTGTCGCCTCTGGTAAAGCTGACATTCATCGACGAAAAAATTCCCTCGCTTACGCCTCCCAGCCTTGTGGAAAATCCATGTACAACGACACCTGTCTTTTCCAGCGCTGGAAATGTCAAAAAAGGAACGCCCTCCCGCACTTTCATCTCTGTCGAGGACCTTCCTTCTGTCTTCTTCCATACCAATGATTCCATTCCGCTTCTTCCTTTCCCGGAACACTGTTCTTTCTGCCGGCCGGTTACCGGTAAAAAAATGCATTTCTGTACAGGAAAATGTCTTCTCCCTGTATAGCCACCACATCAAAACGGCAGGAACGGTTGTCAGGTATCTGATGTTTCATTCTGTAATAATCCGAAACGCGGCAAATGGTATACTGCTTTCTGCCGTCTACAGCCTCCGCGGGATTTCCGCAGCCAGCTCTCCGACGATATTTGACCTCAGCAAAAACCAGAGTATCTCCATCTGCTGCAATCAGATCAATTTCGCCTGTCCTACAGCGATAATTGCGTTCCAGAATCGTCCATCCCAGACTTTCCAGATATTCTGCTGCCTTCCGTTCATATTCCCTTCCCTTTTCCCTCTGGTTTGCCATCGTCACTTTCCTGCTGAAACCTGATTCTGTTCTCCGCCCACAAAATTTCTGATAAAGGATCTTCTGTGAATCGGACAGGGACCCAGCTCCTTCAGTGCTTTGATATGATTTGCGGATCCGTATCCCTTATTGGACGCAAACGCATATCCCGGATACATTTCTTCATACTGCACCATCATCCGATCTCTGGTTACTTTCGCCACTATACTGGCTGCGGCAATCGATACACTTTTGGCGTCTCCCTTAATAATCGGCACCTGAGGAAGATCTATGCCCGGAATTGTTACAGCATCATTCAGCAGCAGAGCAGGCACAACAGACAGCCTGGAAACGGCAATCCGCATAGCTTCATAAGTAGCCTGCAGAATGTTAATCTCATCTATTCTCTGGGGGCTTACTGCTCCGATTCCCACAGCCACAGCCTTTTCCATAATCTCATCATACAGCTGTTCCCGCTTCTTTTCCGAAAGTTTTTTGGAATCATTGAGATACAGGATTTCACAGTCCACCGGCAGTATCACTGCACCGGCCACCACCGGACCCGCCAGAGGTCCGCGTCCCACCTCGTCAATACCGCACAGAGCTCCGCACTCTGCGTACTGACGCTCATAAACCCACATATTCTCCAGGCGTTTTCTTTCTGCCTCCAGCTTTTCTGCTTTTCGCTGCTCCCTCTGCTGCCGCAGAAGTTCTGTCTTTGTCATCTCTTCCGTTCCCCTTACTGATGCTCCAGAATTCCAAACGAATCCAATGGCCAGATGCGCAGCCAGGCCCGTCCGATAATCTCATCCTTATGTATCAGTCCCACACTCGGATCCCGGCTGTCAGAACTCTGATTGCGGTTATCACCCAGTACAAAATATTCATCTTCTCCAAGAGTAATGGGTTCTGCAGCAATTCCCGGATCCTGCATCACTTCTCGTCCATAGGATTCTTCCAGGATTTTTCCATCAATATAAATCATTCCGTCTGCAACCTGAACAGTCTCACCCGGAAGACCTATAATACGTTTAATATAATAAGTATTTTCTTTATAATGAAACGGAAAAACAATAATATCAAATCTCTCCGGATCCCGGAAACGGTAAGTAATCTTATCCACAATCAGCTGATCCCCGTCATCCAGGGTATTTTCCATGGATTCTCCGCTGACATGTGTTCTCTGCCCCACAAAGGTAATAATCAGGAAAGTAACTCCCAGAACAATTCCCATGTAGATCAGCATCCCCACCAGTTCTTTCAGAGGATTTCTTTTCTCTTCATCTTCCGTAAATTCAGCTTCTTCCCGTCTTCTCTTGAACATTATTTCCTCCTGTCATGGCAGCTCCAGTGTAATTCTTCCCAGTTTGCCGGAACGAAACTCTTCCAGCAGAATGGCCGCCGCCTTACCTGTGTCAGGTTCTCCTCCCTTTTTCAGGCAGCCCCTTCTCTGCGCAAGTTCACAAAGCTGCTCCACCGGACTTTTTCCTTCATCCGTCTGATAACGCTCCTGAAGCAGCCCCCTGTAATTTTGATTCAAGAACTTCAAAAGTTCCCAGGCCAGTTCCTCTGTATTCAACACTTCTTCCCGGATAGAACCTATAAGGGCAAGCTTCAGTCCCACTTCCTGATCCTCAAATCTGGGCCAGAGAATTCCCGGTGTATCCAGAAGTTCCACCTGTTTGTTCAGGCGAACCCACTGAGCTCCTCTGGTAACGCCCGGTTTATTTCCGGTTTTTGCACAGGCTTTGCCTGCAAAGCTGTTAATAAATGTTGATTTTCCCACATTAGGAATGCCAGCTACCATAGCCCGGACAGGGCGGTTTAAAATACCCCGTTTTCTGTCGCGCTCTGTCTTTTCCCGGCATGCTTCCTGAACTGCAGACTGCACTGCCTTCAGCCCTGTTCTGCTCCTGGAATCAAGCTTGACTACCTGAAATCCCTGACTGCGGAAATGCTCACTCCAAAGTTCGTTGGCAGCATCATCCGCCAAATCTGCCTTATTCAGCAGAAGAAGCCGGGCTTTGTTTTTCCCCATCTCATCGATATCCGGATTGCGGCTGCTATAGGGGACGCGCGCATCCACCAGCTCGATCACCAAATCTACGAGCTTGCTGTTCTCCTGCATCATTCCTCTGGCCTTGGTCATATGGCCAGGATACCACTGTATATTCATAAAAACCTCATTCTCTGTCTCTGCATTATCTCAGGAAGCCGAATCGTTCACCTGGCGAAATAATAAACCAGGCTTTCCCGAGAATATCTTTTCTTTCTACATTGCCGATATCGGCGCTGCGGCTGTCTTCACTGTTATTACGGTTATCACCCAGCACAAAAAATTCATCTGCGCCCAGAGTTACTCCTTCTTCCGCAAGTCCTGCATCCGCCATACTTTCTGTCTGGACTTTTTCATCCAGAACTTCTCCATTTATAAATACACGCCCGCTTTCAATCGTTACCTTATCGCCCGGTTTTCCCACCACACGTTTGATATGATAGTGAGCGTTTTGATTCCCATTCGGTTTAAAGACAATCAGATCTCCATAATCCGGTGTCTTAAGTTCATAAATCAATCGATTGACAAGCACCCGATCGCCGCTGTAAATCGCAGGCTCCATGGACTGACCCACATTGCTCAGAGTAAATCCAAAAAACCAGGCCAGCATACAGCCTATGACAAAAGCCAGAACAATCTCCCCGGTCCATAATGCAGTCTTCTGAATTGACGTCAGACTTATTTTCTTTTTTCTTCTTCGAAAGCTTAAGCCTCTTACTGTTCTCATCCGGCTGTCCTTTCCCTCTGCCCTATAAAACAGCTGATATCATAAAAAGGGAGAATTTGCATTCTCCCCTCTTTTATCAAGCCATAAACTGTTCTGTAAAAATTTTATTTTACCAGCTCTTTTACCTTCGCACGCTTTCCAACGCGTCCTCTTAAGTAATTCAGTTTTGCACGGCGAACCTTACCGCGACGAACCACTTCTACCTTCTCTACATTCGGAGAATGCAGCGGCCAGGTCTTCTCTACGCCTACACCGTTGGAATTCTTTCTTACAGTAAAGGTCTCGCGTACGCCGCCACCCTGCTTCTTCAGGACAATTCCCTCAAAAACCTGGATTCTTTCGCGGTTTCCCTCTTTGATCTTTCCGTAAACCTTTACGGTGTCTCCCACGTTGAACTGGGGAACTTCTGTTTTCAGCTGCTCAGCCTCAATGTTCTTGATAATCTCGTTCATTTCGTTGTTTCCTCCTTCTTTCCTGATGTTCTTACCGCAAGAGCGAAGAGTTCTGTGAAACCGCACCGGAGGCCGGCACGCAACTGTTTCTTCCGCCTTTTCAGGGCGTCTCTTCCCGTCTGCTACGGCAGCGGACCATCTGCTTCTATCACAACGCAAATAATTTTATCATGACAGGCTGTAAATTGCAAGTATGATTTTTATATTTTTCCATATCATTTTCTAAAAACAAAGTTCTTCCAATCAATCAGCAAGACGCCGGGGAAATTCCCGGCGTCTTGCTTCACATACTTTTTCCTCTGCTTTCCTGTCTTAATACCGGGACTGCCGATCAGCCTGCCAGTTCTTTCGCCTTCTGGGCGGCAGAAGCTGCATCCTCTGTATATGCGTCTGCGCCAATCTCATCCGCAAAAGCCTGTGTAATAGGCGCTCCTCCTACCATAACTTTGATATTGGAGCGGAAATCAGAGCTATTCAGAAGAGCAACTGTCTCCTTCAGTGACGGCATTGTAGTTGTCAGAAGAGCAGAACAGCAGATAATCTTTGTATCCGGATTTTCCCGATAAGTTTCTACGAATTTTTCCTTCGGAACATCTACACCGAGATCGATTACTTCGAAGCCGGTAGATTCCATCATCATAGCCACAAGATTCTTACCGATATCATGCAGATCTCCTGCTACAGTTCCGATAATGAGCTTTCCAAGAGCGCCCTGTGCTCCGGAAGCAAGATGGGGTTTCAGTACCTCCACGCCTTTCTTCATTGCCTTGGCTGCTATCAGCATCTCCGGAACAAAAATTTCTCCGTTTTTGAATTTCTCTCCTACCTCATCCATAGCTGCAATCATACCCTGATTCAGAATATCAGAAGCATCACAGCCTGCATCAAGCGCTTCCTGTACTGCTGCCCCAATTAACTTTGACTTTCCTTTTACTACCAGATCGTATACTTCCTGAATTCCTGCCATTTTCTTTCCCTCCTGAATTAATTCTTTCTTCCTTCTATTTCTTCGGTCCGAAGATGCCCTCCCGGTAAGCGCCGATATACTCCATACAGTATTCGTCTTCTCCCAGAAGCGCCTCCGTAGCATAAATCACGCCCATCAAATCCCGGTTGGTGGGGTCTAAAATCGCGCTGTCCAGTCCCGCATTCATGGCCAGAACTGTGAAGCCCAGATTAATCATTTTTCTGACGGGAAGGTTGAACGAGATATTGCTCACAGCCGCCGTGATATGGATATCCGGATACTGGCTGCGCACTGTGCTGATTACCTCCGTATTTGTCTCTATGCCGTTCTCTGAGGTGCAGAGCATCTCTACCAGGGGATCGATATGCATGCGGCTGGGCGCAATACCGTACTCCTTTGCTTTCGCCATAATCTTGTCGAAAACCTTCAGACGGTCTGCAGCGCATTTGGGAATGCCTGTATCATCTGACAGCAGGCAGATAACCTCCCACTTTGTATC
Organism: uncultured Merdimonas sp.; assembly: GCA_944378225.1. GTDB lineage: Bacteria > Bacillota > Clostridia > Lachnospirales > Lachnospiraceae > Laedolimicola. The sequence goes on from CALWGE010000035.1 coordinate 15,996, forward strand.
TGCAATCGCCGGAAAGATCTTGTCAATCTTATCTCCCTCGCCGGAAACAGAATTGATAAGCCCCGGTCTTTTACAGTAGGGAAATACCTGCAGCAGTACGTCCGGGCTGGGGCTGTCTACCGAAATCGGAAGATCTGTCACTTCCTGAATACAGTCGATCATCCACTTAAGTGTTTCCACCTCTTCCTCTTCCGGTACGGAAGCGCAGCAGTCAATAAAGGTCGCTCCGGCCTCTTCCTGCATCTTCGCACGGTTTTTGATAAAGTCTGCATCCCTGTTCGCAATCGCCTCGGCTACCGCCGGGATGGAGCCATTGATTTTTTCACCTATTACTATCATTTCTTATTATTCCTCCCGTGTTCTTCCAGTCTTCTGTTTCTGTCAGAACATTTCCTTTGTCATCTTTTCGATTTCTTCGTCTACTGCCTCATAGACTCCAGGAATGCAGGAGAAGCTCAGACCATGTGTGGTGCTGGGGATGAAGTACAGCTTTCCGCAGTCTCTGCAGAGCTGATCTGTAGCCTCTGCGATCATCTCCTGATTCCAGTCAATGCGGTCTACCAGCCCGTTGTCGATGCCGCCCATAAAGGTGATATCTTTTCCATACTCTTTAATCAGCTTGGGAAGATCATTGACAGACATGCATCCCTGCCATACATCGATTCCCATCTCAATCATAGAGGGAACCAGAGTCGCGCTGTAGCTGTCATTGTGGTGGATAACCAGCTGTACACCGTGATCATGATAGTAGCCGTAAATCTTCTTGTAAGATTCCAGATAGAATTCCCGGAACATATCTACACTGATAAAGGTGGATTTCTGGGTTCCCCAGTCATCATGATGGAAGATTACATCCGGCTTCATGTAGGTGCAGATCTGCTCCGCCCATTTCAGCTCCCAGTCTGTGATGTACTCGATCAGCTCATGCATAGCTTCCGGCTCTTCGTAGAAATTCATCATGGTGTTCTGAATCTCGCAGAGATAATGGCACATTTCAAATACGCCGGGCGCTACGAATGCTGTTACCAGATATTCATTCCGGTCAACTGCCGCCACTGCTTCCTGGCAGGGTTTCCAGTCCTCCGCCGTGTAATTAATATCCGGAGCCTTCACATATTTCTTCCACTCCGTAATATCCGGGCATACCAGATGCTCCGGATCATGTACCGGAAACGCTCCCGGCGTACCTGCCGGCCACGCGTTCGTATATCCCCATGCACACTTTACAGCAGGAGCCCCCGGTCCTTCGGGCATCAGCGGGTACTGCATCGCATAGGGCGTATTCATAACAAAAGCCAACGCTTCATACTGCTTTACAAACCGATCCGGATTTCCCCCTTTGATTACTTCAAGCATGTTCTGTTTCTTCGTTAACATAAGATACCTCCAATCCATCATTTTGACGTAAGGACCATCTCCCTTAACCTTACGCCTGTTCCTGTGCAAAACGACCAAAAACCGCCTTGCAATTCTCTGATAATTTCATTATACTAGAAAACAGGCGGAAGACAATTCCTTATTTTATAGAATTTGTCTGTCATATTTCCTACAAAATATAGAAAAGCCAGAAAGGAGAGTTCTTGTTTTGAAGCTCAGTGCCAAGCTCATTGTATATCATCTCAGAAAAGCATTTCCCGTCCGTGCCTCCTCTTCTCTGAGCCCGTGTCCGGTGCTCTCCTGCTCCCTTCCCTACCGAAAAGACAAGCCTTTTCAGAGTGGAAGAGTCTATGTAGTTACCGACCCTGACTTTACTGTTCCCTCACACCATCTTACTTCTGTTCTTTTTATTCTGACGGGCAGCACCTTTCCTCTCTGCGAACAGGATTATCCCAATCTCTGTATTCTGCCAAAAGACACGAAGGCGGCTGATGTGTACGCGGAGCTTCAGGAGATTTTTTCCCTTTATGAGCAGTGGAATCAGTCTCTTGTGGATTCCCGCCTGGAAAATGCTTCGATTCAGTCCCTCCTCGATCTGACAGACTGCGTCATTCCAAATCCCATGCTGCTGATCGGCATGGACTTCACCATCGTAGCCTCCAAGAAGCTGGATCTGATGGATCTGAATAAGCCGGTCCTGGGCTCCAGCGAAAGTACCCGGGATATTATAAACAGTCTCAAGCAGGATCCCAATTACGAAGAAGCATTCTACAAAACAGGCTATTTCTTTTATCCAGGCAACCGTTTTTCCGCTCCGGCTCTCTGTGTAAACATTTCCGGAGGCGGACATACCGTCTACCGCCTGCTCTATATGGAAGGCGAAGCCCCGCTTGACGATACCTTCGGCTTTATTCTGGAGTATCTGGCGCAGATGGTGACGCACGCCTTTTCCACCAGGCTGATGCGGGGGCCTTCCTCAGACTACCCTCTCCATGAGGTTTTTGCTACACTGCTCACGGATCCCCACTCAGACTATGTAAAAATCAGCCAGCAGATTTCTGCAAGGGGCTGGCTTTCTTCCCATATCTATCTGTGCATCCTAGTCCGGACGGGTCTTATTGATCAAAAGAATCTGACCCTTCTTTCTATCTGCAACTATATCGAAACCACTCTTCCTTTCAGCTGCGCCGTGGAACACAGAGGAAACGCCGTCGTCTTTGTCAATCTGAGTCTGATTGAAATGACAGTAGAGGAAATCGCCGGAAAACTGGAAGGCTTTATTCAGAACAGTATGCTGAATGCCGGCTTCAGTCGGAAAATGCTCGGGCATTTCAATTTTCACCGCCAGTATCTGCAGGCATCAGTTGCTCTGGAGACAGGAAAGCGTAAAAACCCGGCGCTCAGCATACACCATTTCAACGCCGTCGCTCTGGATTATATTCTGGAACAGGCAATAAAAAAGCTTCCCGCGTACATGATCTGCCACGAGAAGCTTCTCTCTTTAAAATATGCGGATGAAGCAGGACATTCCCATCTCTATGAGACTCTTCGCTGCTTTCTGGAAAATCATCAGAATATTGCCCGGACCTCAGAGGCTCTGGACATTCACAGAAGCACTCTGCTCTACCGTATGGATAAAATCCGCGCATTTCTGAAATCCGATCTTTTGGATCCCCCTGAGATCCTGTACCTGCTCCTGTCCTTCCACCTGATGGAGCTGGAAGAAAATCAGTCCAGCAGATAGCAGGAAGTATAGGCAATCGTGCCGGGGCCGTAGTAATACCCCATATTGTTGACTCTGCACAAATCACTCACCACGATTCCGTAAGACTCCATTGAGGAAATCTGTTTTTCCGGAAAACGGCAGGGTGAATCCGGGTAGGAACAGGAAGCGCAGAGCGTACAGCAGCCGGCCCCCAGCGCCAGAAGCTCTGGATGCTGTTCTTTCAGTAAGGCAGCAGCTTTCAGAAAATTTTCTTTATGCTGTTTTTCAGCTGCCTGCATACCCTCAAAGTCCATGCTGTCTTCCAGTTCTCCTATTGTCTGCACAAGAATACCATAATGGTATCTGCCGACTCTTTTTCTGCATTCCTCCAGGGTTCCGCACCCGGGCGGGCAGGCCCAGTTTTTTCCGTACATACCACAGGTATTGGCTCCGCACATCTCGCGTACTTCTTCCCGCAGCTCGAGCGTACTGCAGTCCAGAAGAGCCGCCTCCGAAAAACCACCGGACAGAACTAATTTTTTCGCATTCTCAAAAGCTTTCTCTTCACCTTCATTCCGGAAAACTGAGTTCATCTACAAACACCTCCTGAAATTCCTGTTTGAGGGCCAGTTCTACAAATTCTGTATTTGCTGCCAGACAGCTGCTTTCCTCATATTCCCTTTCATTCAGGACCGCCATACGTGCTCCTTCTCCGGCTGCATTCCCAATCGAACGTATCTTTCCGTTCAGCTCTGCCGGGAACATTCCAATCGCACAGGCGCTGGACGGATTCATATAATTTCCAAAGGCGCCAGCCAGCCATACCTGCCCTATCTGCTCCGGGACAATCCCTCTCTGAGAACACAACAGCCGGATTCCCGCACAGATCGCCGCTTTTGCCAGCTGAAGTTCCCGGATATCTTTCTGGCACAGATATACGTCATCTGTAAAATGCCACTCCTGTTCCATACGTCCGCCTTCCTCTATCATCCCTAACCGCAGAAGGCAGGATACTGCATCCAAGAGACCTGAACCGCAGATTCCTTTTGCCTCTCCTCCGCCGATGACATGATAGGAAAGTCTTCCTTTTTCAATCCATACTCTGTCGATGGCTCCTTCGCTTCCCCGCATGCCGCATGCAATTTTTGCGCCTTCAAAAGCGGGACCTGCCGCTGTAGAACATGCCAGCAGGCCTTCACGATTTCCCAGAACCATTTCTCCGTTAGTTCCAATATCCACCAGAAGTGTTATCTCTTCCTCTGCAGAAATACCTGAAGCCAGAATACAGCCGGTAGTATCTGCGCCTACAAAACCTCCGATATTTGCAAGCCACAGCACTTCCCCATAAGGGCAGGCCGTCAGACCGCAGTCGGATGCCGGAAGTCTCAAAGCCTCCTTCACCTTCGGTTCGTAAGGCGCCTTCACCAGAGAATCTACCGGAATCTCCAGAAACAGATGATGCATGCAGCTGTTTCCTACCATGGAAATCTTTACAATTTCTTCTGCACTTCTTCCGCAGGAAGCTGCAGCTTCAGACAGGAGTCCGTTCACTGCATCCCGGATACAGCCGCTCAAAGCAGCGGCGCCTTGCTCCATGGCGTAATTTCCCCGGATAACTATGTCTGCTCCGTATTGTCTCTGTGGATTCAAACAGCTCTTAACAGCAAGCTGCTCTCCCGTAATTCCGTCCATCAGATAAACGACTACCGTAGTTGATCCTACATCCACAGCAGCCAGCAGAGGATGCTCCACTTCCTCCGGTAACTTTCCCGGGGCAAAAGGAATATCTTTTCTGATTCCTGATGCAAGAATCTGTGTTTTTGTTTTTTTCTTTTTTCCGGTATCAATCCGCATTCCAGGTTCTGCTTTAGTCTGGCAGGCAAGAACACTGTTCCCATTTACTGTCACCCTGCATTTTCCGCATTTTCCCTGACCTCCGCAGGGAGCATCCGGCTGAATTCCCGCGGCAATCTCCGCATCCAGCACTGTCTGCCCTTCTTTTACCCTGAACCGGATTCCTTCACTGACAAAGCGGATTTCAAACATACTTTCCTGTTCTTTCCGGTAAGCTTCATAAAGATCAGGCCTGCGCTGCTCCGTACGGAGCAAGGACTGCTCCAGTCTCCATTTTTCCACTTTGGCATGGTGTCCGGACAGGAGCACCTCCGGTACTTTTCTGCCATGCCACTCTTCCGGGCGGCTGTACTGAGGATATTCCAGAAGCCCGTCCTGAAAACTCTCCGTCTCGGCAGAAGTCTCATTACTCAGCACTCCCGGCACCATCCTGGAAATGGCGTCAATCATAACCATTGCCGGAAGTTCTCCACCCGTCAGTACGTAATCTCCGATGGATACATAGTCTGTTACAATTTCTTCCAGAACCCGTTCATCTACGCCTTCATAGTGACCACACAGAAAAATAAGATCTTCCTCTTTTGCAAACTCCTCTGCCATAGACTGACTGAACACTTTACCCTGAGGAGTTACATAAATCGTCCGGACCGGATGGCCAACATGCTCCGTCACTGCTTTCCAGGCCTGATACACAGGCTCTGCCTGCATAACCATACCTGCTCCGCCGCCATAAGGATAGTCGTCAACTTTACCGTATTTATTGCCCGCATAATCCCGGATATTTACGGTCTGTACATCGATTGTCCCTTTTTCTATTGCCCTTCCCGTGATACTGGTTCCAAGTCCATTCTGTATCATTTCCGGAAATAATGTCAGTACATGATATCGGCTCATCACAGCAGTCCCTCCGGCACATGAACGAGCATCCGCCCGGCTTCCAGATCTACCTCCAGAATACAGGAAGGAATGGCCGGAAGAAGTATCTCTTTTCCATCTTCTGTCTCCACCACATAGACATCATTGGCTCCTGTCTGCAGAACATCTGTAAGAATACCAAGCCTCTGCTCTGTATCGTCAAAGACCTCCAGGTCTATCAAATCCACAATAAAGTTTTCGTTTTCCGCAAGCGGAACTGCCTGTTCCCTGTCAATCAGCAAATCCCGGCCCCGATACCGCTCCACATCATTAATATCCTGAAATTCTTTAAACTTCAGAATTACCAGATTCTTAAAAAAACGCACCCCTGTAATCGTAAGAGGCAGATATTCTTTCCCTGTATCCAGAAACACTTTTTTCAGTTTCCGAAATCTGTCCGGATCATCTGTGGTTGGAAAAACTTTCACCTCTCCTTTCAGGCCATGCGTAGAAGAAATTACACCCACCCGTAAATATGGTTCCATATGCTGCCCGCTCCCTTCCCTCTGCTATCATCCTGTCGGGTCCGTCTGCAGACCCGGTTTCCATCTGCCAAAAAGCGGCGGGTGTCTCCACCTGCCGCCTTCATGGAAATTCTACTGAAGAATTTCCACCACTACTTTTTTGTCTTCCTTCGAGGAGGCTGCCTTTACAACGCTGCGGATAGCTTTGGCAATCCGGCCCTGTTTGCCGATAACCTTGCCCATATCCGACTGCGCCACCCGGAGCTCCACAAGAATGGACTTTTCATTCTCGGTCTCAGTGACAACGACCTCTTCCGGATGCTCCACCAGTGATTTAGCAATCACTTCTACTAATTCCTTCATGTCCTACCTCGATTATTTCTCAACGCCGGCTGCTTTCAGGATCTTGCCAACTACTTCTGTCGGCTGAGCGCCGTTTGCCAGCCACTTCTTGGCTGCCTCAACGTCTACCTTGAAAGTACTCGGATCAGTGCTCGGATCATAGGTTCCGATCTCCTCGATGAAACGTCCGTCTCTGGGGGATCTGGAATCTGCTACGATAATTCTATAGAAAGGAGCTTTCTTCTGACCCATTCTTCTTAATCTGATTTTTACTGCCATCTCATTCACCTCCGCATTTTATGCTGAACATTAATTATTTATTTAAAAGGGAAATTTAAAACGTCCCCTTTTACCATGTCTTCCGCCGCCCAGAAGTCCCGGCATCTGCTTCATCATCTTGCGCATCTGCTCAAACTGCTTTACCAGGCGGTTTACCTCCGCGATATCCACTCCCGCACCCCGGGCAATCCGGTTTTTTCTGGAGGGATTCAGTATTTCAGGATTACTTCTTTCCTTCGGAGTCATAGACAGAATAATTGCCTCTGTCCGCGCCATCTTCTTTTCATCAATGGCGTCTTCAATGCCCTTCATCTGGCTGCCCAGACCCGGCATCATGGACAGAACACTGGAAAGTCCGCCCATTTTTTTCATCTGGTTCATACTCTCCAGATAATCGTCAAAGCCAAACTGTGCTTTTTTCAGCTTCTGAGTCATAGCTTTGGCCTTTTCCTCATCCACAGTCTCCTGCGCCTTCTCAATCAGAGTCAGCACATCACCCATGCCGAGGATTCTGGAAGCCATACGGTCCGGATAAAACTGCTCCAGATCCGAGAGTTTCTCTCCCATACCTGTATACAGAATCGGTTTTCCGGTTACTGCCTTAATAGACAATGCCGCACCGCCTCTTGTATCTCCATCAAGCTTTGTGAGGATTACACCGTCGATTCCGATTTTTTCCTCGAAGGTGGTGGCCACATTCACCGCATCCTGTCCGGTCATGGCATCCACTGTCAGAAGAGTCTGGTCAATCGGAACATTTTCCCGGATCTCCTGAAGCTCCTTCATCATATCCTCATCTATATGCAGACGGCCTGCGGTATCAAGAATCACCACATTGAAGCCGTTCTTTCTGGCATACTCATAGGCACCCTTTGCAATATTCACCGGCTTCTGATTCTCACCCATAGTGAATACTTCCACGCCCTGCTTTTCGCCGTTCACCTGCAGCTGCTTGATAGCAGCCGGGCGGTACACGTCACAGGCAACCAGAAGAGGTCTTTTTCCTTTCGCCTTCAGTTTACCCGCCAGCTTTGCCGCTGTGGTCGTCTTACCTGCTCCCTGAAGACCCATCATCATCAGAACTGTAATGCCGCCATTCAGCTTCAGTTCCGTCGTCTCACTTCCCATCAGGCGAATCAGTTCTTCATGAACAATCTTGATTACCTGCTGCCCCGGCGTCAGGCTGTTCATTACATCTGCACCGACAGCACGTTCTTCCACAGCCTTGATGAACTGTTTCACTACCTTGAAGCTTACGTCCGCTTCCAGAAGAGCCATCTTAACTTCTTTCATGGAAGCCTTCACATCTGCTTCCGAAAGCCTTCCCTTACCGCGCAGGTTTCGAAACACATTCTGCAATTTATCAGATAAACTTTCAAATGCCATCCGTAAAAATCTCCAAAATCATAATGTGAAAACTCATGCCCCTACAGGCTAAAGATTTTCCAGTATTGTATCAAGCTGCTGTGCCAGTTCGTTCCGATCCGGCTCTTCTGTCTCCTGCAAAGAAGCTTTCATCTGCTCTATCTGCTTTTTGACAGTTACAAACTTTTCCACCAGGTGAAGCCGGGATTCATAATCCTGCAGAATCTTATTACAGCGCTTTATTAGGTCATGAACGCCCTGCCGGCTGATTCCCTGCTCCTGCGCCACCTCACTGAGAGAGTAGTCATTAAAAACCACATCCTCATATATCTGCTTCTGATGTTCTGTCAACAGCTCTCCGTAAAAGTCATAAAGAAGAGCCTGCTCCAAAATTTTCTCCATGCTTTTTCACCCGCCTGCTTATCATACACAATAAGGAGACGGGTGTCAAGTATTTTTTCTTTACAATGTTTAATTTTAATCCGAAATTGGCCTTTTATGCTTCTCTATTAATGAAAAGCCCTGATTCTTATTACTCCGGCACTTCCTTTGCCATTCCGCTTCCCACCCTGAATTCCTCTGCCCCTCCGTAGGTCTTCTGAAGCCTGGAAAGTGTCTTTTCCGCCTCTTCCTCAGAACTATATTCGCCGATGGTCAGGATGAAGCTTCCATCCCGGGTTTTTACCTGAGTCGGCTCTTCGGCTGCATATTTATCAAGAAGATTCCTCAGACTTTCATTCTGCTCCATTCCTTCGGTCCGCAGATAATATACCTGCTGCTCAGGAGCCCTGTCTTCAGCTGTATAATAAGCATTTTGAAACAATCTGATGGAAAGCATTCCGGGAAAAATCTGTTCCATAATCTCATAATCATACAGTCTCTCCAGAACAATCACAAAACTTACCGTGTCTTTTCTCGTGGAAAGAATTTGATAAATATCTGTCACGCCTTCCATCTCCCGAATCTGGTCTTCCAGCTTTTCATATTCTTCTCCGGTAAGACTCTGCAGTGACAATACTATCCGGCCCGGTGCATGATATTCCCTCACATCATAAGGAACTACAGTATCCGTCATCCGCCCTTTTCTTACAAACCGAATGATCAGCTCATTTTTCAAAACTTCCATCGAAATATCCTCATGCAGAGTGACGTCTCCTCCACTCCCCATATGAAGCGCACGGACGAATTCTCCCAGTATGGGAATTTCCTTTGTATAAGCATATACTGAAGGAATATTCGCACTGCATAAAAGCAGAGCCAAAGCAGCGGCTGCAGCTGTAACAGTCCGGTACAGCCGCCGTTTCTTTTTTGTCCGTTCCGCCTGTCCCATTCCCTTATAAATCGCCTGAATCAGTCGATCATCGGGGATCTCCACAGTTTCATAAGCAAATCTTTCCGCACTCATGTATTCCAGCCTCCAGTCATATGACATTTCATCTTATCCAGTGCCCTGTATACACGGGTCTTTACTGTACTCTCCGGAATCTTAAGCATTTCCGAGATTTCCCGGAAATTATAAGCTTCAAAATAATAAAGCACTATGTAAGTGCGTTCCTCCGGTTCCAGAATATCCATTGCATTGTAAAGATCCAGCAGCAATTCCTGATCAGGTCCGGAATCACTGATATTTTCTGCCGGAATTTCTGCCGGCTGCCCCTGAAAAACTTCCTGAAATCCTGTAAAGCGGGAATTTTTACGTATGAAATCAATCGCTGTATTTACCACAATCCGTGTCATCCAGGTAAGAAAATAATCCGGACCTTCCAGATCCTTCAGATGAAGCAGTCCTTTGCAGGATGCTTCGCTGATTATATCCAGCGCGTCCTGTTCATTTTTTACATAACTGTAGGCAATGCAGTAAAATCGTTTTCGGTTTTCCATGATTTTTTCCGCAAATTCATGTTTTCCTATATGCCTTTTCATATGCTGCTCTTTCTGTCCTTCATCCCAAAGGAATCCCTGGTATATCTTCCTACTGCTGTGGTTCCTCCAGAGTCAGATAATTGCCGGTTTCCAGATCATCCGCCATATCGTTGCACAGAATTGCCACTCCCTGTAGATTCTTGAGGTCAGCTGCCGGTTCTGCTTCAGATACACTGTTATAAACTCCATCTGTACAGATAAGCTCCACATATTCTGTCGCAGCCCCTCCTCCGGAACGTTCCACAATCATTTTCTTAGGACCGCCTTCTTCATTATCTTCCACAATAATCGGAATATTAACGAGAGTAAACGCCTGCTTAATCTGCAAAACTCCTTCCTGCTCTTCACACCAAAGCGCTGATGATCCTCCGGAACCGCTGGTGTAGCTTCCTGCCACTACAGCAAAAATCTCATTTTTCCCGTCACTGTCCAAATCCACATAACTGTAATAATACCTGGAATCTGCAAGTTCATAATCCGGGATTTCGTAGTAATCCACGATCAGCTGACGAAGTTCCTCATTAGGTTCTGTCTCTGCCTCTTGTCTTTCCACGCCGGCCGGAAGCCAGGCAAAACTCTCCGCAGCTGCGCCATCCGTTTCTTCCTGATAATCCTGAACATTCTCTTCTGCTGCTTCTGATTTTTCCGGACTCTCTTTTGTTCCATTCCCACAGCCTGCCATGAAAGCCAATGCCGATACTGCAACCAAAAACGATACGGTACTCTTTTTCATATCTTTTCTCCTTTTCTTTTCTCTATATCATTTAGACGGATGAAATACATTTTTCGACGGGAATTTTTTATTTTTTTTTATTTGAGGAAAAATTTCTTAAAAGAAACCGTGCAAAGGCTTCCGGACTTTCCCGGCTACCCTGCATGGCTTTACAATCAACCTGTTCTGTTTATCCCACTACAACCAGTTCGGCTGTCTCAATGGCCTTGTCCACCATCTCATCAATCTGTTCCATGAGTTTCTGCTCAGAACGCTTGATTACATTGATATTCGGCTTTGTCACCGGATGCTTGGCCACAAAAATCGTACAGCAGTCCTCAAACGGCTGAATAGAGGTCTCGTAGGTGTCAATCTGCTTGGCAATAGTAACAATATCTTCCTTGTCAAACGCAATCAGAGGACGAAATACAGGCATTGTGCATACTTCGTTGGTAGCGGCAAGACTTTGAACTGTCTGGCTGGCTACCTGACCAATGCTCTCTCCTGTAATCAGGCCAAGACAGCCTGTCTTTTCAGCAATTCGTTCCGCAATCCGCATCATGTAGCGGCGCATGATGATCGTCAGTTCATCATGCGGGCACTTTTCGTAGATATA
>CALWGE010000036.1 GCA_944378225.1 uncultured Merdimonas sp.
TATGCGGGTGACTCCGGAGACTATGAGGCGGGAGCATGAGATAGCAGTGATGCTGCTGTCTCATGAAAGATAGAAGAGATAGAAATGAGAAAACGGCGCAGAAAGAAAGAGGGCCTGACAGAACTGGAGCTTTTTGTGAAGCGCGCCAGGGAGCAGGGCATGACATACGGACAGGCACAGGTGCATGAGACCTGTGAACTGCTTCGGATACAAAAGCTGAAAGAAGAACTTTCAGAAAAGAGGAAGAGGGAAAAAGAGGTGGAAGCCTCTTTTTTTGATGCTTCAAACGGAGTTTAAACAGGGTTAAAGGGGTGCTTTATGGGAATTGCGTCAGACTTTGCCGCCAGGGAGCGGAAAAAGAACAGAGCTCCGACCAGGCAGGAGCTGGCGGCAAAAGATTTCTGGGAATACGAGAAGCTGATCAATCCGAAGTTCTTTAAAGAATCCAGGCCGCATTTAAAAGAGATTGCAGTTACGCTGCAGGCGATCTATGAGGAGCGTGTCCTGAAAGAGGACAGAGAGGCCCCAAGCTGGACGGTGGTGGAGACCAGACAGGAAGCAGACGCATTCCGGGAGACTTATCCGGAAGCGGTTACCTGCAGGAAGATACTTCTAAACCTTCCGCCCCGGCATGGGAAGTCCTATTCGGTAGCCAACTTTGTGGACTGGGTGTTTGGCGATGACAATACGAACCGGGTGATCGCCGTCACCTATAATGAAACGCTGGCAAGCCGGTTCTCAGTCAATGTCCGGGACGCCATCGATGCCACGAAGCTGGATGACTCCATTACGATATTCCGGGATATCTTTCCTGACACCCGGATCAAGTTCGGAGACTCAGCCAAGCAGATCTGGAGCCTGGAGGGCCAGTTTTTTAATTACCTGGCCACCGGCTTTGGCGGCACCATCACCGGTATCGGCTGTAACATTGGGATTATAGATGACCCTGTGAAAAGCTCCAAAGAGGCCTATAACGACAACCTTCTGGAGGAGCAGTACAGCTGGTACACAGATACCTTCCTTTCCCGTGTGGAGGAAGGCGGCATACAGATCATCATTATGACCCGCTGGGCTACAAAGGATCTGGCTGGCCGGCTTCTTTCCGGACCGGAGGGGCCGGAGTGGTACGAACTTAAGATGAAGGCATGCCTTGACGAAGCAATGGGAAGCATGCTCTGTCCGGAACTGATGAGTTTTCAGAGTTATATGAAGAAAAAAGCGCTAACTTCTCCTGCTATCATGGAGGCGAACTACCAGCAGACGCCGGTGGATGCCCAGGGCGGGCTCTATGAGAGCTTCATGACCTATGAGCAGCTTCCCATGCGGGTGGATGAGAAAACCGGGCAGGAGGTCATGGCTCTGGAGCGGATTAAGGCCTATGTGGATACAGCGGACACCGGAAAGGATTATCTGTGCGGGATTATTTACGGCGTCTATAACATGGAGGCTTACGTACTGGAGATCATTTACACTCAGGAGAGCATGGAGAAAACGGAAGAAGAGGTGGCACGGGCCCTGTATTTCTACGAAGCCACCTGGGCTGACATTGAGTCCAACAATGGCGGCCGCGGCTTTGCCCGGAACGTGGAGCGGATCTTGAAAGAGAAGTACCACACCAATCGCTGCATTATCAATTGGTTCCACCAGTCGGAGAATAAGCTGGCCCGTATCCGATCCGCTGCTACCTGGGTGATGCGGCATCTCTACTATCCCATTAATTGGATGCATCGCTGGCCGGAATACCATCTGTCCATGCTTACATTCCAGGGAAAAGGCAGCGATGAGCATGACGATGCCCAGGATGCCACCACCGGGGTAGCGGAGAAAACCGGGTATGAGGAAGACACCTGGCTGTATTAATACGTAATAAATCGGAGGAACAATGAAGACGATACCAGACCTTTCAAAGGAAACGATCCTCTCTCTGGTCCGGGAGGATCAGATGAGCCGCAGGAAACGGCGGGCCAGAGTGGCTGACCGGTACTATGACGGGAAACATGATATTCTGCGGCACCGGATCTTCTATTTTAATAAAGACGGACGTCTGGTAGAGGACGTCTTTAAATCCAACACCCGGATCTCCCATCCGTTTTTCACGGAGCTGGTGGAGCAGGAGGTGCAGTACCTGTTCTCCGGAGGGATTGAGTGGGACGTCCAGGACCAGGACCTGAAAAAGGAGCTGGAGGCGTATTTTAACGCCGAGTTCCTTGCTGAGGCCAAGGAACTGGTACGCCGGACCACAGTAGCCGGATGGAGCTACCTGTACCAGTATCAGGGCGCGGACGACCGGATGCATTTCCGGCACGCGGATGGGCTGGGGATTGCGGAATACTACGCGGACGGCCCTCACGACACAGAGCCGGATGCTTACATACATTATTATCATGTGGCGGCGGAAAAAGGACATACGGTACTCCGCATTGAGGTCTGGGATGCAGAAAAGACCACCTATTACATCTGCGGGAATGGAAAAAGTATAGAGCTGGACCCCAACGTGGCATTGAACCCCTGCCCGCATCTGATGTATGAATCCGGCGGAAAAACCTATGTGGAAGAGCTGGGGTATATCCCGCTGTTCCGCCTGGATAACAATGCAAAACGCATTTCCGGGCTGGAGCCCATCAAGGATATGATCGATGATTATGACATGATGGACTGCGGTCTGTCCAATAACCTGAAGGATATCGCAGACGGGATCTATGTGGTCAAAGGCTTTAAGGGCTCTGACCTTACGGAGCTGGAGGTGAACTTAAAAGGCCGGCGTACCATCGGTGTCGGGGAAAACGGCGACGTGGAGATCCGGACTGTAAATATCCCATACGAGGCCAGGAAGGCCAAGCTGGAGCTGGATGAGAAAAATATCTATAAGTTTGGCATGGGCTTCAACAGCGCCCAGGTGGGGGACGGGAACATCACAAACGTGGTGATCAAATCCCGCTACTTCCTGCTGGACTTAAAATGCGGCAATATGGAGACACGTTTCCGGGCGCTGATGGAGAAGCTCATTGCTCTGGTCGTTGATGAAATCAACTGGAAAACCGGAGCCGGCTACAGGCCGGAGGACGTCCATTTTGAGATGCCCCGGGAGACCATCACCAATGAGACAGATACGGCTTCTATCGCCAAGATGGAGGCTGAGACGAAGCAGATTCTGGTGAACATCCTGCTTTCGCTGAAGGATACGGTTGATGATGAAAGCATTGTCCGGAAGGTCTGTGAGCTTCTGGATCTCGACTACGATGAGGTGGCCGCAAGACTCCCGGAGCAGCCGGACAACTTAAGCCTGGTAAGCCAGGCGCTGGAGGGCGGCGATGAAGACGTACCAGAAGGAGGCTGAAAAGGCCGTCCTGGAACATGAGGAAAAGATACGGGCGCAGCTGGCGGAGAGCTACCGGGAGGCCCTTCGGGATGTCCAGAAGCGTCTGAAGGAGCTTCTAAAGGACCCGGGAAACCAGCAGAAGATTATGCGCGCTGACAGCCAGAAGCAGCTGGAGGCAGACCTTAAGAGGCTCCTGAAGGGCCTTGGCGATACCAGCGTGGAGGATGTGGAAGAATATCTGCAGAAGGTGTATGAGGATTCTTTCCTGGGTACCGTATATGGGTTCCATCAGGAGAAGGTCCCGATTGTCCTTATGATCAATGAGACGCAGATGCAGAAGGTCGTGGAAAAGGAAACGGCGGATTTCAAGTTTTCACAGCGCCTGTACCGGAACCGGGACAAGCTGGTCTCTGACGTAAAAAAGCAGCTGAGCAGGGGAATTGCCAGCGGCGCGGCGTACCGGGATATCGCCCGGGAGCTGGCGGCGGTAAGCGAGGCGAACCTGAAGCAGTCCTGGAGGATTGTGCGGACGGAAGGCCACCGGGTCCAGAACGAGGCAAAAATGGACTGCATGCGGGGCGCGAAGGAAGCCGGCGCGGATGTGATAAAGCAGTGGGATTCCACGGTGGATTCCCGGACACGTCCCACCCATCGGGAGCTGGACGGGCAGACGCGCGAGATGGATGAGCCGTTCGTGGTCCCGTCCACAGGAGCGAAAGCCATGTATCCCGGCGGTTTTGGGAGTGCTAAAGAGGATATCTGGTGCCGGTGCGTTATGCTGCAGATCCCGCGCTGGGCGCTCTCTGAAGAAGAGCAGAAGTACAGCAGGCTCACCGGAAAAATCATTTCCACCAGATCCAGGACCTATCGGGACTGGAAGGAAGAGTATACACGGCTCATCTCGGCCCCGTATGTCAGCGGGGACCGGGCAACGGCGGAAAATATCAAATCCCTGGAGGGTATCCGGGATGGGATGTACAGCGTTCTGGAAACGTCCGGAGCGGATGAGGATTATGTATCCACGTTCCGGTACTATGAAAGCATGTCGGAATATGTTCTGGACAGCAGCTATCAGGGGATCATCGGATATTATCCGAATTCGGATACAATCCGTGTCAATCTGGAAAATCTGCGGGCATATGCCTATGATGAGAATTATGCGCTTACCCATGAGGTCAGCCACCGGATGGACTTCCTGCAGTACCGGAGCTTCGAGTCAGAGGATTTCCTGAAGGCGGTTGAGGCGGCCCGGAAAACTGTGTATAATAACCTGGAAGCTGTGAAGAGCTGGTTCGAATCCGGTGGAAAATATGAAGAATCCTATGCTATATCCGATATCATAAGCGCCCTGACGGAGAATGAGGCTCATGGAAACTACGGGCATAAAGCAGAGTATTGGAAAGAAGAAAATACCATTCCTCTGGAGATATTTGCAAACGTCAGCGCTGCTGATTTGTGTGGGTTTTCAGAAATGGAAGAGTTCCAGGACGGCGGGATGCTCCACAGCTTATATCAGGCATACAGGAGGCTTATTGGATGAGCTACAAAATGAAAACAGGCATCTTGGACGCCATGCGCGCCGACCAGGAGCTGATGGAGGCCAGGGCAGAATACACCCGGCTGACAGGGAAAAATCCCCCCGGAATCAATCATGACACGTTCCGGGGCTGGGAGAACTACAAGGAGGAGCTGCTGAAAGAACTGGAGCAGCTTAGGAAAGAGAAAAACACCTGAGAGGGTGTTTTTTTCGTGGAGAAATTTTGGGAGAGCCCCTGCGGGGATTCTTTATAAAGGTATTTAAAAACGGGCTTTAAGCCCCATAAACGATGGTTAAAGGAGGATTCAAATGAGCTTCAAAGAGATTTTGGAGAGTATCGGGCTGACTGCCGAACAGGTAACTGCGGTGGAAACCGGGATGCAGGAGGCCGGCATCTATCTGGCATCCGAGGAAGGACTGGACCAGAAATACGCGGATGTCAAAAAGGAACTGGAGAAATATGACGGCGCGGTCATTGACGACGGGTCGAAGGATACCAGGATTGCAGAGCTGGAACAGGAGAACGGCCGTCTGAAGTACCAGAGAGCAGTGGATAAGGCAATGGCAGCTTACCATGTGAAAAACCCGGAATACATCTCGTACCTGATTGGGCAGAAGAACGCAGCCTTAAAGGAGGACGGAACAATCGACGGAATTGATGAGATCATGGAGGGCCTGAAAAAGAACCAGCCGGAATTTTTTGAGACGCCTGCCAGGGAAAAGCGGCGGGTGGAAGTGAAGGAATGGAAGGAAAGCCATAAAACAGGCAGTGAAACGGCAGATACGCTGAAAGGCGCGATTGCAGAAAAAATGGGAATGGGAGGAACTGAGGAATGATTACATTAGCAGAAGCAAAGGTTGGAATGGCGGATAAGGTAGACCAGCAGGTAATTGATGAATTCCGGAGAAATTCCATGCTGATGGATACGATGGAGTGGGATGATGCGGTGTCTCCGACCGGCGGCAGTACGCTTGCCTATGGCTACATGAGACTGGAAACTCCGTCTGTGGGAGGAACCAGGGCACTCAACAAGGAATATACGCCGCAGGAAGCTAAACGGAAGGAATGCACCACAAAACTGAAGATTTTTGGAGGCTCCTTCCAGATCGACCGCGTTATCGCCCAGACATCCGGCGCTGTGGATGAGGTAGATTTCCAGCTGAAGCAGAAAATCCTGGGAACTACAGTGGCATTCAACAACGCTATCATCAACGGAGATGAGTCAGCAGATGAGACGGTATTCGACGGTCTTTCGGAGGCGCTGGCAGGAAGCAATACGGAGCTGAACACAGAAGCGCATATCGACCTGTCCTCCAGCTCCGCCATGGATACCAACTACAAAAACTTCATGGATATCATGGATGAATTCTTCACGATGCTGATGGCGAAGCCGGATTTTATCCTGTGCAACGATAAGATGAAGGCGAGACTTTCCGGCATTGCCCGCCGAGCCGGTTATTTCAGCCGCAGGGAAGACGCGTTTGGAAAGCAGGTGGACTGCTATAATGACGTCCCGATTCTGGACATGGGATATATTGCTTCCATTTCTGACGGTACCGTTACAGAGAAGCAGATTATTGATACGGTATCGCGCAAATTTGGCGAAAGTCCGAGCGAGACCACGGTGACTGGTCTGACGGACATCTATGCGGTGTGTCTGGGAAGAAACGGCTTCCATGGCGTGACTGTAACGTCCGGGCAGATAGTAAATACCTACCTTCCGGATTTGAAGGCTCCGGGGGCAGTAAAGAGCGGAGAGGTAGAGATGGTGTCAGGCATCGCCCTTAAAAATACCAGAGCGGCAGGGGTTATCCGGAATATCAAAGTACAGTAGGAGGGCATGACGATGGCGGGAAAAAAAGCAGAGAATGGCCAGGAGCTTCCGGATACAGGAAGCTCCGGCGCAGAGAAACTGACAGCGGAAACCCTGGTTCCTGTAGAAGAGGAGACACAGACGAAAGCTGCAGCGCCTGAGACAGAGAAAACGCAGGAGGAAGCTGCGGTGCCTGATATAGAGCAGCCGTCAGCGGAAGCAGCTCCGGAAATAAATCAGGTCTCAATGAAAACAGAAGCACCTGAAGCAAAGGAGCTGGCAGCCGGGGAGAAGAAAGAAACCTGGTACCGGGTAACCACTAACAATCCGGTAACAAAGAAGATTGGCCCGATCCAGTTCGTGGAAGGGAAGGCTATGGTTCCGTCCTCAGAGCGGTGGATGCTGACATGGTTCAGGGAGCATGGGTACCGGATCGAAAAGGCGTAATGACAGACCAAGGGAGGGAAGCAGGATGATAGTAGACTTGGAACGCGCGAAGGCCTGCCTTCCGGAAGAAGTTCCAGAGGATACGCTTAAGGAGAAACTTCGGGCTCTGGAGGAGCTTATCCGGGCATATACGAATAACCGATTTCAGGAGCGGCGGGTGCGCGCGGTGGTTCCCTCTTCCGATGAAACACTTATGTGGGACATGCCGTACCTGAAGGCTGGCGACACCGTGGAGATAGGAGAGAGCTTGAATGATGGGCTGTACATTGTGCGGGAGGTAAAGGACGGTCTGGTGTATCTTGACCGGGAGCTGTACCCGTTACCCCACAACCTGGCAACAAAAATCGTATATCCTGCTGACGTCCAGGAAGGCGTCCTGAACCTGTTGAAATGGGAGTACACCATGAGGGACAAGGTAGGAATTAAGTCCGAGACGCTTTCCAGGCACTCCGTCACCTATTACGACCAGGACGCGGGAAACCAGGTGATGGGCTATCCTGCGTCTCTCATGGGATTCTTATCCCCGTACATCAAAGCGAGGTTCTGACATGGCAAATATCGGCGGAAACATAAAAGGGACGCTCCAGAGCGGTGTAGTCACAAAGAACCCGATTGGTGAGCAGGAGCGGATCTGGAAGGATGAAATAACCCTGACCGGGTGGCTCGGCCTGCAGTCCGGGGAAAAGAAGTACGATACCTTTGAAGCCAAGATAGAGGAAAGTACCCATGTGTTCCTCTGTGATTTTGACGCTGATGCATATGCCCTTGCAGACCGGGATCTCAGGATGGTCTGCAAGAACAGGGTGTACGATGTGCTTTTGATTGATAATCCGGATGAGATGGATGAGCAGTTGGAGATTTATCTGAAGAGGACTGGTGCATATGAAGGAATCTGTAAAGTTTGAAGATAACCGGATGGAGGTAAAAGCTGCACTGGGTCGGGCATGCATCGGCTGGCTCCATGCGGCCGCAGGGCTGGTATTAAGCCAGACCCAGCGGAACACCCGGGTGGACACCGGCCAGACCAAGGGCTCCTGGGAATACAAGGTAGATGAGGAAAAGCTGGAGGCCTACGTGGGTTCCAGCTACGAGAATGCAATCTGGGAGGAGTTTGGAACCGGGCAGTATGCCCTTGAAGGCGGCGGCCGCAAGACCCCCTGGATCTATAAGGGATCTGACGGCAAGCTGCACTGGACCCGTGGAAAACGCCCGAGCAGGGCGCTTTACAAAGCGTTCAAATCGACAAAACCGAAGATTAAGAAGGCATTGGAGCAAAGACTGGGAGGGCTGAAATGAGCGAAGAGGCACTTGCATGGCTGAAGGAACTGCTGTCTGGAACGGGAATCAGTTACGCTTTCGGGCTCTGGCTGGAGGAACCGGTGCCGGATCCTTACTGGGTCGGGGAAAAAGAGGAAGACCCGCCGGAATCGGAAGACGGGCTGCAGGAATGCAGCATCCTGCTTACAGGGACAGGGACAAGCCTGTACCGCCTGGAGCAGGACCGGGAGCGGATTCGGACGCTGCATGAATCACGGGGAATCTTAAAGAACGGTTCCGGCGTGGCGCTGTTTTATGACGGCTCCTTCCCGGTTCCGGTTGACCAGCCGGGATTGCAGCGGCTGCAGGTAAATTTATTGTTGAAAGAATGGAGGATTTAAGATGGCTGGAGGAAAAATGCCAAGCGCAGGCGTGACTGCCGATACACCCAAAAGGGTGATGCTTGGAGCAGGAGTGTTCGCGCAGGGACTGCCGACCGATACCCTGCCGACTGCCGAAGAGGTGCTTGCGGGAATCATAGGCGCTACAAACGGAGGCAGCAAAATTGAGATTAAGCCGGAGTTTCTGGATCTGGAAATAGATGGCGTTATGGTAAAGACCAAGGGGCTGACCCAGAAGGTGGGAGAGACCGCCACCATGGAGACCAACATGGCGGAAGTAGTTCCGGAAATGATTGCAAAGATGGTTGTGGGCGAGGTAGATGAGGAGACCACAGAGAACTATATAAAGGTTACCTCTAAGGCTAAGCTGGTGGAGGGAGATTATTATAAAGGGCTTGGCTTTGTGGGACAAACCCTGGCCGGAAACCCGATTATGATCATTTTCAAGAACGCCCTCTGCACTTCCGGGTTTTCGACAGAGGCGAAGAATAAGGAACAGGCTGTATTTACCGGTACATTTGAGTGCTGCGCGGATACGGACGCAATCACCCAGGGAGACAATCTGGAGACGCTTCCTTATGTGATTTGGCTCTACAACGAGAAGACGGGAAGCATGCAGCAGACGTCAGAATTTTCCCTGGAGCCAGGGGAAGGACCTGGAACGGAATAGGGAGGAATCCATAGATGGAATGTAAATATGTAAAAAGAAAGCTTGGGGTCCGGGATTTGATGCCGGTGGTACGGATGCTATCCCGGCTTCGGATTTCAGACTTTAAAGAATGCTTTTCCAGAGATAACCTGAACGATGCCGTAGAGACAGCAAAGAAAAAGCTTCAGAGGAAAACATCCGATGTATCAGTCCAGGAGGAAGAGAACAGCCTGGAAGAGAAAAAGCTGAAAAAGGACGCGCTTGTGAAGGAAGCTGGCGCGGCGGTCGCTCTGAAGGCGGCGGAGGTCCTGCTTACAAACCTTCCGCTCATCGAGGATGACCTGATGGATTTTCTGGCTTCCATGTGTGATATGGAGCCGAAAGCATACAGAGAACTTCCTCCCGGTGCGCTGCTTGTGACGCTCCGTGAGATTTTCAGCTCCGATGAAGCACAGGATTTTTTTACGGAAGCTGCCAGATTGCTGAACTGGGATTCGAGTTCTGGGATATCCTCTACCGGAAATACACCAGTCCTTCAGAGCTGATAGACTACGCAGTTGGGCTGGGAGAATTGACCCGGTTCGTGGAGTTTATCCTGAAGGAGCGGATAGAGGAGGTCCGGCGTGAAAACGAAAGACGGACCTGGGAGCTTTGGCTCCACAAGGTATGGGGCCAGTCCTATAAAGAGTTCTGCGATGAGGCGGTGGAGCACGCTGAGAACCAGGTGCGCGCCATGCAGATGGATAAAACGGATATCAGGCATGCTGCAGACACGGCGCTAAATACTTTGACATTGCTTAGGAGAGGAGGGGAACCGTGTTAAACCTGTTTAAACTGTTCGGTACTATCGCTGTTAATAACAGTGATGCGAACGACAGCATTGATGACACAGCGGATCGGGCGGAGGGCGCGGCTTCCTCCATCCAGGGCGCGTTTAAGAAAATCGGAACCGCGGTTGTTACCTATTTTGCTGCAGACAAGATTAAAGACTTCGGTCTGGAGATAGCGGAAACTTCTGCCACTGTGGCAGCGGAACAGTCGGCATTTGAACAGATTATGGGTGATTATGCGAATGCTGCAGAGAAAAAGCTGAAGTCTGTTGCCGATAACGTAGGCATGATGGACAGCCGGCTGACCCCGTATATGACATCCATTACCGCAAAGTTCAAAGGACTTGGGTATGACGTGGAGGATGCGACATCTCTGGCCCAGCGGGGCCTTACCCTGGCAGCGGATGCATCGGCGTTCTGGGACAAATCTTTGGATGACGCTATGGGCGGCCTGAATTCCTTTATTAATGGAAGCTATGAGGGCGGCGAGGCCATCGGTCTTTTTGCCAACGATACCCAGCTGGCCTCTTACGCGGTATCCCAGGGACTCATCAGCCAGACCAAGGAATGGTCAACGCTTGAGGAATCCATCAAACAGGCTACCCGTCTGCAGTATGCAGAAGATATGTACGCTCTGTCTGGAGCGACCGGGCAGGCTGCAAAGGAATCTGACCAGTATGCGAATGTTCAGGCGAATCTCACCGAGAAGTGGCGGCAGTTTAAAGCCCAGATCGGGGAGCCGGTTCTGCAGAACATAGTAGTTCCGGGAATGGCGTTTCTATCTTCTGCCGTAGATACGGCAAGCGGCAAATTTGAGCAGATAAGCCCGTACATTGACCGCTTTGTAGGTTTTGTCAGAAATGCCCGTGATGCGGCTGTGGAACTGGGAGATTATGCATCCAGCACCTTTTCTCCGGTCATTGAGAGGGCCGGTGACATGTTCCAGTCCGCCAGGGAGAAGGTACAGCCGTTGATTGATGCATTTGGGGATTATGTGCAGAGCGGCGGCCTGGCGGAAGACATCACAAGTGGTCTGGAGGGCGCTATCCGGATCGCGGGTGACGCAGCCACTTTCCTGCTGGAGGGAATAGACGCTGCTGTTCAGGGATTTCGGGATCTGCGCACCTGGGGAGAACAGAACCGGACAACCCTAACGGTGCTGGCAACCATTTTTAGCGGCCTGTCTGCGGCGGTGCTTGCGTACAATGCGGCAAAAATCGCAAAAAGGGCCATTGACATGGCGGAAACGGTATATATTTATGGATTAATTGCCGCAGAGACGGCGCATACAGCAGTAACAACAGTAGCTACGGCGGCCACGACAGCGTTTGGGGCAGCAGTAGCGTTCCTGACCAGTCCGGTTACTTTGGTGATTGCAGCCATTACGGCGCTGATTGCGATCGGCATTGCGTTGTATCAGAATTGGGACACTGTGAAAGCGAAGTGTGCAGAATTAGGACAAGCTATTTCCGGAAAGTTTGAGGAAATAAAGACGGCCGTTACTGAAAAGGTTGAGGCGGTAAAGAAGGCGGTCACGGAGAAGTTCGAGTCTATGAAGCAGGCGGTAACGAATAAGATAGAGTCCCTGAAGCAGGCAGCTTCAACTAAATTTGAAAATATAAAAACGACGGTTTCCAATAAGGTAGAATCTCTGAAGCAGGCAGCCGCGACAAAGTTTGAATCGATACGTCAGACGGCGGCGTCCAAGTTTGAGAACATGAAGAATACGATGGGAAACCTGATGCAGAACGCGCGTGATAATGTGGATGCA
Source organism: uncultured Merdimonas sp. (assembly GCA_944378225.1). Lineage (GTDB taxonomy): Bacteria > Bacillota > Clostridia > Lachnospirales > Lachnospiraceae > Laedolimicola. The sequence continues at coordinate 12,026 of CALWGE010000036.1, forward strand.
CGGCTTCAATCTATGAAAGCGTCTTATGAGAGTCATGGCGGCGGAATGCAGGGGATTGTTGCTGCTACCATGACCGGCATTCGGGACACCTATTCTGCCTATTACAATATTATCAATGATCTGACCGGAGGAAGTCTGGATAAAATCGTTGGCTTTTTCCGTGACAAAATGGAGTCTGCGAAGAATGTGGTGAAATCCGCAATCGACAAAATCCGGAGTTTTTTTGATTTTGAATGGAGCCTTCCAAAGCTGAAGCTCCCCCATTTCTCAATATCCGGAAAGTTCAGCTTAAATCCGCCTAGTGTTCCGCATTTTTCCGTGGAGTGGTACAAAAAAGCGATGGATGACGCTATGGTTCTGAATGGTCCGACGATCTTCGGGTACAACCCGTCAACGGGGAAAGTGATGGGCGGCGGTGAGGCCGGAAAGGAAGTAGTCTCCGGAGCCGATACCCTGAAAGCCATGATCCAGGAGGCGGTCCAGTCAGAGAGTAATTCTGAGGATGTGGTTCTGCTTTTGGAGAAGCTTCTCTCCTGGCTTATCTCAGGCGGTTTGGAAACGCTGCTGGTGGATATATTAACCAAACACCTGAAGATTAAGTGGGAAAACAGAGAGCTTGCAAGGCTGGTGAAGACATATGCTTGAAAAAATCATGTACCGAAACCATCTGGGGGAAAGCGTGGAAACCGCAAAGGATGGCATCTACGCAAACTATCACGAACTGCGGGATTACCGCTGGGAATATGAATCAAATGCAGGCTGCATTACCAGGTTCAGCCGGGGGATTATCGACAAGACGCTCCCTCTGGTGATCTTCTGCGAAACGGAGGAGCAGGGGATAGAAACCAAGAACCGGATTATGGAGATCGCAGAGAAAGACATACTGGCCCGTCAGCCGGGAGAGATCTGGATATCCGGATACTGTCTGAAAGGATATGTCACTCAGAGCAAAAAAGGGAGCTTTCTGATCAGCCAGTGTTACATGACGGCTGACCTTACCATTACGACTGATGATCCGGTATGGAGACGGGAGATGAACTATCACTTCCTTCCTGAGGATGCGGTTCAGGAAGATGGTGAAATCGTGACAGAACCGGAAGAACAGCTGGAAGCAGTACTGCCGTTGGAGCATGGGTGTGTATTTGCTGATTATCCATTTGACCTTTATCACAGCACTTTTAAAAGAGTTCGGCATCCATTGTTTGACCTTCCTTTTGATTTTAGAAGAATCCGCGGCCGGAGGGTTATCAATAACGAAGCCTTTACCGGCAGCGATTTCATCATGACTATCTGGGGCTTTGTGGACCGTCCGCGGATTCTGATTTCTGGGCATCCATACGAGGTAGACGCGCTTATATATGAAGGGGAACGGGTAGTGATTGACAGTGCAGCAGGCACGGTCATTAAGATTGGACGTATGGGTGAAGAAACAAATCTCTACAATGCAAGGGGAAAAGAGTATTCTGTATTTGAAAAAATCCCATCTGGATACCAGACAGTGAGCTGGGCGGGTACATTCGGAATCGACCTGACAATCTATGATGAGAGGAGCGAACCAAAATGGAGTTTATAATCTGCGATGCGCAGCGCATGGAGATTATGATGCTCCCGGAAACTGCAGAAATCGATTTTGACGTTGGAGATACCAACGATGTCCAGATCGCCTGCAGCAAAGGTCTCTTAGACTTCGGGATGTATGTGATCTGCCCGGGAACAGAATACGGCGCATTGCTGGAAGAGACAGTGAGTACAACCAGCGACTCCACAGAAAGGTGGCTGGGGAATGCGTTCCGGCATTTTCTGCAGGAGCTGATTATTGAACCGCCTGCTGGAGAGGATTACCGCGTAGTATCAGGAGATGCACATGAAATATTCCACAACCTGCTGGATGGTACGTTTGATGACATGTTTACCATTCCTGCAGAAGAGAGCGGAATCTATATAAGCGGCTACCAGTTTGACCGATATACAGATGCTTTAACTGGCATTCAAAAGATGCTTAAACAGGCGTCTGCCAGAATTCATATAGAGATCCTACAGGGCGGAACAAATGAACCGTTTTCTGTGCAGCTGTCGGCCGTTCCGGTGCAGAACCTGTCAGAGGAGATCGAATATTCAGAAGATGCCAGGATAAGTATTACTATTCAGGAATCCCGGAGGGGAATCAATCATCTGATTTGTCTGGGAAAAGGAGAACTGAAGGAACGGCAGGTGCTTCATTTATATGCGCAGCTGGATGGCAGTATCTCGGAAGCAAAGTATTATTCAGGACTGGCGGAAAGAACGGCGGTGTACGACTATTCCGGCGCGGAGGATCTGGATACGCTGAAAGCCAGCGGAATAGAACGGCTGAAAACGATTATGCCATACAAAAGTATGACCATGAGTGTCAGGGACGTGGACATGCAGATCGGCGATATCATTGCTGGCCGCAGCTATGAAGCTGGGTTGAAGCTGCAGAAGCCGATTGTTCAGAAGATTATTAAGATATCTGGCGGAACTGCAGATATCCAGTACAAAGTGGAAGGAGAAGAATAAATGGCATTAGAACTCGTGACAGGATATCATGGAAAGAATCATGTAACTGCAGAGCAGTGGGCAGATTTTAATAGGGGTCTGTTTGGTGATGCCTGTATTCTCCCGGTCGGGAATAAGATGCAGGTGGAGATTCAGACTGCGAACCAACTCACTGTAAAAGATGGTACAGGTGTATTTGATGGACGACAGGTATATATCGGATATGGGGAATCAGAAAATATCGCAATAGAATCCGGTACCCAGGCTATGCTAAGGCATGACATTGTTGTCATAAAATATACAAAAGATGAGATGTCTGGGGTGGAGAGTGTGGCCTTTGATGTTGTTACAGGTACGCCGGCTGCATCAGAACCAGCAGACCCTGTATATCAGGATATGGACATTCGAACCGGCGTGTTTGTGTCTCAAAAACCTTTTTGCAGGGTGCGTTTGAATGGGGTTGCGATTGAGGCTGTTGACATGCTGGTAACAGTCAAACAGAGAAGCCTTGATGCATCTGCATATGTGGAAAATAAAATACTGTACATCGTATAACGACGAAAGGGGAACAGAAAGTGGCAATTAAACAAGTACAGGCCATTATTAACGGCCAGACATATAATTTGACACGTAATAGTGCAAATGGACGTTACGAAGCTACGGTTACAGCTCCGTCAGTTTCCAGCTATACGCAGAGCGGCCATTATTACCCGGTAACTGTAAAAGCCCAGGACACGGCAGGGAACCAGGTGGAAGCGGATGATAAAGATGAGATGCTGGGAAATTCCCTGCGCCTAACAGTAATGGAGAAGGTCGCTCCGGTAATCATCATCACAGCTCCGACCAGCGGACAGCTGATGTCCAACAACAAACCTAAAATCACCTGGACAGTTACAGATAATGATTCAGGCGTGAATCCCGATTCCATCAAGCTTCGAATCGACAACGATGAAGTATCCGGGGTGTCCAGACAGAGTACGGAAGATGGTTATACCTGCAGCTATACGCCTGCCGCTGCACTGGATGACGGAGAACACACAATCAGCGTCAGCGCATCAGATAATGACGGTAATGCCGCAGAGCCTGTATCATTAAAATTTCGCGTGCTTGCAACGGCACCAGATTTATCTATTACAGAGCCTGCGAACAACAGTTATCATAAGGCTGCACAGGTTCCATTTTCTGGTACAACAAACGGTGCGGAGTTGACAGTGAAGGTCGGATCCGGAGCTGAACAGCAAGTAAGCATCTCCGGTGGAACGTTCAGCGGAACGCTGACATTGACTGAAGAAGGGGCTAATACAGTGGAATTTAAGGCAGTCAGTGAATCCGGGGTGTCGACAACGGTGACGCGGACACTGTATCTGGATACACATGCACCTGTAATTCAGTCTGTAACAATTACACCGAAACCGGTAGATGCCGGAAAGACGTATGTAATATCTGTCGAGGTGACGGATTAGTGGTTGTCAGGCTGATAGGAGAAGTTAATGGTCAGGAAGTGATATTTCAAAGGGTGCTGGGTGACACATGGGAGGCACAGGTTCCATCGTCATTGGACGGCACTTATGTGATTGGGATGACAGCATACGATGAAGCCGGGAATGAGGCATATTTTGCACGCTACATTCTGACTGTTGACCTGTCTTCTCTTTGCACACATCTCTATAAGAATCCGTATCAGGCGGAGATTTTAAAAGAATGGTCTGCCGATATCGTTCCGGAGGAATATTATGCGGAGGTGCTGAAAGGAAGGTGTAATCAATGTGATGCAGGTTGATTTTGACTTTGGCGAAACAAGGCATGTGAAAATCAAAATCCATTCCTGTAAAGGAGATCCTTTCGAGATTTTGTCAGCGTCGTACAGCCTCACAGCGAAAGGCTGCACGGAGCCGGAAGACAGCGGTGCGTCGGTAATTCAAGAGCATGTGATCGATCAGGTGATCACACCAAAACGACGTGGAACCTATAAACTGGTAATCACATACAGGATCGCGGATGAAACGCTCATTGAAAAAGTAGAAGTGAGGGTGATGTAATGCCAGCAATTCGAATAGATGCAGTTGAAATTAAACCGCAGCCAGTAGTAACAGGAGCTCAATATCTTTTGTCTGTTGCTGTCACTGAGATCCTGCCGGGAATTCTCACGACAGATGAATACTACATCGAAACGGCGGACGGATTCTGTCTGACGCTGGAAGGAGGGCAATATGGATGATAATGTAAGTGGGAAAAAAATAAAAGAGCTTCCTTTGACACAGGATATAAATGACACGGACGACATGGTGATTGAGACGGATACACCTGTAACAAAAAGGATAAAATTTTCCACGATTGCTGCGAAACTGAAAAGCGTGTTTGGGATCGAAGATATTCAAAATAAGATAAATGCAATGAGTGAAATATATGTAGAAAATTCTATATTGTATCTACCAAGCTCCGTGGCTAGTGTGATCGATTCTACATTAATAATCGGAATAGGAGGAAATAAATGAATACTGAAAAAATGAACGTAGGCGGGATCCTATATGACATCTGCGATGCCAAGGCGCGGGAGATGATTTCTGATGAGTATAATACTGGAAAAGAATATGTTGAGGGGGATATTTGTATCCAGGATAATAAGTTGTATAGGGCAAAGGCAGCTACAACAGGAGTGTGGGATAGCACTAAATGGGAAGAGAAGCCACTAGCGGAGATAATTAGAGAACAAAATTCCAAGATTATCTACTGTAAAACGTATACTAACACTATAAGCAGCGTCCCTTCAGGCCAGAATGCTTATTTTTCGATTGATATAGATATCCCAGACGGATATGAAATAGGAGCGGTCACTCTTTGGTGTGGTGATGGGACATATGGAAGAATACCATGTTTGTATTCTTCTCCTTCAAGTAGATTGTATGGTTTTGTGCATAATGCTGGAAATGATGCAAGTAATTTACCTGTATATGCCAGTGTCCTTTTTGTGCCAAACATAATTAAATCTTAAGTAAGTTGCATAAATTTTAATATTAAGTTACAGATTAGTTTGCATTTACGAGCGGTCTAAAATATATTTCTGATGGTTTGGCATTTCCACAGTAAACTTTCCATCCTTTCAAAACGGGAAGCGCAAATGTTCCAGGGTGTCCTCCTATGCCAATAGTTCCTCCTGTTGCATAGGCATTTACTATGCCATTAACATTTGGCGCATTATACATATCAAGATATCCATCAGTAGGACAAATATAAGCTTCTGTTGAAGTATAAGAAGATAAATCAACAGCTTCTCCAAACGATCTGCTGGAACTTAGCAAAGCAATATTGGAATTTTGTGATTAAAAGCTATTTTAATTGCTTTTCATATATTAGAAAAACAGTTAAAAATGGCTTTTAAAATAGTAGGAGGTGTTTTTGTGAGAATAAGGGATAAGCCTTATGAGCTGATAAAGTAAAACCAATTATAATGTAAGAACGGAGGAATAGGTAATGAGTATGAAAGGTATTGATATCAGCAATTGGCAGAATGGGATTGATCTTTCAGTTGTTTCAGCGGATTTCGTTATCTGTAAGGCTACACAGGGTGCCTGGTACGTAAGTCCGGATTGCGACAGGCAGTATCAGCAGGCCAAGGCTGTGGGCCGTTGCCTTGGTGTTTATCATTATGCAGAAGGAGGAGACTACAAAGCAGAAGCAGATTTCTTCCTGCAGAATGTAGAGGGATACATCGGAGAAGCTATTTTGTGTCTTGATTGGGAGGGAAAGAACAATCCCACTTTTAACACAGGTAGAGATCGTGAGTGGGTAAAAAACTGGTGCGATTATGTAAAAGAAAAGACGGGAATCAAGCCGCTGATATATCTAAGTAGAGCCTATATGGGAAACGTGAGCGAAATTGGAGACTATGGCCTGTGGGTGGCCCAGTATGCGGACAATAATGCAACTGGCTATCAGGAAAAGCCTTGGAATGAAGGGGCATACAGATGTGCGATCCGCCAGTATTCTTCCCATGGAAAGCTGCCAGGATATGGAGGTGATCTGGACCTGAATAAGTTCTATGGAGACCGTGAGGCTTGGAATAAATACGCAGGGAAAGGAAATACAGTAGTGCCTTCCGAACCGTCAGAGCCTACGGATGAAGAGATTCTTACTTTGGTAGCAGACACAATGCGGGGGCTGTATGGAGATGGAAAAGTGAGAAAGGAAAAGCTTGGAGCGTGTTATGACGACGTGCAGGGTGTAATTAATCACATTAGAGAAGCGTCCACAGATACACTTGTGGCAGAGACATTGGAAGGGGAATACGGAACTGGGCAGATTCGAAAAACAGTTCTTGATAAGCGTTACACGGAAGTGCAGAATAAAATCAACGCTTCTGTGGGCGGTTCTTCTGTAATGACCTACACGGTCAAAGCGGGAGATACCTTGTCCGGAATTGCCGCAAAATACAACACTACGTATAAGCAGATTGCTGAAGATAATAAGCTTTCAGACCCGAATAAAATTTACGTGGGACAGAAGCTGGTAATCAGATAGTTAAATGTGCGTTCAACTATTCTTCAGAAAGAGTTTAATACCCATTAAATGACATGAAAAAGGCTTTGTAAAAGTGCGATTCTAAAGAATTTTGCACCTTGCAAAGCCTTTTGACATTCTTGGTGAGGAGTTTTGACATTCTTGCTGCCGGCTTACAACTATGAAAAGGATGGACAGACCCTGCATCTGACATATGATATGAGCACCAGCACAGACGGACGTCAGGTAGCGGCTCTGATTCAGCAGTACTGGAAAGCAATCGGTGTAGAGATGGAAGTCATCGAACAGGATTTTGCAACTCTTGCTTACAGCAAACTGCTTCCGAATAATGCTACAGAGGAGACTACTGCAGATTCCTTCCAGTGTTATACCCTGGGCTTTGGCGTAGAGGCTGACCCGGAGGAGTACAATGCATATCTGTCTACTTCTACAGGAGCCGGTTCCTGGAACTTCATCCATTACAGCAATCCGGAGGTTGATGAGCTGTTCAAGCAGCAGCTTCTGGAGACTGATCCGGATGCCAGAGCAGACTGCTTCCATCAGATTGCAAAGATTATTTCGGATGATGTGCCCTGGATTCCTATGTATAACAAAGCTACCAGTGCAGGTTTAAGCGACAGAGTACAGAACTTTACTGCAGACTTCCGTGGTATCAACTTCCAGATTGAGAAATGGACACTGGCAGAATAAACTGTAACGTAAATTAAGAAACACAATAAGGCTTTCGACACAGGACCCGGGACGGTAGTCCAGGGTCCTGTATGCTGAATGGAGAACGAAGCAAATGGTAATAGAACCGGTGAGTCTCTTAAAAAGACTGATAAGAATTGATACAACAAATCCACCAGGAAATGAAAAAGAACTTTTGCTTGTACTGGCGGATATTATGGAAAAAGAAGACATCGAATGGGTACTGCAGGAGACTGCTCCGGGAAGAGGAAATCTTCTTGCCTGGCTTCCGGCCGAAACAGAAGAGAAAGAAAAGCCTCTGGTACTCTTAAGTCATGTTGATGTGGTAGGAGCCCGGGAAGAACAGTGGAGCTTCCCGCCATTTGAAGCTATCGAAGAAAACGGATATATTTATGGGCGTGGTTCTGTAGATACAAAACAGCTTACAGTAATGGAACTGACAGCTTTTCTGAATCTGAAAGAATCAGGGACAAAGCGCAGACGTGATGTATATTTTCTGGCAACCAGTGATGAAGAAAGCGGAAGTACCTGCGGTCTTTCCTGGTTTCTGGAACATGAAATCAGCCTGGGAGGAAGAAGTTTTCCGGGGAAGGAGCTTTTCTACGGGAGCGACGTCATCAGTGAGGGCGGAGGATTTCCTGTCATTGCAGGCGGCAGGGAATTTTATCTGTGTGAATCAGGACAGAAAGGATGCGGAACTGTAGCATTTACGGTATCGGCCAGGAAGGCGAAAGGCGTATTTTTCGGAAGCGGAGACGGGATGGAGAGAGCGATGGCTCTGGTACAGGATATTGGAAACATGACCCTGGAAGGCCGTACTCTGGAAACAGTGAAGCTGTTTGAAGACAGCCTTGGTTCAGCAGAACTTTCTCCTATGATGGAGAAAATACTGGCGGCCATGAAACGAAATTCCATGACCGTGACTATGATAGAGGGAAAGAATGTCAATGAAGTGCAGGTAATCTGTGATGTGCGCCTTCTTCCCGGCTTTGGAAAAGACTGGCTGGTAAGCATGCTGGAGACATTGGCGGCAAAATGGGACTGCAGTTTTCAGATTCTTTCTTTCTGTGAAGGCTATGAAAGCAGTCCAAAAGGGGAATTTCTTCATATTCTGGAAGAGGCGACTCTGCAGGTTCTGGGAAAAACAAAGAAGGATGTACAGATTCTTTCGTTTGTGTCTATGGGGTCCAGTGACGGGCGTTTTCTGGCAGGGCTGGATGCAAAAGTATATGGCTACAGTCCCGTATATTCCTGGGACATGACCTTTGACACAGCTGTGTCCATGGTACATGGCATAGATGAGAAGATACATAAAGACTCGGTGCTTCTGGGCTGCCGGGTACTGACATTGGCTGTGAGACAAGCGGCCGGAGAGGAGTGACAAAAGTGATTAACAGAAACGATGTGGCAAGAGAAAAAATGCAGCGTGCGGCAGAAATGCTGCGGGAAAACGGGATCGACATGTGGGTTTTCTATGCAAGGCTGAAGACAGACACTGCTCTGGAGCTCATGTTCAACACAGACAATCAGAACGAAGTACTGTTTCTTCTGACAAAAGAAGGAGAACGGATTGTAGTGGCCCTTCCCCAGGATGCCGAAAAGTATCAGGAAAGCGGTCTGTACACCAGGGTTGTCTCTGCAGAAGGCGATGGATTCATGGAAGAATTCCGGAAAATATTTGATGAGTTCCATGTGCAGAGTCTTGCTGTCAATGACTCCATGGACGATACCCGCTGCGACGGTCTGACCATGGGACTTTACAAAAAGCTTGAGAAGGCCCTGGGAGCTGATGTAATGGCGAAGGTAAAACGCTGCAGTTACTCTATGCTTGAGGAACTGCGCGCAGTCAAAACTCCCAGTGAGATTGAAATTATGAAAGAATGCAGCCGCATTACCACAGATATTTATGATGCTCTGTTTAAGAGAATTCATGTAGGTTTAAGCGAGATCGATGTGGCGAAAATCATGATGGAAGAATGCGAGAAACGAAATGTATGCACGGCTTTTGGAAATCCGCCGGAATATCCGCTGGTTCTTAATCCAAAAGGCGGCATGTCTCACAGAGGACCCAACGACAGCAATATCTGTGAGCCTGGAGACATGCTTGTGATTGATTTCAGCATCCGTTACAACGGATATACTTCTGACATTGCACGTACCATGTATTTTCTCAAACCTGGAGAAGAACATGCTCCTCAGGATGCCGTGGACTGCGCCAATGCAGCTATCCGCGCTGTAGGCGCTGTTATGGAGAAGATCAAGCCTGGAATGAAGGGATATGAAGTCGATGAAATTGGCCGTCAGTCCATTGTTGACAGCGGTTTCCCGGCATTTCCTCATGCGACGGGCCACCAGGTAGGACTGGAAGTACATGACGGCGGAACGACACTGGGACCGAAGACCGGAAGATATTCTTCTCACGGCGTACTGCGCAAGAATGAGATCTATGCTCTTGAACCCACCGTTCTTCAGGACAGAGACAAACGCAGCGCTATTATTGAGGATAACATACTTTTGACGGATGATGGCTGTGTTCTGATCAGCAAGCGTCAGACAGCGTTGATTGAGATTCCGTATCGTACAGGCGAGGAGAAGTAGAACAGTGATGAATCTGACAGAAAGTATGGAAGCATTTATCCGGCTGGTGCAGATTCCTTCTGTTACAGGCAGCAGCAGAGAAAAGGAAGCCTGTGCTTTTCTGGAAAATATTCTTTCACAGTATGAGATATCCAGTGAACGGATTGCAAGAAGCGAGGAGCGGCCTAATCTTCTGGCATGTCTGCGGGCAGAACATCCGGAAGAAGAACCGGTAATTCTGATTTCACATGTCGATGTGGTAGATGGAAATCAGGAATGCTGGTTGCATCCGGTCTTTGGAGGGGAAAGGCAGGCGGGACGTATCTGGGGAAGAGGAACTCTTGATACCAAGCAGCTCACCATGATGGAGCTTTACGCGTTTCTCCGGCTGAAGGAAAAACAGAAGGAACTGCGGCGGGATGTATGGTTTCTGGCCACAATTGATGAAGAAGGCGGAAGCAGTTACGGTATGGAATATGTAAAAAGCGTACGGCCGGAACTGTTTCGGAATGCCATGGTTTTCAATGAAGGCGGCGGATTTCCACTGCGCATCAACGGCAGAGACTATATGATGCTCACTGTAGGAGAGAAGGGTGTCTTAAAGGTCCGGATCCGGGCAGAAGGAACCGGCGGCCATGCCAGCGCACCGGGAGACGACCAGGCGATACAGAAGCTGGCGGAGGCCCTCAGGAAGATTTTTGCAGCAGAAGAAAAGCTTGCATGCGGAAGCAGGCACACGCAGGATACCATGCGTGAAATTGCCGGAACGGATGAATGGGACAACCCGGTAGCTGCTGATATTTTTGGATATGCAGGCCAGAACAGTATCGGCATGCGCAATTATCAGATTGGAGAGCGAAGCAATGTGATTCCTGCGAAAGCAGAAGTCATACTGGAATTTAAAGTGCTTCCGGGGACTTCCAAGGAGGATATTCAGGAATTTCTGGACAGAGAGCTTTCCGGGACAGCTGCAAAATATGAAATTCTGAGTTTTGAGCCAGGATTCGAAAGCCGGTTCGACTGTTCCGGACTGAAGGAACTGGTTCAGGATTTGAATACAGCCTGTGAGCATTTTGGTTTTCAGGGACAGGTAATGCCCATGCTGGCTCTCGGTCGGACAGACGGTCGTTTCTTTGGAAGTGAAGGAAGTTTGGTATACGGTTGTTCCCCTCTTCTGATGGGAGATTCCTTCGATGTAGTCTTGCCTAAAGTGCATGGGAATGACGAAAGTATCCTGGAAGAATCCTATCTGTTTGGCTGTAGAGTTATGGATGAGATTCTGCAGAAAAATTGCCTGAAAAAGAAAAAAGATAAGGAGGATCGACATGAAGGATTATAGTTATCATAAAAAAGTAATCGAGGATGTAACAGAAAAGCTGAATGAGCTGGATATTGATTTATATCTGATTATTACGGCAGAAGGCTGCGATCCGATGACATCCTTTATTCCCGGGGTGGATACGGTAGGATCCAGTGCATTCCTGTTCGCCAGAGACGGAAGAAGACTTGCCATTGCATCCAGCATTGATGCTCAGGATGTGGAGGAATCAGGGCTTTTCGACGAGGTGATCCGATATGAGACTTATGATGATACGCTGGCCAGAACAGTAATCAGTCTTAAGCCTGCCAGAATCGCGCTGGATTATTCAGAGAACGTGCCTTTCTGCGACGGCCTGACCATGGGCAAATACGAAAAGTTCGTAAAATTCATGGGAGACTATTCATTTGATGTCTGCAGCGCGGACTTATTTATTCCTGACGTGCAGCGCATGAACGCGAGATAGGAGAATCAATATGGGAAAATACATCAGAAAACGTCTGCTTCAGGTGATTCCGGTAGTTTTTGGAATCACAATCCTGACATTTTTTATCATGCAGCTGGCTCCCGGCGGTCCGCTGACCGGTATGCTCAGCCCCCGTTCTTCACCCGAAGCGCTTCAAAGAGCAAGGGAAGCGCTTGGACTTGACAAGCCGATTCTTGTACAGTACTGGAACTGGCTTAAAGAGCTGGTTCAGGGGAATTTTGGATACAGTACCTATAACGGACAGCCTGTACTGGAACAGATCCTGGACCGTCTTCCTGCCACGCTGCTTCTGACTGTTACGGCTTTTGTAATCAGTTTTGCGGCAGGAATTCCTCTGGGAGTTTATTCTGCCACGCATAAGTACTCCAAAGGAGATTATGGTCTGACAGTATTCTCCTTTATCGGTATTTCCATTCCCAGTTTCTTTTTCGGAATGGGTCTCATTTATCTGTTTGCCCTGAAACTGAACTGGCTGCCTACATCAGGCTTTGGTTCCGCTACGTTCCGGGGAACAGGAGTGGCTTTGGTGCTCCATAAACTGAAATATCTGATTATGCCGGCTCTGGTTATGTCTCTGAGCAATCTGGCAACTGTCATGCGTTTTGCCCGCTCCAGTATGATTGAGACTCTGAATCAGGATTATATCCGTACGGCCAGGGCGAAAGGGTTGTCGGAAAAAATCGTGATATACCGCCATGCACTGAAAAATTCCATGATTCCGGTAATCACCATTTTCGGGCAGTCCATTCCGAATCTGTTTGGAGGAGCCTATATTACAGAAAAGGTGTTCGGATGGCCGGGTATGGGTCTTCTTGGAGTAGATGCCATTACCAATCGCGATTATCAGATTCTGATGGGACTTACGTTATTCACGGCAATTCTGGTAATGCTGGGAAATCTGCTTGCGGATATCATGTATTCCGTTGTGGATCCCAGAATCCGATATTAAAGGAGCAGCAGTATGGAAAGAAAGAAGAGAAAATGGAAACAGAGACAGAATCTTTTTCAGACAGACGGATGGAAGAGATTCCGGAAAAATAAACTGGCGCTTGTGGGGACTGTGATTATTCTGGTTCTGATTCTGGCAGCTGTTCTGGCTCCCGTTCTGGCGCAGAATGATCCTTATGTGAGTCTGAAAGACAGCGCAGGTCTTGTTATGACAGATCAGTCTCCGGCAAAAAGCGGCACAATTCTTGGTACGGACAGTCTGGGCCGTGATGAATTCAGCCGTCTGGTTTACGCGGCGAGAGTATCCATGAGTGTAGGACTTGTGGCTGTAGGAATTTCTACTGTGGTAGGTGTTGTACTGGGAGCGGTTTCCGGATACTTCGGAGGCGTAGCAGATATGATTATCATGCGTTGTGTAGACGTTATCAACTGCTTCCCGGTTATGTTCCTGATTATTATTATAGCAGCCATTTTAAATCCCAGCATTTATAATGTTATGATTGTAATTGGCCTGTGTAACTGGACGGGTACAGCCAGACTTGTGCGCGGCGAAATTCTGCGTGTGAGAGAGATGGAATATGTACAGGCCGCCGTATCTCTTGGGGCTACAGATTTTCGTATCATATTCTCTCATATTATCCCGAATGTCATGGCGCCTATTATTGTAGAGGCCACCATGCAGATGGCAAGAGCGATTCTGACAGAGGCTTCTTTAAGTTATCTGGGCTGCGGCGTACAGCTTCCCACGGCGAGCTGGGGAAATATGCTCAACGAAGCAAATAATCTGGCAACTCTGACTTCCCGTCCCTGGCAGTGGGTTCCGGCCGGCGCCTGCATTTTCCTGGCTGTATTGAGTATCAACTTTATCGGTGACGGTCTGCGTGATGCTCTGGATGCCAAGCAGAAAAAATAGGAGCGGACAGTATGGACAGAAGAGAGACTTATCAGAAAAGACTGGCAGGCGTCCGCAGACTGCTGAAAGAACGAGGCCTGGACGGAGCAATGTTCACCTCTTATGAAAACAGACGTTATTACTGCGGATTCACAGGAAGCAACGGATATCTGATTGTTACGGAGGACGGTGTATCTCTGATAACAGACAAAAGATATACCACACAGGCACAGCAGCAGACAGTGGATGTAGAGATTTTCGACCATGCAGCCAATCGTCTGCAGCTGGTGGCAGATACAGTGAAGCATATGGGAATCACCCGTATGGTAATGGAATCCTGTATGACTGTGGAAGACTATTTCCCGCTGAAGGAAAGGCTTGGAAACGTGGATATCTGCTTTGAACAGGAGTATTTCCTGGAGCAGAGAATGATAAAGGACGCTGAAGAAATTGCCTGCACAAGAGCAGCCATTGCAGCGGCAGAGGCAGGTTTTGAGAAGCTGGTTTCCAGACTTCAGATCGGCATGACGGAAAAAGATCTGGCCGATGAACTTCACTACCTGGTTTCCAGGGAAGGGGCTGAAGCCATGAGCTTTGGGACGATTGTGGGAAGCGGTGCGAGAGGAGCGCTGGCACACGCATTTCCTACAGAAAAGAAAATTGAGAACGGAGATATGGTGGTCGTAGATTTTGGAGTCATGAAGGACGGTTACTGTTCTGATATGACAAGGACACTTTTATTTGGCGACGTATCTCCGGAACATATGAGGATATTCCGGCTGGTGCAGGAATCTCAGGACAAGGCTGTAGAGGCTGTCCGTCCCGGTGTCCTTGCAAAGGACGTGGAGGATGCCCACAGGGCAGTGTTCCTGCGGGAGGGGCTGGATGACTATGCCCTTCGGGGACTGGGACATGGAATTGGACTTCAGATTCATGAATGTCCGCGCATTGTCATTGGAAATGAAACGGTGCTTCGCCCCGGTATGATCTTTACTGTGGAGCCGGGTCTGTATTTTCCGGATGACTGCGGAGTGCGTACAGAAGATGATGTGCTGGTAACAGAAGACGGTGTGGAAAATCTGTCCCATACTCCTCATGAGATACATATCGGTTAGGAGGGCTGGCAATGAGCTTATTGGAAGTAAAAGATTTAAAGACTTATTTTTACACGGATGCCGGTGTGGCAAAGTCCGTGGACGGCGTGACCTTTTCCGTAGAGCGTGGGAAGGTACTGGGAATTGTAGGCGAGTCCGGCTGCGGAAAAAGTGTGACCAGCCTTTCCATTATGCGCCTGGTGGATCCAACTACGGGAAGATATGAAGGCGGAAATATTTTCTTTGACGGTCAGGATATTCTTAAGTTGTCTGAAAAGGAAATGCAGAAACTGCGCGGAAACAAAATTTCCATGATTTTTCAGGAACCGATGACTTCTCTGAATCCTGTATTTACGATCGGATATCAGATAGAAGAGTCATTGAT
>CALWGE010000037.1 GCA_944378225.1 uncultured Merdimonas sp.
CTGTAAGAGTTTATTTAGTCGCATAAATAAATTTTACACCAAGAGCCAGGCCTTGCACAGACCTGGCTCTTATTCTCGGCAAAAAGATGCTGCCGCACCTATGATTTTCTAATCATTGATGCGACAGCTCCTTCTTTTTGTTCTTTCGCAGAGAACAGTGTTCCAGGGAAAATTATAAGGGGCTGCCTGCCTTATTTACGAAGGACTGGCAGTCTGTGCATTCTGCCTTTGTAGGGTTAACCTCATGGGTTCCTACCTGAATTTTGTTCAATGTGCAGTAGTTTTCTTTTTCTGCATGGTAAACGCAGTTGTTGACAGTACAGGCAATGCACTCGTTTTTGTTAGTAAGCATAAAAATTCCTCCTTTTTGCGCGGTATTCCGCGGCAGATGATGAGATACAGGTTTAGTATGTCTGAAATCCGTTATTTTATAAGTAAAATTATTTCATAAATATGGATAAAAAAATGAGCAGTGGGACTGAATGTTCAGCCGTCTCTGCTCTTTTATATAATCGGGAGAAATCCCTGTTGCTTTTTGTCGAAGCTGGTCGGTGCCGAAGCAGCCCCGGCAGCTCCTTTTGTTTTATCTGATGGTATTATCATACAGGATGGTTGTGACTAATATGTGTCTTGGATCTTAATAAAAAATTGAGGTTCTATAAAAAATGTATAAAGTGTAAAAGTAAGCGGAATTCAGGCAGTATGATGGGAATGTATCATCTGTTTTATATCAGGAACAGCAGACAGCACAGGATAAAGAATCAGAGAAATAATCAGGCCGCTGATTCCCTGTACCAGATTTGCAGGAACTCCGGCTATAGCAGCGGGAGCTCCGTAAAGGAAGGTTTCACACAGGCAATAACCTCCGGTGACCAGAAGGATGTCTACAATTCCGCCTGCGGCGACTGCCGGGTACTGCAGCCGGGGAAATTTGCCGGCCTTTCGGAAAATAAGCCCGCAGAACATGGCTACGAGACCTTTGATAACGAAAGTAATGGGAGCATACACAAAATAGCCCCCCAGAAGATCTGCCAGTGCAGAACCCATGGCTGCTCCCAGGAAACCGGCTGATGGTCCAAGAATGATACCGGACAGAATCACAAGAGCATCCCCGGGATGAATATAGCCATTAGTCCCGGGAGTGGGAATCCGGACAGCCATGGTGGCCGCGAAGGTTAATGCTGCGAACAGAGCTGTAATTACATGCTTTTTCAGATTCAGATTATGTTTCATTATATTAGCCTCCTATGTTTTCAGATATTGAAATAATATTTTTAAAATCCGGATAATGCATACACTTTACACCAGAAATGGAATGAATGAAATAGTCAGTTTTATAAAAAATGACCAGTCCAGTTTGCAGAGCAGGGAGAACTGCAGTAAACTGTATTGCGCGGTAAACAGTAACGAGCTATAATATTAAACAATCAGGCCTCGGCACAGTACCGTGTGAATCAGTCAACCGAGGCACATCAGTGATAGATATGAAAGAGAATTACCATGAATACTGTTTGGAAAAATCATAAACTGCGCCGGCAGATACTGAATCAGTTTGGAAGCAGCACGGGACTGTGTTATCAGTTCTACGATTTTGAAAAAAAGCTCTTCTGTTTTTCAGATAATATACAGGACATTGCGGGGGAGATAACACAAAGTGTCTGCTCACTCAGGCAATGGTACGATGCTATTTATGAAGCGGATCGATACAGGCTTAAACGTTATATGAAAGATGTATTTCAGAAACAGAATGATCTTTACAGCTTTAACTACCGGATGCGGGACAGGCGGGAGCAGCTGGTCTGGGTGAGCAGTAAAGGAAGATGTACATTTAATGAGTCAGGGGAGCCGGATTATTTTCTGGGAGTCCTGTCTGTCTGGAAAGAACCTGATAATGGAGATGAGTATGGCCGTCATACACTGCTCCTTCAGAAACTGCAGGAACTCTACGAACAGGGGGAGGAAGGTTATCTGCTGATGCTGGATGTAGATAATCTGAATCAGCTCAATCTGAAATTCGGACGTGAGTTTGGTGACTGTGTGCTTCAGGATCTGGTGGACATAATGGAAAAGGAAAATTCCTGTTTTTCCAAGCCGTTCAGAAACAGCGGAAGTTCTTTTTGCATATTGGCATCAGGGGCAGATAAAGATGCGGTAGAAACTTATTTTATTTCCGTTCAGAAGAAAATGGGAGTGCAGTGCAGTCTGTCAGGGGGATGTGTGTCTCTGCAGGAATATCAGGTGCCGGAAAGTGCTGTGCTCCTTAATTACGCAGAAAGCGCTCTGAGTACATCCAGGGCGGAAGGAAAGAACCAGCTTGTTTTCTTTAATCCTGAAGATTACGAGAGAAAACTGACGGCGATAGAGCTGCAAATGGAACTGGAAGCAGCAGTCAGAGATAATTTTGCGGGATTTTCTCTCGAATACCAGCCTCAGATACGGTCTGAGACTTTTCAGCTGGCTGGAGCAGAGGCTTTGCTGCGTTTTACGTCTGCAAGGCGCGGGAATGTACCTCTGTCAGAGTTTGTTCCTGTTCTGGAGAACAGCGGCCTGATAGTGCCGGTAGGGTTGTGGGTGATGCGTACAGCGTTAAAGCAGTGCCGGATATGGCGGAAGAAATTTCCGGATTTCCGTATGAGCGTCAACATGTCTTATGTACAGCTGCGTCGTCCGGAGATTCAGGCGGAAGTGCTGTCTGTTCTGAAAGAAAGCGGTCTTCCGGGTGATGCTCTGATGATTGAAGTTACAGAAGGAACGGAACTGCAGGAGTATACTTATCTGAATACCATCTTCAGTGCGTGGAAAAAAGAAGGGGTGAGTATCTCTGTAGATGATTTCGGTACCGGATATTCCAGTCTTAGCTGGCTGAAGAGGCTGGCTATTGATGAAATCAAGATTGATCGCTGTTTTGTCAGAGGGATTCAGCACAGTGCCTATAATATCAGACTGTTATCCAATATCATTGAGCTGGCTAACAGCGGGTATCTGCATGTATGCTGTGAAGGTGTGGAAACGGCTGAGGAGCTGGCTGTTCTGGAGACTCTCCAGCCTGATCTGTATCAGGGATTTTTCTTTTCAAAGCCGGTTGATTCAGAAAGTTTTTTTACAGAGAACCTTCGGCAGAAACTGAAGAAACAGTGTACAAAGAGAAAGTATGATATTTGTCCGGGAGAAGCAATCATAGAAGAGCAGATGAAGCTTGAACATGATATTCTTGAAAAAACAGATGATGCCATATCAGTGTGCGACGTGGATACAAAGGAGGTTTATTACCTCAATGCTGCGGCGCAGAGAATGTTTGGGGTCAAGAACTATAGGGGAAGAAAATGTTATGAGGTGCTTCGGGGCAGAGAAATCCCTTGTGAGTCCTGTGTAAATGACAGGCTGCGGCATGATTCCTTTTATATCAGGGAAGATATGAATGATTACTGCGACCGCCATTTTATGCTGAGAGACAAGCTGATGGATTCGGTCGGCAGAACGTTGCGGCTTCAGGTGGCTATGGATATTACGAAGCGTGAATATATCAGTCAGCAGACACGGGAAAGACTTGAATTTGCCAATCGAATTACTGATTGTGTGGATCTCCTCAGCCGTCAGCAGGACTGGTGCCATGCTGTTGAAACGGCTCTTGCCTCTATGGGAGAGTTTTACAAAGCCGACAGAGCATATTTGTTTGAACAAACACCCGGACAAAGCGGATGCTGGGATAATACTTTTGAGTGGTGCGCACCGGGTGTTATTTCCCAGAAGAAAAATCTCCAAGGTATTCCGCCTGAGGGCGTCGCACGGTGGATTGAGGATTTCAATGTCCGGGGTTCTGTCATTATCTACAATCTGGAACCTCTTCGGAAGAAAAATCGCCTGGAGTGGGAAATTCTTAATGAGCAAGGTATTCAGCGGGTGATTTCGGTGCCGTTAATGTCAGGCGGCGAGATAGCGGGTTTTATTGGCGTGGATAATCCCCGCTATGCTATTCAGGATGATACACAGGCACGGGTGCTGGCCAGTTTTCTGATGGCGCGTTTTCGAAGAGAGCGTAAGGAATGGCAGCATGGGTAATTTTGTTATACTAATTTTGTTATACAGAGCAAAAAAATATCGCTCAATCATGCAATATCATGGTTGAGCGATACTTTTATCTGCAAAAAGCTGGAAAAGAGACTTGAACTCTCGACCCCTTCATTACGAGTGAAGTGCTCTACCGACTGAGCTATTCCAGCTTGCTTTCGTCAGCATTTGATATTATACTGGATAATAATGATTTTGTAAAGAGGAAAATTACATGAATCAAGATTTTTTATACGGATATCTAAAAAGAAATTATGTGCAGATAAAAAGGGTTTTTCGATGCGTTTTTCTTACAGGGATGATTCTTCTGGGAATCTCTGTACTGGCCGGCTGCCAGGGGAAAACAATGTCAGGCAGCCTCATACCGCAGACAGATGAAAAACTCCGTGAATTAACGGAGAAAGAGCTGGATCGCCAGGAGGAGCAGAGGATACTGGCGGAAGAAAAGGCACGGGAGCAGGCGGAGGCTGAGGCCCAGGCGGAAGCAGAACGTCAGCAGGAGGAAGCAGAGAAGAAGGCGCAGGCCGGAAACTATCTCGTCGCCATTGATGCAGGCCATCAGGCGAAAGGCAACAGTGGGCAGGAGCCGGTGGGACCGGGAGCTTCAGAGACAAAGGCAAAGGTGGCGGGCGGAACCTTCGGGGCGGCCAGCGGCCTTGCGGAGTACGAGCTGACCCTGGCTGTTTCCCTGAAACTGAAGGAGGTGCTTCAGGAGCGGGGCTATGAGGTGATGATGATCCGGGAGACGAACGATGTAGATATCAGCAACGCAGAACGGGCACAGCTGGCCAACGAGGCGGGGGCAGACGCATTTTTAAGGATTCATGCGGACGGGTCGGAGGACAGCTCGGCCAGCGGCATCACGACTATCTGTCCTACGGCGGCGAACCCCTACACACCGGGAATCTACGGGAACAGCAGGGCTTTGTCAGAGGCGGTGCTGGACGCCCTTGTGGAGAGCACCGGGGCGAAACGCCGCAAGGTCTGGGAGACAGATACCATGAGCGGAATCAACTGGTGTCAGGTTCCGGTGACCATTGTGGAAATGGGGTTTATGACAAACCCCGAGGAGGACCTGAAAATGGCGTCCGAAGAGTATCAGTGGAAACTGGCAGAAGGGATGGCGGACGGACTGGACGCGTATTTTGCCTGTGGAAGATGATAAAAGCCTGAACAGTAGCTGTGAGGGAACTAATTGTTAAAGTTCAGATAGTTGCTTTTTGTGCTTTCTTTTCCTATATTAGCACCAGAAAGCGCCGGCGCGCCGGCGCTTTTATCTATTTGGGGAGGAAGAGAGATGAAAAAGAGAGCAGCGATATTACTGGCAGCAGCATTGACGGCTTCACTTCTGACGGGGTGCGGAGGCTCGGGAAAAACCGGAGGAGCAGGAGGAAGCACCGGTTCCGGAAAAGGAGAGGTGACCTGGACCTGGGGAACTTTAAGAGGACTCTATGGAGATGCGGAGGTCACCTTCAATGAAGACGGAGGAAGGGATACGGTCCTGTTGAAATATCCCGGGGGAGCGGTGTACCGTCAGATTGAGTACGACTATAATATGGGCATTGCCGGAGGCGGAGAAGGCGCTGAGGGCGGTGAGAATTATCTAAGCGGAAAGCAGGTGTATCCCGTAAAGAAGCTTACGAAGGACGGAGGAGGAAATCTTCTCTATACCTACGGATATGACTGGTGGCAGTGCAGCGATTCTGTCAGCCAGTGGGGAGCCGGGATCGCTTCTGACATTACACCGATTCTGGAAGCAGGAGAACAGATTGAGGCAGGCAAAACGCCGAAGGAAGAGGAAGGAGAACAGCGCTTCTATTCCTCCTTTGAATATGGATATGACGAGGTGAAGGAGGAGAGTTCCAGCTCTGTCAGCTATCAGGAAATGGCTCATACTGTTCTTTCAGGCCAGTACATGGACGTATACCACTATGGAAACGGCTACTGGCTGACGCAAAGAGTGGACGGAAATCCGGCAAAGACCTGGTTTTACGCTCCCGACGGACGTCTGGAGGAGGATCTCACCATCACATGGCTCTATGAAAAGGACAAGCCTGTGAGTCTGCAGCTGGGACAGTACAGCATGGATACCTATCTGGCAGAAGTGTCAGATGACGGACTGACGGTAACCTATACGCTGGACGAATCTCATGCGGCAGAAAATGACGAAGGTGAAACCAAAGATCTGTCACAGATTTATTCCTTTGTTCTGACCCGGCTGGAGGACGGCAGCCCGGCGCAGTTCAGCTACAATTCCACAGTGGATTATCTGAACACAGACGAGCCTGAGGTGACGGAGTATAAGATTGTATGGACCTATGAAAACGGCGTTCCTGCCGCAGCTCAGTACAGCACTTCAGAGACGGGAAAACAGAGCCGGGAGTTTGGGATTACCTTCAATGAGGCCGGAATGCTGGCCACAGAGGATCATCTGGAGCTCAGCATCGGAGGCGGAGATATCGGAGCAAAGGCCTATACTTATTACGACAGCGGCATGCTGGAGACAGTAACCGGATACGGAGATTTTACCACAGAGGATCCCAGTCAGATTGAGTATGTGGATAAATACAGTGAGGAAGGCGTCCTGATCGGAAGAACTGTTTATGAGGACGGCGAGGCCGCAAGGGAAATCTCTTACACGGAAGAAGCGGAATAGTCCCGCAAGACGGGAGAGGACTGCCGGAGCGTGCGCGCTCCGGCAGTATTTTGTACAGGGAGGAATGAAAATGAACAAGAAACCGTCTGTCATGATCTGGCTGACTTCAGCAGGTCTCTGTATGGGTCTGCTGCCGGATCTGACTCTGTCTGTGTGCGGCGCGCTGCGGAAAGAACCGCTGCAGGGGGCAGCTTCCTTTGGAATAGGACTTGCAGCTGCCTGCATTGGACTTATCTGTCTGCTCCGGGCCGTTTATCTAAGATTCGGGAAAGAAACTGGAGATACAGAAAACTCCGGGAAGGAGAGTAGAAAGCCGGAACTTCTTTCCTGTCTGCTGGGGCTGTTTCCCTGCATTCTGGTATGTATGGCTGCTCTGTACAGTGCAGACGGACTTTTGCCGGTGCTGGCAGCCTTATATCCTGCAGCTCCGGGAATTTTCTGGATTGTTGCGGGCCTGTTGTCAGCTGTGTTTCTGCTTCTGCTGGGGATTCTTTTTTTCTGTTATCTGTGCAGCTGCAGGCCGGATCCGCTGAAACAGCCGGTCCGCCGGTTTTTCCGCCGGATTTATCAGGGATTTCCCATGGCGGTTCTGCTCCTCCTTGCCCTTCTGGCGTCTCCGTTTCTGGTTGTTCTGACGGAGAGGCTGTGGGAGCAGCCTGGAAATCTGATTCGGCATCTTGCCATGCTGTGTGGAGCTCTGGCAGCAGCCTTTCTTCTTCAGGCAGCGTTTCATCTGGCAGAACAGATGATGACAGGAGCTCAGTTCGAGAGGGAGCCGGAAAAGTTGAAAAAGAACAGACTTCCGTCTCTGCTCTGCCTGCTTGCCTGCGCTTTTCTGTTTCTTTCACAGAATCTTTCACAGTTTACAGGAAACCAGGCAGCACTACTGGAAACAGAGCTTAAGGAGGCTCTGATGGAATACAGCTTCTTTCTCGCTTCCGGTGACATAGGCGCCGCAGCAGGAATCGCCGGGGAAGCGGCAGAGAAGATGGACAATGCTCTTGAGGCAGCCGGCGAGGCGGAGGAGGAAGCGGCAGGAGCTCCGGATCTGCTCCGGAAGGCCGGGAAAAACACTAAGGCTCTGGAAAAGGTCTGTGAACAGTATTCTGTATTCCGGGAAGACGGGCGTGCTCTCGGTCTGCTTTATCAGTATAAAAAGAAGGGAAGCGTGGACAAGGATCTGGCGGAGGAGGCTCTGGATCTTTCTGAGGAATATCCGGAGAATCTTCAGGTGCAGTATACCGCGTCTCTGCTGGGAAGCAGCTTAAGATATGACAGCGCGAAGCATTATGACAGAACGGCAGAGGCGATTATGCGATGGGAAAAGCTGTACCGGATGGAATCTGCCCTCACCGGGGAAGAGGAACTGAAGCTTTCAAAAGAAGCGGCACAGATGCTGATCACTGTGTATCATCAGGAAGAGGCTCTGGAGCTTCTTGACAGCTATGCAGACAATACCTCTGATGTGGAAATCTGTGAGCTCATGGTCAGCTGCTATGAAAGTACCGGAAGGCAGGAGGAGACCTATGCACTGGCTGCAGACTGCTGTGAAACGGGAATGGATTCTCCTTATCTCATTTACTATGCAGCTCTTTCGGCATTGAAGCTTGGAAAAACGGAGGAGAGCCTAGCCTATACTTCCATGCTGGCATCCTATACGGCAGACTGTGAAGGAGAAGAGCTGAAGGACTGTGATACCTGGCTGTTTGAACTTCTGGAATTTCTGACACTCAAGGATAATGCCGCTTTTACAGAGTTTCAGTATGCGGTCTATGAGAATCTTACAGAGAAAGAGCAGGCTCTGGTGGATGACAATCCCTTTTTCCGGAACTATCTGGACGCAGTCTATCTGGCGTATTCCTCTGACCATAAAGAGGAGCCGGAAGAAGCCATCGCAAAGATCCAGTCGGTACTGGAGACAAAGCCGGATCTTGCCAGCGCGTGGTATGTATACGGAATCATTGCTTCCAATGCCGATTCAGAAGAGTATTCCAGAGAGGCGGTTTCCTGTTATGAGAAGGCAGGAGAGCTCAATGAGGAAATTCCGGCTGTATGGTACGCCATGGCCCGGGAATATGACCGTCTGGGTGAATATGAAAAGGGGATAGAGGCCTGTAAGAAAGCCCTTGCCTTTCTGCCCGATCAGGATCACGGAACGGACTGGTACGGGATTCATTATCACTGCAGCAGACTATTGCGGTCTCTGGAGAGAGAAGTAAATCAGTAAGGAGGGCGTAACATGAAAAAGACAGGAATTCTGCTGGCGGCGGTTCTTTTGGCAGTGCTGTGCTGCGACCTGATTCTGGCACGCCCGGAAAGCGGCGGGGTTTCAGAAAGCGGGGAACTGAATACGCAGGAAGAGCCGGATTATGAGGAGATTGCCCGGCTGATTCAGGCGGGCAAGACGAAGGAAGCTCTGGAGCTTCTGGAACGGGAAGCAGAACCGGAGAGTGTGGAATATTATCAGCTAATGGAACTGGCATATCTGGGAGATGATTCAGAGGATGCGGATGAAAGGCTTTCCGAACTGTACAGGGAAGCAGCGGACGTGTGGCCTGAATGGCAGCACATGCAGAAAATGGCCGGAGCCGCAGATATCTATGCGGGAAATTATGACGCGGCGGCTTATCGGCTTCTGGAAGCTCTGCGCCTGGACGAGAAAGATGCAGAAACCTGGTATTATCTGGGGGTTCTTTCTTATTTTGAAAAAAACTATGAGGATATGAGAATGTATTTTGAGTATGCACTGGAGCGTGAGCTGAGCGAAACGAAACAGCAGCAGATCCTCTGGTATGCGGCCCAGGCAGGAGACAGGGAATGAGGAGGAATAAGATCATGAGAACAATGGCAAAACGGTTTCTGGCAGCTCTGCTTGTGTGTTCCGTGAGTTTGTCTTCTTCTGTGCAGGCTCTGGCATCCTCCACGGAAAGCAGCAGTTCGCCTCAGGTCATGTCCGGAGAAGCCTTTCGGGAGAAAATGGAGGAGGCCAGAAGAAAGGCCAGCCCTCTCTACGATCAGCTGGTACGGACCAACGGCAGTCCGGAAAAGCCGGTGACTTCCGTATCCGAGGAAGGAGAAGACTGGGCGGCTGATTTCTGGCTGGAAGCAGCGGGAGCCGGAGTGGATGAGGCTCTGAATCAGCTGGGTCAAAAAGCCGGCGATAAGGTCAAGCACCTGTTCCGGGGGTCGTCCAGCTATTACCAGACAAAAGGCGTACTGTCCCTTGTGTCGGAAACTATTGATAAGGCAGGATCCATCTTAGGGGTGGCCAACGCTGTCAGTAAATTTAACGATGTTTTGAATCTGCAGGGAGATACGGTGGAGGCTCAGCTGATGGAGCTGGCGGTGCTGACCGCACAGTTTGGTATGGCTGCCTTTTCCGTCATCGGCATGAGCATCGGCTTCCCCTGGGGATTACTGCTCAGTATCGCCTTAACCCTTCTTCTGGAACTGATTCGCAACGGAGAGCCTGGTTTTCCTTCCCGGGGCGATGACTACCGGGATCGGACTTATCATGAGCGCTATAAACTGCCGGACGACGCCACCGTCTACAAGCCCAATATCTACATTTACTCGGAAGAAGAGCGGGAAGTCACAGTTACCTTCGGGGAACCGGAGCTTCTTACGTCTGTCATACCGGAGTATCCAGGCAGCTGGAAGGTGACAGCGGATGCCAATGGGAATCTGACTGACGAGACGGGGGAAGTCTATGAGTATCTGTTCTATGAGTCCACCACCCAGGCGTCTCTTTTCGAAACGGAAGCAGGCTGGAGAATTCCGGCGGATACACGCCAGGAACGTCTGGAAGAAATTCTTTCCGGACTGGGATTTTCCGAACGGGAAACGAAAGACTTCACAGATTTCTGGACAGAAAAGCTGGAACCAGACACAGAGTATGTGATGTATCCGCAGGGCACAGATCTGGTAGATCTGGCTATGCCCATCACGATTGAGGAAAAACCGGAATGTATAGAACGCATCTGGTTCGTGTTTATGAAGGAGGCAGGGCAGATAGTAGAAGAACCGGAAGGATATGAACTGACCCGGGGCGGGGAAGACTGCTCCTGTTATGTACTGGAGTGGGGAGGACTGATTCTGTCAGGAGAGAGGTGATCCGGCGGACAAGGATTCTTTTGACTTTGGAATGGTTTATGGTAAAATAAAACAAAATAAGGAAAATTCAGCGGAAGGAGACAGGGTATGCTGGAAACTACAGGAAAGTTGTTTCACAGACTGTGCGGCCGGGAGAGCGGCAAGGCGTTTTTAAGCCAGGATCGCAAGGAACCCACCTGTGCTCAGATACTGCAGGAATTGCTGGAGAAGGCAGGAGTGTCGGCTACGGAGTGGATGACAGCTGCGGACATCAGCAAATCCTACGGGTATCAGGTCCTGCGTGGGGAAAGAATTCCGGGGCGGGATATCCTGCTTCGCACGGCCCTGTTCCTGAAACTGAACCTGAAAGAAACCCAGAGACTTCTGGCAGTAGGAGGATGCGGGGTCCTTTACCCGAAGATACGCCGGGATGCCGCTGTGATCTTTGCGCTTAACCAGAAAATGTCTCTTTTGGAAACGGAAGATTTGCTTGTATCTCTGCCGGAGCGAAGCCTTTATAACAAGGAGAACTGATATGGAACAGCGGGAACAGTTTTTACGGAGATATGAGACTCAGGTGTTGTCTCATATTCAGCTGCCTC
Organism: uncultured Merdimonas sp.; assembly: GCA_944378225.1. GTDB lineage: Bacteria > Bacillota > Clostridia > Lachnospirales > Lachnospiraceae > Laedolimicola. Next base: position 11,419 of record CALWGE010000037.1, read on the forward strand.
CCTGGCTGAGTGTGCAGTACTGCCTTCAGGCCTGCCTGAAGGATGGGGAGCGGCAGGTATATCTGGTTCGTGATTTGACAGGATGTCCGGCGGTGCTGAAGATCCAGCCCGCGGGACGGGAGGATACTTTAAAACAGGAGTATGAACTGCTGAGACTATTACGGCATCCGCAGATTCCCCGTCCCATGGCCTATCTGGAATGGGAGGGAATGGAATACCTGGTCAGGGAATACGTGGAAGGAATCAGCCTCTATGAACAGGTCATGTCTCAAGGTTCTCTTTCTGAGGACAAGGTGCGGGAGGTATCTTTATCGCTGTGTCAGGTGCTGATGTATCTGCACAGTCAGGAGCCGCCGATCATCTGCCGTGATGTGAAACCTCAGAACGTGGTGTTAGACCCATCGGGCAGCTGTCATCTGATTGATCTGGGAGCCGCCCGGCGTCACCGGCCGGAGCAGCAGGGCGACACTGTGTTTCTGGGGACGCAGGCTACAGCTCCGCCGGAGCAGTTTGGCTATCAGCAGACAGATCAGCGTTCCGACATTTACAGTCTGGGTATTCTGATGCGTTTTTTGTGTACAGGCAGCTTTGAGCCCCAGGTTCAGGACAATATAGGAGCCGGATATCTGCGCCGGATGATCCGGCGGTGTACGGCCTTTGATCCTGAAAAACGCTATGCTACTGTGCGTAAGGTATACCGCAAACTGAAATACCGCTGGCTGCGCAGGGGAGCTGCAGTTTCCGCGGCAATGCTGTGTGCAGCGTTCATCTGTGGCTATTTGTGGAGGCATGAAGGTGAGGCACAGCTGCAGTCTTCCCTGCTGGAGGACGCTCTTCGACAGGAACTGCAGCTGGAGGAAGGAGAGGCCATCCCCACAGAGCGGCTGGGAGAGGTGGAACAGCTGCTGGTGTGCGGACAGAATCTGGCAGGAACCCTTCAGGAACACGAGGACCAGGTGAGTTCTGCCCATGACCGCTATGCGGCGGAGATCACTTATGGTGACATCAGTGATGACGATCTGAAGCTTCTGGCCCAGTGTACCAGCCTGCGGGTGCTGATTCTGGATTACCAGCAGATAACCGATCTTTCGCCTTTGGCCGATCTTCCCCTGGAATATCTCAGTCTCACAGGAAACAAAGTTTCAGATTTGAGCCCTCTGGCAGGTCAGACAGAGCTGCAGGTGCTGGATCTGGGAGAAAATCCTGTGCGCTCGGCAGATGTGCTGTCTGGTCTGCCTTCACTGCAGAAGGTGAATCTGGAAGCTACCGGTATCACATCTGTGGAGGTCTTTGAGGAGAGCGGCATACAGTCCCTGAACGTGCGCGGCACCTGGGTCACAGATTTTTCACCGCTGGAGTCCTGCTCCGGTCTTACACATATGATCGTGGGGGAACTGCCCGGAGGAGCGGCGGAAACACTGGCGGGGCTGACCAATTTGGTGGAACTGCGGCTGTATTCTACACAGGAGGTCGATCTGTCCCATTTTACGGGATTTCAAAAACTCCAGGATCTGGATCTGTACGGCTGTACCCTTGTTCATCCTGAAGCTTTGACCCTTCTGTCCAGCCTGCGCTATTTGAATCTTGGCGGGACAGGAGTGAGCGACCTGTCTTTCCTGACGGAAATGCCTGTGATGACGGATCTGGACTTGCGTAACGATCCGCTTGCAGACCTCACTCCGCTGCTGGACTGCCCCTGGCTTACGCTTCTGACCTTGAGCAGGCAGCACAAGTCCTTAGTGCAGGAACAGCTTTCTCAGGCAGCATTTCAGATCCAATATGAGTAAAAACTGTAAGTGCGCACTCTGCGCACCACTTTACAGCGAAAACATGATATGCTGAGAAAAACTGATTCCATCTGACATGCGAAGGCTTTTTCTGTGTATGTCACAGAGCGGGAATGTTTGTGGTCAGAATCAGGAAAAGAAAGGACATATTATGATGAAAAAAATAGTTATGCTCTTTATGATGTTCATGCTGCTGACGCTTTGCGCCTGCTCCGGCGCGGACACCTCCTCACAGACGGATGCGCCTGCTTCTGATCACGCTGAGGAATCCGGCGCTGATGCTGCCGGGGTGCAGTACGATTATCAGCTGAAAGCGGGCGAACCGATGGAAGTCTATGATGTGACGTTTGATGAGATGGTTACAGTAACGGTGGATCCTGCCAGTACTCGGAATGGATCCAATGATTTGCGCAGTAACATCTTTTTTGACTATTGCACCTTCAAGGGCGGCCTTACCATTGTGGGGGATTATCATGCCATGATCATTCTGGGCAGCGGCTGTTCTTTCGGCGAAGGATCAAAGGTTATTTTTAAAGAGACTGTCTCCGGTGCAACAAAGGATATGACACTGGAGGATAATTTTGTTAAAGTGCTTACGGCCTGCGAGGGGGTTGCTGTGGAGGCGGAATCTGCTGTTGGCGTAGTGACGGATGGCCCTGATATCGTTTTTAATGGTATCACCTACAGTAAACAGGAGCTTGCTCCTGATACAGCTTTTTTAGGTGTGTACAGTCTCTATGAGAATGATGAGATTGTATATGCGAAACTTGCCATTGGCGAAGATGACAGTGTAGAATTTTTAGATTGACTGGGCAGGACAGAACAGGGAAGCCGCCGAAAATAAGAATTTAGCAGAACAGGAGAAAGACGTATGCGGGATTACAAGGAATACAGTGTACCGGAATTACATCTGAAGGCAGTCATAGCGGACATTACGCAGCTGGATTGTGAATGTATCGTAAATGCTGCCAATAAGACCCTGCTGGGAGGCGGCGGAGTGGACGGGGCAATTCATCGGGCGGCGGGGCCGCAGCTTGTGGAAGAGTGCCGGACCTTAAACGGATGCCGGACAGGAGAAGCAAAGCTCACAAAGGGATACCGCCTGAAGGCAGATTACGTAATTCATACGGTAGGCCCTGTCTACGGAACACCGGATGCGGAAAAAAAGCTGAAAGACTGTTATCGGAATTCTCTGGAACTGGCCAGAACACATGAGATTCATTCCATTGCGTTTCCGATGATTTCTACAGGTGTATACGGATATCCCAGATCCGAGGCAGCCCCGGCTGCTTTCTCGGCTGTGCGCCTGTGGCATCAGGAACACAGAGAGTATCCCATGGAAATCCTGTTCTGCTGCTTTGATGAGGAGTCCTTTGAGCTCCTGGCCGGCTATATGCAGCAAATGAAGACAGAATTGTAAACAGAAAAAAATAAAACTGCGGCGAACCGTAAGGTAATCCGCAGTTTTATAGATCTAGCAAACGCTTGAGCAGATAATCTCTGTTGTTGATGAACATTTCTGTCACCTGATAGCTTTCTGTCTCTTCGTATGTAATAAAAGAAAGTTCCTTCTGGTCAAAGGAAAGAATATCGGCGTCCGGAAATCCCAGAAGGATAGGGGAATGGCTTGCAATCAGGAACTGCGCTCCCGCTTCCACGGCATTTCTCATTTCTATCAGCAGCGACAGCTGGCGCTGCGGGGAAAGGGCTGCTTCCGGTTCATCCAGAAGATAAAGCCCGGCGGAAGACAGGTGGCTCTGAATAATAGTCATAAAGCTTTCGCCATGAGATTTTTCGTGAAGTCCAAGAGAAGGATGGCCGCCGTCCACATAGTCCCGTTCTTTTGTGGCCACGTTGTAAAAACTTTCCGCCCGCAGAAAATAGCCCCATCTGTTTCTTTGGATGCCTCTGGAAAGGGTGATGGCATTTGAAAGTTCCGAATGAGAATCGTATGTGGAAAAGGAATAATTTCTGCTGCCTCCTTCCGGATTAAAGCCATAGGCTATGGCGATTCCTTCCAGAAGTGTGGATTTTCCGGTTCCGTTTTCTCCCGCCAGGAAGGTGACAGGACTTTTGAGGCGCAGTTCTTCTACGCCTTTCAGCGCCGGAATGTCACGCAGATAGCTGTCTGGTGAAATCCGATCCCAGTTGATGGATATTTTACTTATAAAAAGAGAATTCATATCCTGTATATCTCCGTATGTTTTTCTTATTTACAGAGGCGTTTGCGTTTATCTGCTTTCCTTTTCCTCAAGGCTCCATCCGAAGTCATTGTGATAAATCATCTGGCGGATCATGCCGCCGTCGATGCAGATGTTTTCTCCGGTGATGAAGCCGGCCTTTTCCGAGCAGAGGTAGAGCACCATAGAGGCAATGTCTGACGGCCGGCCTACCCGTCCGGCAGGCTGCTGAAAGGCGTCCGGTCCCTCGTAGACGGTGGAATCCGTGTCGATCCAGCCGGGGGAGATGGAGTTTACCCGTACCCGTCCGGCCAGGCTCACCGCCAGGGCGTGGGTCAGGGCAGAGATGCCGCCCTTGGCTGCCGTGTAGCTTTCTGTTTGAGGCTGGCTCATCCGGTCCCGGGAGGAGGAAATATTCACGATGGCTGCGCCGGGGGCAAAATGGGGAGCAAACAGCTTTGTCAGGTAAAAGGGAGCGGTGACTCCCACCTGCAGAGCATAGTTGAACTCCTCGTAGGTACAGGTGTCGAGTCCCTTCATCAGAGGCAGGGCATTGTTCACGAGGTAGTCCACATGGCCAAAGTCGGCGATGACCTTGCGGGCAAAGTTCTCCAGAACGGTCTGTTCCGCCAGATCGCCCACATAATAGTCATTGGGAAGCAGGTCGATGACGCATACCCGGGCTCCTGCCTTTTGAAATTCCTCAGTGACGGCTTTGCCGATGCCTCGGGCGCCGCCGGTGACCACTGCAATTTTGTCTTTAAACATGTTTTATCCTCCTCGGTATACGTTGACCTGGCAGATATGGATCTGACACATCTTCATGGCTTCCAGCGCGTTCTCATGGCTCTGGGGAGTTACGCCGGCGCAGAGAGAGGCGTTGACGCTGACAGGAAGCTCTTTGCAGCCAAAGGTCAGTTTATCGAAGACAGGGGCGTTTTTTTCAATACGGAGAGCTTCCAGGGCAGGAGCAAGTTCCCAGCCCGGCGTTCCCTTGATGCAGTGAGGAACCGGAAGTTTTTTTCCCTCCTGGGTATCCAGATAGTTGTCAAAATGGGTGTCCCGGGTAAAGATCACGTCTCCGTCGAAGGTTTTTACCTTTTCGATGACAGCGGGAAGAATGGCCTGGGCCTCTTTGGTACCCAGGGCTCCATCGATAAAATCATTCTGCATATCAATGACAAACAGCAGCTTTTTCATTAGGAAATCCTCCTTTTCTGAAAGCGCCGCTTCCGGAAAAAAGTTCTGCCTGCGGAAACGGCGCAGTTCCGGTTTTATTTCAGCACAAGCTCCACAGGGCAGTGGTCGGATCCGAAGATTTCCGTATGGATTTTGGCGTCCTCCAGACGACCTTTGAGCCGCTCGGATACGATGAAGTAGTCGATACGCCAGCCTGCGTTCTTTTCTCGTGCTTTAAAACGGTAGGACCACCAGGAGTAGATACCCTCCGCATCCGGATAGAAGTAGCGGAAGGTATCGAGAAAGCCAGACTCCAGAACATGAGTCATTTTTGCCCGCTCCTCATCGGTGAAACCTGCGTTTTTCCGGTTGGTCTTCGGATTCTTCAGGTCAATCTCCTGATGGGCCACATTCAGATCGCCGCACCAGATTACAGGCTTCTTCTCGTCAAGCTTCTGGATATAGGCGAGAAAATCATCCTCCCATTTCATCCGGTAATCCAGACGCTTCAGACAGTCCTGAGAGTTGGGCGTGTATACGGTGATAAAATAAAAATCCGGGTATTCCAGAGTGATCACCCGTCCCTCGTGATCATGCTCCTCGATGCCGATTCCGTAGGATACGGACAAAGGTTCTTCTTTTGTGAAAATGGCGGTACCGCTGTATCCCTTTTTTTCCGCATAGTTCCAGTATTGATAATAGCCGGGAAGCTCAAGCTCAATCTGTCCTGCCTGCAGCTTCGTCTCCTGCAGGCAGAAGATATCTGCATCAAGCTTCTGAAAATCCTCCATAAAATTTTTACCCATGCAGGCCCGAAGCCCGTTTACATTCCAGGAAATCAGTTTCATAGTCTTGTCCTCTCCGCCGCAGCTGCACGAAAGGCCTGAAAGCCTGGCCGCAGCCAATCGCGGCTTGATTTTTCCTTGTGTTTTCCATATAATAAGTGTATTATAATAAGTCCGTACAGGAAAGTAAAGGCGGCAGAAGAGATTTCCTGTACGGACTGCACAGGAAAAGAAGAAAGACGGAGGCTTATGTCAGATGCTTCCGGAAGAGGAGAAAGAGAGTATGGAGAAATTGCTGGATCAGATTACGGCGGTAGTATCCGAAGCCTTTGAAAAGGCCGGATATGAAAAAGAGTATGGAAAGGTGAGTCTTTCCAACCGTCCGGATCTGTGTGAATATCAGTGCAACGGAGCGATGGCAGCAGCCAAGAAGTACCACTGCGCACCCATTCAGATAGCTTCCAAGGCAGCGGAAGAACTGAAAAAGGAAACCATGTTTTCAGAGGTAAATGCGGTGAACCCTGGATTTCTGAATCTGAAGCTGGCTCCGGAGTTTGTACAGGCTTATCTGCAGAGCATGCAGGAGGATGAGCGTCTGGGCTGCGAGAAGGCAGAGAATCCCAAGACCATTGTGATTGATTATGGCGGACCAAATGTGGCGAAGCCTCTGCATGTGGGACATCTGCGTTCTGCGATTATCGGAGAGAGCGTGAAGCGTCTGGGACGTTTTGCGGGTCATAAGGTGATTGGAGACATTCATCTGGGCGACTGGGGACTTCAGATGGGACTGATTATTACAGAGCTGAAGCACCGGAAGCCGGAGCTGGTTTATTTCGATGAAAATTACACAGGAGAGTATCCCGCTGAGGCTCCTTTTACGATTTCCGAGCTGGAGGAGATTTATCCTACAGCCAGTGCCCGTTCCAAAGAGGATGAGGCTTATAAGGAAGAAGCTATGCAGGCCACCTATCTGGTACAGCATGGACACAGGGGATATCAGGCTATCCTGCAGCACATTCTGAATGTGTCTGTGACAGACCTGAAGCGCAATTACGCAAATCTGAATGTGGAATTTGATCTCTGGAAGGGGGAGTCTGATGCTCAGCCCTACATCCCGGATATGGTGGAGCGTCTGAAAAAGGAAGGATATGCTTATGAGAGCGAAGGAGCTCTTGTGGTGGATGTAAAGGAAGAGACAGATACCAAGGAAGTTCCGCCCTGCATGATTCTCAAATCAGACGGAGCCTCTCTTTATACAACTACCGATCTGGCTACTCTGGTAGAGCGCCGGAAACTTTTTGACCCGGATCAGGTTATCTATGTGGTGGACAAGCGCCAGGAGATGCACTTCATTCAGGTATTCCGCTGCGCGAAGAAGACAGGAATCGTAAAGCCGGAGACGGATCTGGAATTCCTGGGCTTTGGCACCATGAACGGCAAGGACGGCAAGCCCTTCAAGACCCGTGAGGGCGGTGTCATGCGTCTTGAGTATCTGATTTCCGACATTGATGAGAAGATGTATCAGAAGATTGCGGAGAATCCGGATATTTCAAAGGAGGAAGCAAGAGAGACAGCGAAGATCGTAGGATTATCGGCCATCAAATACGGAGATTTGTCCAACCAGGCGTCCAAGGACTATGTCTTTGATATCGATCGCTTTACATCTTTTGAGGGAAATACAGGTCCGTATATTCTGTATACCATTGTCCGCATTAAGTCTATTCTGAATAAATATCAGGCTCAGGGCGGAGATCCTGCCAAGGGACGCATACCGGCTGCGGAGAGTGAGAGCCAGAAGGCGCTGGAGCTGATGCTTGCCCGTTTCAATGGCGTTCTGGAGAATGCCTTTGAGGAGCTGGCACCCCACAAGGTCTGCGCCTATATCTATGAACTGGCGAACTGCTTTAACAAGTTCTATCATGAGACAAAGATTCTCGGAGAAGAGAATGAAGAAAAACGAAAGAGCCTGATAGCGCTGCTTGTGCTGACGAAAAAGGTTCTTGAGATTTGTATCGATATACTGGGATTTGAGGCACCGGAGCGGATGTAAGGGCATCCCTCATCCTGTGTTCGTCCCTTTCCATACAGTGTCAGCCCGGTTACGGATGGTTCATCCGTTCCGGGCTGACACTGTTCGTAAAGAGGCCAGACACATGGATTGCGGGATACCTCTGCGCTGCTCCAGGCGGAAGACGATGGCAGGCCGTCTCCGGCTTCAGACATCATTGGGAGTTTTTAATGTCTGAAGCGGCGTTTCCTTTCCTGGGAGCTGTCTCAAATGGCAGCCTTTTTGTTTTGCAGTGCGGCAAATTTCCGTGCCGGGCGGTAATACAGGAGCGCGGCGAACAGTACCAGCGCGGTCAGAGAAAGGCTCACCGGATAGACTGTCATGATGGTCCGGAAGGTGGGAGCCTTCGGGAATACAAGGCGGATCCAGCTGATGCGGATACCGCAGATGCAGAGAGTGGTCAGAGCTGCAGGCACAAGGGAGATGCCGAATCCCCGCAGATATCCGGACAGAACCTCATAAATGAGACTGAAGGCGTGGGCAGTCACAATCAGCATCAGGCGGATATATCCGGTTTCTATAACCTGGGGATCCCTGTTGAATATGGAAAGAAGTGGCTTCCCAAAGAAGAGAATGGCTCCGATTGCCAGAGCCAGGATGAGCATGCCTTCCCCCAGGCACAGAGCCAGAACTCTTTTACAGCGCTGAGGTTTTCCGGCTCCGAAATTCTGTCCTGTAAAGGTGGTGCAGGCCTGACTGAAGGAATTGAGAATATCGTAGGTGATAATCTCAATATTGAATGCGGCGCTGGATGCCGCCATTACGACAGTGCCCAGACTGTTGATGGCAGACTGAACCACAATATTGGCGAAAGAAAATACGGCGCTCTGGATTCCTGCGGGCAGTCCGATCTGAAGAATACGCTTCAGGATTGCAGGATCGATGTGCAGCTTATGAGGTTCCACATGGATTTCCAGTGTGGTCCGGCGAAGTTTCCGGTACAGGAGAACAGAGCTGACGGCATTGGAAATGACAGTGGCTATGGCCACTCCGTTTACAGTCATGTGAAGGACAATGACAAAGAACAGATTCAGGCTTACGTTCAGAACACCGGAGCCTGCCAGAGCGATGAGAGGGATTCTGGTTTCTCCGACGCTGCGGAAAATGGCAGCTTCAAAATTATATAGAAGAATAACGGGCATTCCAAGAAAATAAATCCGCAGATACAGGAGTGCCATCGGAAAGACATCTGCTGGTACGTGGAGCATGGTAAGCAGCGGAGCGGCGGCAAGTTCACCCAGGACGGCGACTCCTGCGCCTCCGAACAGAGATGCCACAATGGATGTATGAACGGCCTTTTCCACAGAAGCTCTGTCGCCATAGCCGATGGCGTGGGCAATTACCACATTGGTGCCCAGACCAATTCCGATGAACAGGTTTACGATCAGGCCAATGATAGGACTGTTGGATCCTACAGCCGCTACGGCTATCGTGCTTTCTGCCCCGGTAAAGTTGCCGACGACGGCCACATCGGACGCGTTGAACAGCTGTTCCAGAATCGCTGTGGCTGCCACAGGAAGGGCGAACTGGGGAATTTTGTTCCAGATGGAACCGTGAAGCATATCCAGCTGGCGCTGGCGGGTTTCTGTTTTCAATTCTCGGACCTCTTTTCCTTTGTGTTTTCCGCCAAACAGTATAGTACTGTTGTATTATAAGATCAAGAGATCTGACTGATTTCACAGAAGAAGGGATGGAATCCGTATACAGGGAGCGGTGCGGTTGATGAAAGGCCGGAATCGGATATATGGTAAACAGGAGGGGATTATGAAGAAAAGAAGAATTTGCAGTTACTGCGGAAGAAGAATAGAAGGGATGGAACCTGAATACAGGGGTTCCCGTAAAGATAATCAGGAGGAGCTTTATTGCTCCCCGGAGTGCAGAAAGAGACATGAGGCGGCTCTGGGGAATATCAGAAGAAATCTGAAATGGTTTGCCGCAGGGATTACTCTCTCCGTTCTTTTGATACTGTGCAGTGCGTTTGCCGGCACGTCAGAAAACGGAACAGGCAGTCTTCTGGGCGGAAGCGGAATTCTTTTGCTGGGATTTACGCTTCTTCTGTTCCCATACTGTACGCCAGAGACTTATGCTATGCTGGGTTATGTGAATACAACACGGCTTGGAAGAGGAATGGGGATTCTGATTATGCTGTTTGGTTTCTGGATGTTTTTCTGACTTTTATTTTCGGCATCTCCGGAAAATAGCTCAGGAGCGGCGGGGGCTGCTTAAAGAGGAGACAACCTTTTCCAGAAGTTCAATGAAGTTTCTTTTTTCAATGTCTGTCAGGCAGTCTGTGGCCTCCCGGATCCATTCGTCCTGTGTAAGCTTGGCTTTTGAAATGACGGAGACTCCCTTCTCAGTGAGGGAGACAAGAACAGAGCGGGTATCATCGGGATTTATCTGTTTCTGTACGAATCCATCCTTTTCCAGACGCATCAGCATTTTGGCGACAGTGCTCTTATCCATTTCCAGTTCATGGCAGATTTCGGTCTGGGTCATTTGCTCATGGTCATAAATACAGAACAGAAATATGGATTTGGAAGTGGAAAGTTCCAGAGGGGCCAGTTTCATATTGGTCATGGTATTCATCTTGCGAAAAAGAATGGAAATGTTTTTGGCGGTATCGAAATCCATAAAAAATCCTTTCAGTTAAGCTTACTTTGCAACTGTTATTTTACCTTTGGAAGCAGGAAAATGCAATTAAAAACAAAAAAACAGGATCCTTTCAGAAAGATTATTAGTTGACAAGCCAACAGTTTGTTGCTAGAATGGAACGGAAATAAGTATCCTTGGATATCTGAGGATACCTTTTCTTTGAATTTAAAGTTGGCTTGCCAACTATATGAAGAGTGCCGGACTGCATTGATGATGGGAGGGAGCTGAAAAGTCTTTGCTGCGGCAGTCCCGGTTTTATTTATTGTGAAGGAAAGGATATAAGAAAATGGAAAAAGCAAAAGACACTTCTTATCTTGCGGAAGCGCCCATAGGCAGCCTGATGATTCGATTCTCGATTCCCTGCATTCTGTCGCTTCTGATTGCAGCTCTTTATAATATGGTAGATCAGATTTTTATTGGAAGGGGTGTAGGCTATCTGGGCAATGGAGCGACCAATGTCATCTACCCCATTACGGTGATTACCCTTGCACTGGCCGTGCTGATCGGAGACGGCTGTGCGGCATATTTAAGCCTTTGTCAGGGAAAAGGCGATACAGCCGGAGCGCATAAATCTGTAGGAAACGCTTCCCTGCTTTCCGTTGTTATCGGAATTGTACTGATGGTACTTTTCATTATCTTTAAAGAGCAGATTCTCTGGGGCTTCGGAGCTACGGAAAACAATATCAGCTATGCGCGGGAATATTTTAAATTTATTGTTCCGGGTATTCCTTTTTATATGTTCGGGAACGCCATGAACGGGATTATCCGCGCAGACGGAAGTCCCAAATTTGCCATGGTATCCATGCTGGTGGGCTGTATTATGAATATGATCCTGGACCCCATTGCAATCTTTGTACTGCACTGGGGCATGATGGGCGCCGCACTGGCGACCATAGCCGGTCAGATTGTGACGGCTCTGCTCTCAGCTTATATCTGTTTTGAATTTTTTCCGATTCAGATTATCAATATTTTTGGAAAGGGAGATGCTCTGTACGAGGAATTCGCTGCCCTGTCTTTCCGTATTTTTCTGGGTACAGTATTACTCTGCGTTATCCAGAAATCCTGCAGTATTTTTCTTCAGGCGCTCGGACAGCCTGTATTTTCCACAGCGTTGTCACTGCTGAGGGAAATAATACTGAGTGTACCGCTGATTCTGTTTCTTCCCCGGGTACTGGGGATAGTCGGTCCACTGTTTGCAGGTCCGATCTCGGATGTGGTATCCTTTGCGGCAGCTGTAGTGCTGATTCGGTATACTTTCAGAAAAATGGGAAATAGCAGGAAAACTGTGAACGTATAAGAAAATAAAAATGCCGGGATATATGAAGCAGCTTTCATATACCCCGGTATTTATTTAGTGAATTGGTGCTTGTGTTCAGTAACCTTAGCTGACAGCCATTTCCTTCACTCTTGCAAATGCTTTGTTTACAGCCGGAATTGCCAGCACAATCAGAGTAATCAGAGCTTCCAGTCCCAGATATGCTCCGTTGTAGGCCAGAGAATATACAGGCGCGCTCATACCGGTTCCTTCCGCATAAGATGCAAAGAAAATCAGACCGGACAGAAATGCGAAGAAATAGCGGCCCAGAACGCCTGCAATATAACCTTTGATAAGGCCGTTCTTTTTATTGCAGAACAGACCTGACAGACCCAGTGCACCGAAAGCCAGCAGATAGTCGGTAATCATCTGAGGAAGGCTGATAATGTAGGGATCGGAAATCAGCTGGAGCAGACCGTAGGCTACGCCCGTCATAAGTCCGGTGCGAAGTCCGTACCAGTATCCGATACAGCAGATGAACAACATGGAAAACAGGGTCACAGAACCACCCATGGGAGCGTCAAACAGCTTCAGGAACGAGGTGATCATGCCAAGAGCCATGGCGACTGCAGAGAAGACAAGGTGTTTTGTCTGAATTTTTTTCTCTCCGGTGAAGAGGCAGGCCAGAAGCAGAAGGGCGATCATCAGAACGACAAGAGCGCCATAACCAAGACCTGTTAAAGAATATGAGGTTCCCCATTCATCGGTAACCTGCTGAACAAAAAGTGACATAAAAAAATCCTCCTTTGTATGAAAATATCACAGGAGGGGATACGAAAAGCTGCTTCCTTACGCCGGTATTAACCGGTTCAAGTAATGAGGGTCAACACAGAATCTGTGTTTTCTCAGCCTCAGGCTCCCCTAGCATTGCGCTATGTGACTGTTTTGAAGTATACTCCGGTGAGAAAAAGATGTCAAGTGCAGCTGCGAAGAGAGAGCAGCGGAATACTTTCAGATGAAAAGCAGAAGATATCCTTTAAATTTTATTGAATCTCAAAAAGGAATCAAGTATAATTTAGGAAGCATCTGGGACTGCAGAGAGACAGAACGGATGCTTTTTTAATCAGGGCTGTTCTGAAAGGACAACTATACGAAGAACGGAGCAGATATTAATGAAAACAAAAAAAAGGAATATAGTGGTTATTGTTCTCGGAAGCATCCTGTGCTGTTTTCTGATTGTATTGTTAAGCTGGTTTCAGCGCCCGTGGAGAACGATGGATGTGATCCTGTTCATGGGGCAGAGTAATGTAAGCGGAGCAGGCGGTGACGCATCGGAGGCCCCTGATCTGATTGAGGGCGCCGGATATGAATATCGTGCGGTTACGGATCCCAGGCATCTCTATGTGCTGGAAGAACCTTTTGGTGAAAATGAGAACAGAGGAGCTCTGGATGACAGCCAGATTCTGGAGCGGGAAGGCAGTATGGTGACAGCTTTTGTCAATGCCTATTATCAGGAAACCGGAACACCCGTTGTGGCGATTTCTGCTTCAGTGGGAAGCTCTTCTCTGGAGGGATGGCTCAACAAAGGGCGCAAAGAGGAAGCTGCAGATCGGCTTGAGGCTGCAAAAAAGCGTATGAAAAAGGAGAAAATCAGGATTCGACATACTTATATGCTGTGGTTTCAGGGAGAAGCAGATGTGAATCTGAAGACGACGAAGGATGAGTACAAGACCATGCTGCGACAGCTGGTATCCTATATGGAAGAGCAGGGAGTGGAAGCCTGTTTTCTGGTTCAGCTGGGACCGGATTTGACAGATGTTTCGAAAAATCAGGAGATTATGCAGGCTCAGCTGGAGATTTGTGAAGAAGAGGAGGATATCATTCTGGTTTCGGAGCTTCCGGCCAGCCTGACAGGAGAGGATATGAAGGATAAGGGCGGAATTCATTTTACCCAGGAGGCGCTGAATCTCATAGGAGAAGATGCCGGTAAAAATGCAGGCTCCTATGTTGCTTCTGTTTCTGCTGAAGAAGACGAGGATTAAACACTGCTATGAGAGAAAAATCACGTTGGAGTGCCAGAACTTTGTGGGAATTGATTTTTCCTGTCTTTCTGTATTTTATACTGTCCATGAGTCTGACGGGAATTCTGGAAATGATGATTCCCGCTTTGACAGAAGAGCAGAATTCCATGTGGCTTCTGACACTGGTAAATACAATACAGATTCCGGTGTTTTTTTGGATTTACGGCAGCGGGCAAGATAAAGAAGAGGATACGGAAGCCTGGAAAAAAAGATTTGGGTTTTCAGATCTGATTTTGGCAGTTTTGGGCGGAATCTTTTTGTCCAGGGGACTGAATGGCTTAATTGGTCTGACGCCGCTGCCGCGCCTGTTCCCGGCCTATGAGGCCGTATCAGAAACCTTTTATAGCGGAAGTCTGATTTCACGGGTTTTTGCCAGTGCGGTGACAGCTCCGGTTCTGGAAGAAGTTCTGATGCGCGGTCTGATTTATGGAAGGCTGCGATGCTGGTTTTCCGATTTGCGCCCTGCCATTCTTGTGGGAGCGCTTGTATTTGCTGTTTTTCATGGAAATATGGTGCAGGGAGTCTACGCGTTTTTTCTGGGGCTGTATTTTGTATGGCTGTATGAAGTATACCATACATTGCTTCTTCCTGTGGCGGCTCATGCCGCAGCAAATATTTCTTCGATTTTGCTGGAACAGACAGGATGGCTGGACAGGTTTTATGAGGAACTTCCGGTTTATTTTCTGACAGTGGCGATTTGTCTGACAGCAGGCGGATTCTGCTGGAGCAGGGCGAAAAAGAAAAAGTCCGGTTTTTAGCGGAGAGGAAAAAGTTCCGGATATTTTTCGACTGCAGTTTTTGCAAAAAGTTTCTGAAATAAATGCGGAAACCGAAAAAATTACGGAAACAGAATGCGAAGCAAAAAATATTTCCGCATCCGGGAATTATCATAAAAATGTCAGATAATTTTCAAAAAAGTTTCACTTTACAGAAAAAACAATCGGGTGTATAGTAGCACAAAACAGAAGTCTGGAGGGATGGTATGAGCCAGCGAAGCAGTGGATTATACGACCCGAGATTTGAACACGATAACTGCGGTATCGGCGCAGTGGTCAATATCAAGGGCAGGAAGAGTCACGGGACCGTGGCAGATGCATTGAAAATTGTAGAAAACCTGGAACACAGGGCCGGCAAAGACGCCGAAGGCAAGACAGGCGACGGAGTAGGAATCTTATTACAGATTTCTCATAAGTTTTTCTCCGAAGCAGTCAAGCCTCTCGGCGTCTTTTTAGGTG
>CALWGE010000038.1 GCA_944378225.1 uncultured Merdimonas sp.
AATTTGCAAACCTCCGAAAAATCAAGGTAAAACGTAACTTTTACAATAAAAAAAGAAGGTAGTTTTGACACTACCAGTTATAAAAAGGGGGTATTTAAGATGAAAGTAAGCGTATTTCGAATTGATGACCGGTTGATTCATGGTCAGGTAATCACAGCATGGATTGCATATGCTGATGCCAAAACAATCGTGGTGGCAGATGATAAGGCTGTGAAAGATGAGTTTCAGCAGTCTCTGCTGAGAATGGCAACTCCAGACTCTATAAACCTGAAAATATTCAGCGTGGATGATGCCATTTCTTATCTTGATTCTGAAGAAAATGACGGAAAAGTACTTTTGCTTGTGAGAGGACCGGAACAGGCATTGAAGTTCATTCGGGCCGGTCTGACAGATCAGGTTATCAATGTCGGAAATATGAATATGAAAAAGGGCAAGACAAAAGTGCTTGGAAATATGTGGGTATTTCCGGAAGACGTGGAAAACATAAAATCCATCTATGATCAGGGCGTGAAGATGGAAGTCCGTGCCGTTCCGAATGAGCGAAGCCAGGATGTTATGGAACTTTTGAAGAAAAGTAAGCTGATTTAATACGGAGGAAAAAGTTATGAGTTTATTTATGCAGGCATTTTTAGTGGCAGTGTTTGTGACAATAGCGTTTATTGATTCTCATACCACACAGATTCATATTTTCCGGCCAGTGGTAGTAGGCCCGGTGGTGGGTCTCATTATGGGAGATGTACAGACCGGATTTGCAGTCGGTGTTACGGTCAAACTGATGTTCTTGGCAGTTATTTTCGTTGGGACAGCGGTCCCCCCAAACCCTACAATCAGTACGGCGATTGCAACAGGTATTGCGATTCTTGCAGGCGGCGGAACAGATATCGCGGTTGCGACAGCCCTTCCCGTTTCCTTTATCGGACAGGTGGCAGAGACTGTGCAGAATTCGGTTATCAATGTCTTCTTTATGCATCGTGTGGAAAAAGCAGCAGAAAAACTCAATACAAGAGGGATTGTTTTAAATAACCTGGTACTGCCGATGGCAGTCAATGCAATTTTGTATGGAGTTCCTACGTTCCTTGCCATTTATTTTGGAGCTGCGTATGTGCAGGGAATCATCGATGCAATCCCCGATAAAATAATCACGGGACTGTCTGTAGGCGGAAGTATGATTGGAGCTGTCGGTTTTGCGCTTCTTTTGAATTCCATTAAGGCAAAGAAGTTCTGGCCGTTCTGCCTTCTGGGATTCTTTATGGCATCTTATCTGGGCATCAACATGGTGGGCATAGCAGTGTTTGCGGTTGTTTGCGTAGCAATGTTCTATTATTTCAAGATTGCAGATGAAAAAGCGTAAGGCATAAGGAATGAAGAGAAGAAAGGAAGAAAAGATATGAGTGCAAAACTTACAAATAAAGATCTTTGGAAAGTATTCTTACATCAGCTGACTATTCGTGGCGCCAACAATTATGAAAGGCAGCAGAATGCCGGATTTACCGAAGCGATGATGCCGGTCATCGAGAAATACTATGATGATCCGGAAGAAAAAAGAGAAGCTTATGCAAGACATATGGAGTATTTTTTGACGAATGATATTACCTCAGCGATTCCTGTAGGTGTGGCAGCCGCCATGGAGGAAAGATATGCTACAGAGGGAGACATTGATCCGGATTCCATAAATGCAGTAAAGACAGCGCTTATGGGACCTCTTGCGGGGCTTGGGGACTCTCTTCTGAATGGAACTGCAAGACCGATTCTTGCCGGACTTGCCATATCCTTTATTAATTCAGGACTGGGATGGTTTGGACCTCTCTTCTTTGTAATCGGAATGGCGATTGTATCTCTGGGTGTACGCTATCTTGGTGTTTTTCAGGGATATAAGCAGGGAGTTAAATTCGTACAGACCATTCAATCCAGCGGATTGATCAGCAAAATTTCTGACCTTGCAGCGATTGCAGCGTTTACAATTGTAGGCGGATTCATTCCGGCACTTGTTGTAATTAATATACCTCTGGAATATACAAGTGGAGATACAGTTCTGAATATCCAGGAAATTCTGGATGGTCTGATGCCGGGAGTACTTGGTCTGATTTATACAGGAGTTATGTACTGGCTGATTTCCAAGAAGAAAATTTCTGCTGTAAAACTGATTCTTGTGACTATGATAGTAGGTATCATAGGTGCATATTGCGGTATCTTAGGCTAGTGGGGAGGAAGAAGTATGATTATCGATATCCACTCACATATAAAAAGGAATTATGATCATCCGGAGACAGAAGAGAAAGAACTCCTTGCGGATATGAAAAGAAATAAGGTGGATTTTCGTGTGGTATCCACATTGGAAGGTTTATCGATAGAAGAAGGAAATCAGTACATATCCGAACTGGTTTCCAGGCATCCGGACTGTCTGGCAGGATGTGCCGTGATAAATCCAAAGGAAGCTGACTGTGCACAGAAAGCAGAAGCGGCTCTGAGTCTTCCGGGGATTGTGATGCTGGAACTGAATTCCCTTGAGCATGGATATTATCCTGATTCCTGTGAAGGAGTAGAGGCAGTCCTTGAGGAGGCAGCCAAAAAGCAGGTGCCTGTAAAAATTTTTTCGGGGATAGGTTCCCGTTCCATGCCACAGCAATGGCTTGGCCATGTAAAAAGACATCCGGAACTGAATTTTATATTTCTCCATATGGGCTGCTTTGATTATGGATATGGATGTGTGGATCTGGCGCTGGAATATTCCAATATCTATCTGGAAACATCAAATCAGTATGAGGTCCAGATTCTGAAAAAAGCGGCGATGAATGTTCCCAAGGAAAAAATGCTGTTTGGTTCTTCCTGGCCGGAAAGACTGACTCGCTGCTCTCTGGATGTGTTTGATATGTTTCATTTGGATGACGCTTATCGGGAAGCTATGTTTGGAAAGAATGCTGAGAAGATACTGAAATTACGTAAATAAAGGAGCCGGAGTATGAGAGAAAACGAGATCAGAAATATTCTGCCGGAAGAGTCAAGAAACGCATTCGATGATATTGTGGAACAAAGGGTACTGGGAGCCAGCAATCATATAGCGATGGTTGGTGATATGATAGAGGCTCTGGTAAACAGAGGACTCAGGGAAAAGAAAACATCTGCGCAGGTGATTGACGAAATACTGCAGGTGTCGCAGTACTTTATCGAGACAAGAGGCGAAGCGAGTCAGGCAGTCAGCAATGCGATTTATCTCATGATTCATGATATCCGTTCCTGCAGGGATATGGACCTTAAGACAGCTGCGGAACAAATTCTCCGGACAAAGAACGGATATAAAAATACTGCATCGGAAGCGGTGGAACTGTGCGTGAAGTATGCAGTACGGCTTGCTGAGAATATGGAGAGAATCTTTGTCTATGATTATTCCAGCACAGTAGAAAAATTTCTTCGTGGTTTAAAAAACAATGACAAACAATATGAAATTTATATTGCCGAGAGCCGTATCATTGATGGAGGCCGTCCCTTTGTAAAGGCGTGTCAGGAGGCTGGACATAAAATCAAGTTTATACCGGATGCTTCGATTATGTATTATCTCAGAAGATGCGGTGCGGCGTTTATGGGAGCAGAAACTTTCTATCCCGATGGAACAGGATTTAACACGACAGGTTCTGATATCGTGGGTTTGGTCTGCCATTACTTTCAAATACCGCTGTATTTTCTGACCCCTATGATTAAGCTGGATATCCGGCCTGTTACAGGAGAAAAGAAAAAATTAGTATATGATGATTTGAAAGAAAAACTCTCAGAAAAGTGGGAGGCAGAATTGGAGAAAGATTCCATTGACTTTATAACGCCTGAACTGGTCGGTGTAAAACCGGAATTTATTAAAGCCTTTGTCACTGAACAGGGAGTGATTCCATCGGGACAGATGTATACGGTGAGCATGGAATACAGCAGAAAATTAAGAGGAGAGTGATGAGATGAATCAGTTAGGCGGAACGGAGAAGCTTGTTTTATCTATGATACAGCCGGAGCCGCTTCCGGGAAGTTATCGTCATAGAGACAAAGGAATTGATGAAATTGTAGAGATCGCATTAAGAGAGACGGAAATGGTGGCAGAGAATCATTTTGACGGGGTTATTATACAGAATATGAATGACATGCCCATTCGTCAGATATCCAGACCGGAAGCGATAGCGTATATGACAAGAATCTCCTACGAAATCAAAAAGCGGTTTCCGGAACTCGTCATGGGAATTCTCATGAACTGGGACGGAGTGGCAGGTCTGTCAGTGGCAGATGCCGTAGGAGCAGATTTTGTGAGAGTTGAGCATCTGTTTACGGGAGCCAATGTTACGAGCGCAGGAATTCTTCAGGGACAATGCGTAGAGATTGCCGAATTGAGAAAACGGACAGGCTCCAAGGTCCCGGTGTACGCAGATGTATATGAAGTACATGGGATTCCCCTTGGCAGAAAAACGGTGGGAGATGCCGCATGGGAATGTATCCACGAAGCTTTTGCGGATGGATTGTTTATGTCGGGAAAGACACCTGAGGAAAGTATTCAGATGGTACAGGAGGCAAGAAAAAAGGTGCCTGACGTGCCCATTTACCTGGGGGGCGGAGCTACAGGTGACAACATCCATGAACTGATGCAGTATTATGACGGAGTTTCGGTAGCAACCTGGATTAAAAATGGAGATATGAAAAATCCCATCGATCCGGAAAGAGCAAAATATTTTATTCAGGAAGCAAAGAAGTAACGCCTAAATATCTGTACACTGTCAGTATGATTTAATTATAAAACAGAATAGAATAAAAAACTAAGAACAACGGATCAGGAGACTGCAGGCAGAATTGCCTTGCGTATTTCTGGTCCGTTGTTTTGCTTATGTAAAAATATAAATTGACATAGAAATATTTGATGAAGAGCAGGCTGGAGCGGAACTTGTAAGACGGGAAATTTTAGTTTCATAATCAGGAATCCATGAAAGTTTTACAAGCATTTTACTGAGTCTCTGTAGAAGACTTTACTTTACCCAGGCATAATTGTAACTGTTCTTATGAAAACAAGGAAGCTACAATAGCAGGAGGTAGTATGATGTCAACAATCAACAAACAGTCGGCAAATCAATCTCAAAAACTGATGGTATTTGTACTGACAATGGCCCTTTATGGACTGGCAACTCTTTTTACGGAGCTGATTCCCAAATTTCAGATCGGTATTGTGGAATTTTCTGTGGAGTATTTTCTGTTTATTCCTCTGACACTGGCCATGCTGTTTGATCCCATTTCAGTCGCCCTGGGAGCAGCGACAGGAGAGCTGGTATTCAGTGAAATCATGCTGGGTCAGTTTGGAGGCCTGGGAGAACTGGAAAAATTTATTACTGTTACTATCGGCGTGTATGCTGCAGGACGTCTGGTCTCCGATCCCAGAAATCGAAAAATGGTAGGACTTGCAGCTTTTGGAGGAACAGCCATTCAGCTTCTTCTGGGAACTATTGTAGATGTTCTGAAGGTACAGTTTGCAGTAGAAGATTTTGAGGCGGTGGCAGGTCTTCCGGAAAGCGTATTTTTTACAGAAGGCTTTGCATTTCTGAATGATTTGCTGTTTTCCGGCATTCTGTTCTGCCTTCTGCCTACACTCTTTCTGGTACCCAGACTTTACGGGAAAATTGAGCCTTTGCTGGGAATGCAGCCCAGAACAGAGCGGACAGCATCTGCTTCTGTCGGCTGGAAAACAGTTCTTGGATGCGCAGCAGCCTTTGCCTGTGCTGTTGGCGCAGAATTTATGGCGGAAAATGGTCTGAGTCTGATTGACTGGGAAGCGGCCTGGGCGGAAAGCGCTTCTGCCATGGCAGTGGGAATGACAGCAGCGGCAGTTGTGGCAGTGGCAGCTGTGATTATTATGAGAAAACACTCAGAAAATAATCTCGCGGAAAAAAGGATTTGAACAACATGAATGTGATAGAAACAGAGCATCTGACCTATTCCTATCCGGGCGCGGTTCAGCCTGTGCTGAAAGATATCACGGTATCCATTGAGAAAGGGGACTTTCTTGCCATTGTGGGAAACAACGGCTGCGGAAAGTCCACTTTCTGCAAGTCGCTCAATGGGCTGATTCCGCAGTTTATCAGTGGCGATTTTCAGGGTTCTGTCCATGTCTGTGGCTTAAATACTCAGGAAACGGATGTGGGCACGCTTGCCCGGAAGGTTGGATATGTATATCAGGATTTTGAAAACCAGATTATTCGTCCCACGGTTCTGGACGATGCTTCCTATGCCTGCCTGAATTATGCCATGCCGGATTACCGGGAACGCGGGATGCAGGCTTTAGAGCAGTGCGGGCTCAGGGGAAAAGAACAGGATTTTATATGGCAGCTTTCCGGCGGACAGACACATCTGCTGGCATTGGCTGGCGCTCTGTCCCTGCAGCCGGAGGTTCTGATTCTGGATGAGCCCATTGCCCAGCTTGATCCGGCACATGCGGATCAGATCTATGCCGTCTTGCGTGAACTGAATGAAAAATACGGTAAAACGATTATAGTCATTGAGCATCACACAGAATATATTGCGGATTTCTGCAAACATGTCATGCTGCTGAAAGATGGTTCCCTGCAATGGGTGCTGCCGACGGAGGAAGCTCTTCAGCGCGTGGAAGAGCTGCAAAGCTGCAATATTTTCCCGCCTCAGGTAACCATTGCAGCCCACAGAATGCAGAAGGAAGGACGGCTGGATGCCGGTCTGAAACTTCCTGTTACCATAGAGGAAGGAAAGAAGCTGTTTGTGAAAAGAAGCTTCTGCAGTATGAAACAAAAGGATTCTGCAAAGCAGGACAGGGAGACGGCCGCGTCGTTCCGGGAGGTTTCGGTGTCTTACCGGAGTGTTAAGGGCGCGCCTCATACTGTATTTTCCGGGCTGAATCTGGACATTCGAAAGGGAGACAAGATTGCTCTGATTGGTTCCAACGGTGCCGGAAAGTCCACCATGATGAAGCTGCTGGTGGGCCTGATGAAGCCTTCCTCGGGGGATGTGTTCCTGGACGGGAAGAGCATCCGCAGCATGAAACCTGAAGTACTGTCCCAGAAAATCTCCATGGTTTATCAGAATCCGGAAGATATGTTTATCAAGGATTCCATAGGAGCGGATATTTCCTATGCAATGGAAGCGCGCCATACAGCGGACAGCATCCGGCGTACAGAGGAGCTGCTGGAGAAGTTCCGCCTGACGGAACTGAAAGACAGGGATGGACGGCTGCTTTCCGGCGGACAGATGCGCCGTGCCAGCCTTGCCATCGGTGTGGCTCTGAAACCGGAAATTCTGCTTCTGGATGAACCTACTGCCAATCTTGATATCGCCACGCGGAAAGAAATTATGGAGACATTAAAGGATATGAAAGAAGTCACAGAAACGGTGGTGATTGCTACCCACGACATGCAGCTTGTGTGTGAGTGGGCGGATCGCATCATCGTCCTGTGCGGCGGCCAGGTGGCTGCAGACGGCAGCAGAGACGAAGTGTTTGGAAATAATGAAGTAATAGAGAAAGTCGGTATTCGGCCGCCGGAAATATTTTCCCTGGGGAAGGCTGTAAGTCCGGAAGCCTTGTGCTATACAATAGATGATTTTCTGAACGGATTTGAAGGGAGAAGTCTTGAATATGAAAATAACTGATAAACTGTCGGAGAACATTCTGGATAAGCTTTCTGTTGATTTTCTCCGCAATCAGGTGCTGAAGAATGCCTATGGCAACAATGATACAGTGATTGCAGGAATGGATCCGAGAATATTGCTGGTTTGGTATCTGTTTTTCGGCCTTGTTCCCTGGTTTGTAAATGATTCGAATTTTCTGATAGGATGTTTTCTTCTTGTGACAATTACCACCCTGCTGGCGCAGGTGGCGGGTCTGGTGCTTTTCCTCTTCGTACTGGGCGTGTTCTCCCAGACCGGATATCTGTTGATTGTCACACTGCTGTTTGGCGGCGACACTTCTGCCATTGCGCCGCTGCTGGTACTGACCCTGAAGGTGGCGACGGTATCTCTGGCATCTGTTACGGTATTCTCGGGTATGGATCCGGATAAACTGGCAAATGGTCTGATGTGGTACGGATGTCCGGAAAGACTTTCCTTTTCCATTTCCTATGCCTATCGGATACTGCCTATTCTTATGGAAGAATTTCAGAATATTCTGCTTTCCTACCGCCTGCGGGGCAATCCGCCGGAGCATGAACACCTGTGGGGGAAGATAAAATATCTGATTTATCAGATTAACGTTATTATTCATGCATTTTATCCTCTGATGCTTAATACAGCCAAGCGTTCCCGTACTACAGTGGAGGTGCTGGAAATCAAAGGATACCGTTATGCAGCAGTGAATCAGGAAGCGAAAAAAATGAAGCTGTCCTCTTTGCATGTGGAAAATAATGATCTTCTTTTTCTTTCCTTTTCTTTCCTGTGGACAGCCGTTTCAGTTCTGATCTCCACATGGATTTGATGTATAGTTTAGGAATTGATTTAATGAGGGGAGCATGATGAATCATGAATATGGATTTTCATACACATGGAAAACTGGCAAAATATCTGCCCTTTTCCACAGAGTATACAGACTGGCTTCTGAACGAAGCTAAAAGTGCCGGACTGGACGCAATCTGCCTGACAGAACATTTCAATACACAGCAGTTTGAGAAGCTATACCGGTATATTGCTGCCAGGGGAAGCCGGCAGGGAGACGCCTACGTTTTTAACGGACTCAAGGTATTTCCAGGTATGGAGACCGATATCGCCGAAGGCGGCCATGTATTAAGTATCGGTCCCATGGATGCTATCCTGGAACTGAACCGCCGGCTGCAGCCGTACAAAACAAAGGGTTGCTTTCTTCCCGCGGAGAAACTGATGGCGCTATTTGCAGAATATCCCGTACTGACAGGGGCAGGGCATCCGTACCGGGAGGAAGGGCATATTCCGGAGCTGCCCTCAGATATTCTGAAACAGTTTGATTTCCTTGATATGAATGGAAAGGACATAGCTCTGGACCGCCGGCGGACAGAGCAGATGACAAAGGCATTGGGAGAAAGGATTCACAGGCCTGTGGTAGCCGGCAGCGACACACATCAGGCAGTTCAGTATGGCTGTATCCGTACCTGCTTTGAAAAAGACATAGATACTTTTGGGGAACTGAAGCAGGAAACAGACGCCGGACGTTATACAATCGCGGTACATCCCGATGCAGCCTTTAAGGTAAAAACGGCCGGACTTTTAAAACGGGCCTTAAAGGAAATCCATGCTCTGGGGGGAGATTATGTCAGTGTGCTTCTGCGTCAGAGCGGGGAGTCGCCTCTTGTACTGGCAGCTAAGGAGAGGGCGTCATGAAAAATGAACATACAAGGATATCCGGATGGGCGGACAAATCCTGCGCAGGAGGGGAACTGCTGTATTTTTCATTTCCGCTGATGCCGGACAGACTGACAGCCGCTGAACAGTCTATCGTGGAGTATATCATTGGACACAGGGATGAATTCCTCTGCATGACCATTGGGCAGCTGTCAGGAGAACTGAAAATATCAGAGGCCACCATCTCCCGGTTTGCCCGCCATGTAGGATGCAGTGATTTCAAGCATCTGAAGCGTGTTATCATGGAGCAGACCATGGAAAAAGGACCGGCTTTTAAGCTGACAAACACACTTCACATGAAAGGCAGGGATTTTCTGCGCACCTGGATAGAACAGCAGCAGTATAATCTGCAGAAGACGCTGGAACTGCTTGCTCAGAGAGAGTTTTCTGAAGCTGCAGAGACGGTACAGGGAGCCCGCAAGGTCTTTATTTATGCCAGAAATGCTTCCCGTGCCCCTGCGCAGCTTCTGGAATTCCGGCTTCAGAGAATCGGAATAGAGGTCTGCTGCATTCCTTCAGGCGGCTCGGAATTTCTGGAATCTCTGGCGCGTATGGGGGCGGAGGATCTGGTGATTCTGTTTGGATTTTCCAAAATATCTGCAGAAGGACGTATCCTTTTGGACTACCAGAGGCGGGCAGGTTACAGGATCATTCTGTTTACAAGCAGGGCATATCAGGAAGAAAAAAACAGGGGAGATATCAACTTATATATTTATCGTGGGGAAGAAAACGAATACCATTCCATGAGCGCCCCTGTTGCAGTTGTGGAAGCTCTGGTACTGGCGGTATCAGCCGGGATGGGTGTTACGGCGGTGGACCGTCTGGAGACAATACGAAAACTGAAAGGGGAATATGGAAGACAGCTGGAAAATAAATAAGGTTTTACAGAAAATACCACACAGACGGTTCGGTTTTTATTGTTCACAAATGTCAAATATATTTGACTAAATATCGCTTTTCTGTTATGTTTAAGGTAGATAAAAGAAGCAGATAAGGTGTCTGCAGGATAACGGTGGAGCAAACAGATATGAAAAAAAATCTGAAACTGAAGGCGGCCCGTGCGGAACTTGGTCTGTCCCAGGAGGAACTGGCGCACAGGGCAGGGGTGTCAAGGCAGACGATCAATATGATTGAGCGGGGAGACTACAACCCGACTCTGAACCTCTGCCTGAGCATTTGTCACGTTCTGGGGAAGACGCTGGACGAATTATTCTGGGAGGAGCAGAGAGAGGGGGAAGAACGGTGAAACGGAGCTGGATTTTGTGGAACGCGCTTAAGGAGCCGGAACAGATTGTGTCGGACGAACGGACGGAACAGAGGGAAGCAAAGGGATATCGCTGGAGCTACAAAGGCCTTGAATTTGTGCTGTGGCTGCTGCTTCTGCTGACAGGTGTCATTGGAGATGCGGAAGTAGCCGCTGTCGTCTTTCGGGCGACGGGCATTCTGTTGGGAGCAATGGTACTGCTGAGTCTGGGACGGTTTCTGTACAGCTGCTCTTACGGAATTCAGGGAAATGCAGATCGTACAGGAGGAATGGCCGGTTTCCTGGCCGGCTGCGCAGTGTCCGGTCTGCTGGGGGTATGGGGCATCCGTGGATTCCTGTGGGGCAGTACCTGGCGCTCTTTGACGGCCTTTTCGCTGGGCGCCCTTCTCTATGCGGTTCTCTGTCACCTGGTGTATCTGCCCTATGCAGCGCAGACTGAGGAGGAAGCAGAGGGGCATTCGGACAGAAGGGTATTTTGGATCTGCCTTGCTGTTCTGGCAGTCTGGGGAACGGCTGCGAGTGTGGGAACCTATCTTTTTTATACAGGAGAACGTCCTCTTCTGGGAACGAATCTGTCGGCGGAAGAATGGGACTGGGCGAAAAGAATTGAAAAGGGAAGAGAGCGGTATCTGGAACTGGAAAGCACCAAAACGGAATGCTTTTATGGTGCTGAGGGAGAAGACAAAACAGATCCTTATCAGAATGGAAGTATCAGCCATGCCCTTTATTGGACAGTGCCGGAACAGCTGTATACGGCAGTGCTGGATCCGGAGACGGGGGAACCGTACAAAGAATTTTACCGGAACAGGGAGCAGGAATGGTATACGGAAGAGAACGGGCGCTGGGTTTCCCAAAGGGAGGCCATTGAAAACGGCACGAGTGCGGAAGAAGAGGCGGTACAGCCGTATACAGGGATGCTGGAGCTGCAGATGGAAGCGGTGAAAGAGATCCGGCAGAAGGAGCCGGGGGTTTATGTGATGGAATACGGATCATCCTATGAAATCCTGGAAGAGATGGTGACCGGAAGAAAATCTGAGAATTTTGCAGGAATCACCGAGACGTACCGGCTGAATGAATATGGGATTCTGACCGGGTATCAGGCAGAAACCTATCGGTACTCGGAAGAAGGAGAAAAGGTTCCTTCAGAATATATAAGCTTTGAACTTTTGAGCGCGGATGTGGAAAAGAATCAGAAAGAAATCCGGGAAATGATGAAAAAATATGAGACAGCTTTGTAATAGCTGTCTCTAATTCCGTTTTCCGGACACAGAATTTATAGTGAGCAATATTAATTTTCTCGGGAGAAATCCTCCTCATCATGGTAGACCCTTTCAATGTGCATGGCCAGATAGCCGATTTCCATTTCATCCAGGGTCTTTCCGAGGCTCTGTCCCAGCTGAGCGCAGATGTCGGCGGCCAGGGCGTAGGCGCCCGGATAGCGCACGCCGATGTAGTCGTTCATGTTCAGCTTCAGATTTTCACCGGAGAGGGCCCGCATGACCATGTATTTGATATGATTCATCAGACGGTTATAGGACAGGGACAGCACGTCGATACGCTGTCCCGTTTCCTTTTCCAGGATTTCCACGCACTGACGCACGGCGCGGGCCGTCTGCATGGCTGCGGAAATGGTCTCATCCTGAAGCGCGGAATGAATGTGCAGGGCTACGTAGCCGATCTCATGTTCGTCAATGGAAAGCTGCAGCCGTTCCTGAAGAATCTCCTTCACTGCGGAGGCTGCCTTGAATTCCAGATAAAACAGGGCGCGGATATCATCGGTGAGCGGATTGCTGATCTGCTCACCATTTCGGATGCGTGCTGCGGCAAAAGAGATGTGATCTGCCAGAGGAAGGAGAATTCGATGATCGATGGGGCCAAGCATCAGTTCCGCCTGGCGCACAACTTCATCTGCGATTTCCATAAACTCCGGAGCGATACTCTGAGCCAGGGCTTTGGCGGATCCCCGTTCCGTATCCTCCGTCAGACGGTAAAGAGCGGCGTTCTCCGGCTTTTCAAAGCGTTCGCTTACCTTCTTTCCGAAACCAAGTCCCTTCCCCACCAGAATATATTCCTGATTATCCTCCATATCGATGGCAATCACACTGTTGTTGCTCATCACCTTGCTTACTCTGTACATGTCCTGTCCCCCCCCCGGCTTTTTTATCGCTGTAATTCTGTATATTATAATTAAGAATCTGAATTCCGCAATTCTTTCTGAAAACATCGTAACAAAACGAAGATTAAAAGTAAAGCGTGCATTTTCAGCTTTCTGCCGATACAGAGATCCACAGCCAGGCGGCTGTGAAAACACAGGCGTCTGGCTGCAGATAAGACAGGCAGATTATGCTGCAATCCTGCAAAAAGCAGGGTGGTTCTTCTATATTTATTCGATGGTATCTACGGCAAACAGCGGCTCCCCGGCTTTGATTTCACCTTCTGCCAGGAGACGTACCCGCTGATTCTCAGAAAGCTCTGTACACAGTATCGGCGAGCAGAGAGAAGGCGCGTGTTCTTTCAGGAAGGGAATATCAATCTTCATCATGGGTTCACCCTTTTTCACCTTCTGTCCGTTTTCAACCAGTACTTCAAAGCCCTGACCATTAAGAGAAACGGTATCGATGCCGATATGGAGCAACAGGGAAAGACCGCTGTCTGTCTGGAAACCGATGGCGTGCTTGGTGTCAAAGACAAAGACCACCTCTCCATCTTCAGGAGCACAGATAACCGCCTTCTCCGGCGTTACAGCGGCGCCGTCTCCCATCATTTTTCCGGCAAAACCTTCATCGGGAACGGAAGTAATATCGGCTGCAAGTCCTGTGATGGGGCTGGAAACGGTGACGGTGCTGACCACTTTCCCTTCTTTCTTTTCCTCTGCGGCAGAAGAGGCGGCCTCTTCCGTTTCTTCGGACACATACTCTTCATTGGGGGCGTGTTCCAGGTAGTCTTCCAGATTGGATTTGATTACCGTAACACGGGGGCCGTAAATGATCTGTACGCCGTTCCCTTTGTGGACTACTCCGGATGCTCCTGTGGATTTCAGCTTTGCGTCATTGACAAGCTCTGCCTTGAATACGGTGCAGCGAAGACGTGTCGCGCAGCAGTCTACGTCAGAGATGTTTTTCTTTCCGCCCAGGCCCTGGCAGATGGTTTCTGAGAGAGCGTCCTCGGCAGAAGCTTCCCCGGCTATGCCGGTCTGGCTGTTTTTCCGGGCTTCCACATCGCTTCTTCTGTACAGCTTCACTTCTTCACTGTCATCCCGGCCCGGAGTTTTCAGATCCATCTTAGTAATCAGGAAGGAGAACAGGAAATAATATATTGCAAAGTAGAAAATACCTACGATTACGATCCAGATCCAGTTCGTCTTTGCATTTCCCTGCAGGACGCCGAACAGGAGCATATCGATGAGGCCGCCGGAGAAGGTCATTCCTACGCCTACATTGAACACGTGCATCAGCATATAGGCCAGACCGGCAAATACGCAGTGGATTCCGTAAAGCACAGGCGCTACGAACAGGAAGGTGAATTCCAGGGGCTCAGTGATACCGGTGAGCATAGAGGTCAGGGCAGCGGACAGAAGCAGTCCGGCCACGGCCTTTTTCTTTTCCGGTTTGGCAACCTTATACATAGCCAGGGCAGCTCCGGGAAGGCCGAAGATCATCAGCGGGAACTTTCCTGCCATGAAACGGGTGGCGGAGACTGTAAAATGTTCCACAGTGGGGTCTGCCAGCTGAGCAAAGAAAATATTCTGAGCGCCTTCAATGGTCTGTCCGGCCACCTCCAGAGTACCGCCTACGGCAGTCTGCCAGAAGGGGAGATAGAAAACGTGATGAAGACCAAAGGGAATCAGAAGACGTTCCATGAATCCATATACCCAGGTTCCTGCATATCCGGAATTAAGCACCACATCGCCTACCGCATAGATACCGGTCTGAATTACAGGCCATATATAGAACATCAGAATACCTACAGCTGTATAAACGAGAGAGCTGATAATCGGAACAAAGCGGGTTCCGCCGAAAAACGAAAGGACCTGCGGCAGCTCAATTTTATAGAAACGGTTATGCAGAGAGGCGACGCCCAGACCTACGATAATGCCGCCGAACACACCCATCTGCAGAGAAGTGATGCCGCATACAGAGGTGGTGGCTCCATCCAGCATGTTTTCAGGTCCTCCATTGATGGAAATCAGAGCGCCTATAGAGGCATGCATGATAAAGAAAGCAATTACAGCTGAAAGAGCAGCAACGTCTTTTTCTTTTTTAGCCATACCGATCGCTACACCCATGGCGAAAATGATGGGCAGATTGGTAAATACAATGTTGCCGGCTGCGCTCATAACCTGAAATACAGCATTAAAGATGGTTCCAGGTCCCATAACGTCCAGAAGTCCATAGGTTTCCAGCATAGTAGTATTAGTAAGAGAACCGCCGAGCCCCAGCAGAAGTCCTGCTACCGGGAGAATGGCAATAGGAAGCATGAAGGATCTTCCCACACGCTGCAGTACACCAAAAATTTTGTCTTTCATAACCACATACTCCTTAATATAAAAAATGTAATGAATGGTGAAGTTTATGTGGTTCTCGTCTGTTTGGGGAAAATGTGTGAAAACCCGATACGGGCAGGCGCCTTGTCCGTACGACAGTTTTGCTTTCAGACACAAAAAAAGACATAAACCAGCATAAACATTCAAAAATGAAAAAATTTATACATGGTTGATGCCTGCCGTACAGTTACACACCAGATTATGCACCCAGTATATACATAGATTTCAGGAATGTCAAGAGAAAATTGCTTAAATTTTCGCCGGATTTTACAGCAGACCTTTTATTCTTTAATGCGATAAAATGATAAACTAAAAAAGTAACTTTCAGTTGAAAAAATAAGGTTTTTGGTCTATATTATTAATAATATGTATTTTTATGAAGATTTTATGAAGAGAAGAAGGGATGATGAGAGAATGAAATTAAAGCTGGCAGTAATCCCCGGAGACGGGATCGGGCCGGAAGTTGTCCGGGAGGCAAGAAAGGCTCTGGACCGGGCGGCAGAAAAATTTGGCCATGAAATTGAGTATACAGAGCTTCTGATGGGCGGAGCTTCTATCGATGTACATGGAGTGCCGCTGACGGATGAGACTATAGAAGCAGCGAAGGCAGCAGATGCAGTTCTGATGGGCTCAATTGGCGGAAATGCAGCCACATCACCCTGGTATCAGCTCCCGCCGGAGCGAAGACCGGAGGCAGGACTGTTAAAACTTCGAAAATCCCTCGGACTGTTTGCAAATCTGAGACCGGCTGTTCTTTATAAAGAGCTGCGTCATGCCTGCCCGCTGCGTGAGTCGATTAGCGAAAAAGGCTTTGACATGATGATTATGCGGGAGCTGACGGGCGGTCTGTATTTTGGCAAGCGTAAGACGGAAGAGATAGACGGCGTGATGACAGCTGTGGATACGCTTGTATATAATGAAAATGAAATTCGCCGCATTGCAAAAAAAGCATTTGATATTGCGGGAAAACGCAGAAAGAAAGTCTGCAGCGTAGATAAAGCCAATGTACTGGATTCCTCCCGGCTCTGGAGAAAGATTGTGGAAGAAGTGGCGAAGGACTATCCGGATATTGAATTGTCTCATATGCTGGTAGATAATTGCGCAATGCAGCTGGTGAAGGATCCATCCCAGTTTGACGTAATACTTACAGAGAATATGTTTGGAGATATTCTTTCTGACGAGGCGAGTATGGTGACCGGTTCTATCGGAATGCTGGCCAGCGCCAGTCTGAATGATACAAAATTCGGCCTGTATGAGCCCAGCGGCGGTTCTGCGCCGGATATTGCAGGCCAGGATATTGCCAATCCTATTGCTACCATTTTGTCGGCAGCTATGCTGCTTCGCTACAGCTTTGACTTAGACAGGGAAGCAGAGGCCATTGAGGCTGCTGTTCAGCAGGTACTCACGGAAGGATACAGGACCGGAGATATTATGTCAGAAAACTGTACCCAGGTGGGAACTTCCCGAATGGGAGACCTGATTGCAGAGAGAATCTGAAAAGAAAGAGGAGGATATACAATTATGAGAAGTGATGCAGTAACCAAGGGAATGCAGCAGGCTCCCCACAGAAGTCTGTTCAATGCACTGGGACTGACCCAGGAAGAGCTGGATCGGCCTCTGGTGGGAATCGTAAGCTCTTATAATGAGATTGTTCCTGGACATATGAACCTTGATAAAATTGTGGAAGCCGTAAAGACGGGCGTTGCCATGGCAGGCGGAACACCGATTGTGTTCCCTGCTATTGCAGTCTGCGACGGCATTGCCATGGGTCATGTAGGTATGAAATATTCACTTGTTACCCGTGATCTGATTGCAGATTCTACGGAAGCTATGGCAATGGCTCATCAGTTTGACGCACTTGTTATGGTTCCGAACTGTGATAAAAACGTACCCGGACTTCTGATGGCGGCTGCCCGTATTAATGTGCCTACAGTCTTTGTGAGCGGCGGTCCTATGCTGGCCGGCCATGTGAAGGGACAGAAGCGCAGCCTTTCCAGCATGTTTGAGGCAGTGGGCGCTCATGCAGCCGGTACGATGACAGAAGAGGATGTACGGGAATTTGAAGAGAAGGTTTGTCCGACCTGCGGTTCCTGCTCCGGAATGTACACAGCGAACAGTATGAATTGTCTGACAGAGGCGCTGGGTATGGGACTTCGCGGAAACGGAACGATTCCGGCTGTATATTCTGAGAGAATCAAGCTGGCTAAACATGCCGGTATGCAGGTAATGGAGCTCCTGAAGAAGAATATCCGTCCCAGAGATATCATGACAGAGAAAGCATTTCTGAATGCTCTGACTGTGGACATGGCTCTTGGATGTTCCACGAACAGTATGCTGCATCTTCCTGCTATCGCTCATGAGGCGGGTGTGGATTTAAATATGGAAGTTGCCAATGAGATGAGTGCAAAAACACCGAATCTCTGCCATCTGGCTCCGGCAGGACCTACCTATATGGAGGATTTGAATGAAGCAGGCGGTGTATATGCTGTCATGAACGAGCTGAACAAAAAGGGACTTCTGTATACGGATCTGATGACTGTGACCGGAAAGACAGTAGGAGAAAATATCGAAGGCTGTGTGAACAGAAATCCGGAAGTAATCCGTCCTATGGACAATCCCTACAGTGAGATTGGCGGTATCGCGGTTCTGAAGGGAAATCTGGCTCCGGATACAGGTGTTGTAAAACGTTCTGCCGTTGTACCTGAAATGATGGTACATGAAGGACCGGCCCGGGTATTCGACTGCGAGGAAGACGCCATTGCAGCGATTACCGGAGGAAAGATTGTTGCCGGGGATGTGGTAGTCATCCGGTATGAAGGACCCAAAGGAGGTCCGGGTATGCGTGAGATGCTGAATCCTACCTCTGCAATCGCCGGTATGGGACTTGGCTCTACCGTCGCGCTGATTACGGACGGTCGTTTCAGCGGTGCTTCCAGAGGAGCGTCCATCGGCCATGTGTCGCCTGAAGCCGCTGTGGGAGGACCGATTGCGCTGGTAGAAGAGGGAGATCGCATTTTAATTGATATTCCGAATAATAAGCTGGAGCTCCTGGTGTCGGATGAGGAGCTGGCAGCCAGAAAGGCTAAATGGCAGCCCAGAGAGCCGAAGGTGACGACCGGGTATCTGGCACGCTATGCGAAGATGGTTACATCCGGAAACCGCGGAGCGATTCTGGAAATTAAATAAACGGATCTGGGGAGGAGCGGAACCAGACCAAAGAAGATTTGGAAAAAGGCGGCAGCCATCCGGCAGCCGCCGGAAAATCTTGAGATAGAATGGGGAGATGAACGATGCAGCTTACAGGAGCAGAGATTGTAATCGAATGCCTGAAGGAACAGGGAGTGGATACTGTATTCGGCTATCCGGGTGGAGCTATTCTGGATGTATATGATGCGCTGTACAAACACAGTGATGAAATCCGCCATGTCCTGACCTCTCACGAACAGGGGGCTTCTCATGCGGCGGACGGCTACGCCCGTGCCACAGGAAAGGTTGGTGTCTGTATGGCAACTTCCGGACCGGGAGCCACAAATCTTGTGACAGGAATTGCCACGGCTTACATGGATTCCGTTCCGATGGTGGCAATTACAGCCAATGTAGGAAAGGGACTTCTTGGAAGAGATTCTTTTCAGGAGGTAGATATTGCCGGAATCACCATGCCGGTGACGAAGCATAATTTTATTGTTAAAGAAGTGGAAAGACTGGCGCCGGTGCTTCGAAGAGCATTTCATATTGCCCGCAGCGGCCGTCCCGGTCCTGTGCTTGTGGATATTACCAAGAATGTGACGGGAGCAAAAACAGAATACGAAAAAAAGGATCCGGAACCGATTGTAAGACAGACGGAGACGATTCGGGAAGAGGATCTGGAGCGTGCAGTGGAAATGATCGCGGCTGCAAAAAGACCGTTTATTTTCGTGGGCGGCGGAGCTGTGATTTCCGGAGCGGCAAAAGAAGTGGCAGAGCTTGCGCATAAAATTCAGGCTCCTGTCTGTGATTCCCTGATGGGAAAGGGAGCTTTCCCGGGAGAAGATCCGCTGTATACAGGAATGCTGGGCATGCATGGAACCAAAGCATCCAATTTCGGTGTTTCTCACTGTGACCTGCTGATTGCTGTCGGCGCCAGATTCAGCGATCGTGTAACGGGAGATACCAGTCGTTTCGCAAAAAAGGCACAGATTCTTCAGATTGACATTGATCCGGCGGAGATTAATAAAAATGTCATTGTAGACAGCAGTATCATAGGGGACGTAAAGTTCGTACTGCAGCAGCTGAATCCGCGGGTTCAGGAGAAAGAACATCCGGCATGGATTGGAGAAGTGGAATCTCTGAAAAACCGGTATCCGCTGAAATATGAAGATGATCGTCTCACAGGTCCCTATGTTCTGCAGGAACTGTACCGTGTCACAAAGGGAGACGCTTTGATTGTGACTGAGGTTGGACAGAACCAGATGTGGGCTGCTCAGTATTATAAATACAAGGAGCCGCATACATTCCTTACTTCCGGAGGACTGGGAACAATGGGATATGGACTCGGAGCCAGTCTTGGAGCCAAGCTTGGACGTCCGGATAAGCTGGTGGTAAATGTAGCCGGAGACGGATGTTTCCGTATGAATATGAATGAAATTGCTACGGCAGCCCGCTATAATATTCCCATTATTCAGCTTGTTCTTAACAATCATGTACTGGGTATGGTACGGCAGTGGCAGACTCTGTTTTATGGAAAAAGGTATTCTGCTACCGTGCTCAATGACCAGGTAGATTTTGTAAAACTGGCAGAAGCTCTTGGAGCAGAAGGAATTCGTGTTACAAAACGCGAGGAAGTAGATCCGGCTCTGGAAAAAGCGATTTCTCTTGGACGTCCCGTAGTCATTGAATGTGTGATAGACAGTGACGATAAGGTATTTCCGATGATGCCGGCAGGTGCTCCTCTGGAGGCTACCTTTGACGCGGATGACATGATAAAGGAAAATAAATAACTGACAATGGAGAGAATGAAATGTTGAAGCGGATGCGCTGGTATCTTTGGGTGCTGGCGGGATTTTTTCTGGCGTATCTGGCAGTTTCCATATATTTTATGGAACATTTTTTTCCGGGAACTACGGTAAACGGAGCTAATGCAGACCTGCTTACAGTAACAGAGGCAAACGCCCTCATTTTAAATCAGGCGGAAAGCTATGAGCTGACGCTTTTGAAGCGAGGGGGAACAGAAGAGATCCTGACTGCAAAGCAGCTGGGCATGAGCTTTTCAGAAACAGATAATGTAAGAAGGTATAAGCGGATTCAGAATGGTTTTCTGTGGCCGCGGATGTTCTGGAAACAGGATTCCTATCAGATTACACCGGATATTGCGTTTGACGAAGATACATTTGATGAAACTCTGGAAAATCTTTCCTGTA
Organism: uncultured Merdimonas sp.; assembly: GCA_944378225.1. Lineage (GTDB taxonomy): Bacteria > Bacillota > Clostridia > Lachnospirales > Lachnospiraceae > Laedolimicola. Next base: position 20,552 of record CALWGE010000038.1, read on the forward strand.
TTCGGGAAGGGGAGGCTCCGCAGAATGCCCGGGTAGAGCTTACGGCTGATGGCTATGAACTTTACCCGGAGCAGCAGGGCTCCAAAATAAAAAAAGACACATTGAAAGAGCAGGTTCACGCGGCAGCGGAGTCTCTTACCGAGACGCTGAATCTTGAGACGGCGGGATGTTATGAAGTTCCTGCTGTGACTGTGGATTCTGCGGAAATTACTGAGCTTACAGCTAAACTGGATCGCTGGCTCAGTACAAAAGTCACTTATGAATTTGGCCCTCAGACAGAAGTGGTAGACAATTCTGTGGTGGCAGGTTTTATCCGGCTGGATGGATATGAGGCGTCTATTGACGAAGAAGCTGTGAAGACGTGGGTGTCGGAGCTGGCAGACAGGAGGGACACTTATAAAAAACCCAGAAAGTTTAACAGTACGCTGCGTGGCGTAATTACAGTAAGCGGCGGTAATTATGGATGGCAGATTGATCAGGAGGCAGAGGATGCAGCTCTTCTGGCTTCTGTGGAGAATGGAGAGGTTGTTTCCAGAGAGCCTGTCTGGTCCCGGGAAGGGAAAGACTGGGGAGAAAATAATGACATTGGCGGCACTTATATTGAAGTGGATATGGGAGCCCAGCATATGTGGGCTTATAAAAATGGCTCGCTCCTGATTGATACAGATGTAGTGACCGGAAATATCAGCCGGAACTACGGAACGCCGGCTATTGTGGCACAGATTCAGTATAAGGACAGGAATGCGGTACTTCGGGGGGCTGACTATGCTACTCCGGTAAAATACTGGATGCCTTTTTATGGAAATTACGGAATCCACGATGCCAGCTGGAGAAGAGAGTTTGGCGGTACCGTTTACCTGACCAATGGTTCTCATGGCTGTGTGAATACGCCGCCGTCTGCCATGAAAGTTATTTTTGAAGGTATGGATTCAGGAACCCCGGTAGTATTGTATTATTAAAATAATAAAAGAGGAATCAAAGAGGAGGAAATGAAAAATGAGTCGTGTGTACAATTTTTCAGCAGGCCCCGGAGCTTTGCCGGAAGAAGTGCTGCGTGAAGCAGCTGATGAGATGTTGGATTACCAGGGATGCGGAATGTCTGTCATGGAGATGTCTCATCGCTCTAAAGTGTTTGAGAAAATTCTCGGCGAAGCGGAGCAGGATTTAAAAGATCTGATGCAGATGCCGGACAATTACCGGATTCTGTTCATGCAGGGCGGAGCGCATCTGCAGTTTGCGGCTGTTCCGATGAATCTTATGAAAAACCGGGTGGCAGATTATATCATTACCGGTCAGTGGGCCAAGAAAGCTTTCAAGGAAGCGCAGATTTACGGAAAGGCGAATGCCATCGCATCTTCTGAGGATCAGACTTTCTCTTATATTCCGGACTGCTCCGATCTTCCTGTCAGCCCGGATGCTGATTATGTGTATATCTGCGAAAACAATACGATTTACGGAACTAAATTTCATACACTTCCGGATACCAAAGGAAAGATTCTGGTATCCGATATTTCCTCCTGTTTCCTGTCCGAACCCGTAGATGTAACAAAATACGGTCTTCTGTATGGCGGAGTGCAGAAAAATGTAGGACCGGCCGGAATGGCGATTGTAATTATCCGTGAGGATCTGATCACGGAGGATACGCTTCCCTATACGCCTACCTACCTGAAATATAAAATTCATGCAGACGCGGATTCTCTTTACAATACTCCTAACTGTTACGGTATCTATATGTGCGGAAAGGTCTTCAAGTGGCTGAAAAAGCAGGGCGGCCTGGAAGTGATGAAGGCAAGAAATGAGGAGAAAGCAGCTGTTCTTTATGATTTTCTGGACAACAGCCGGCTTTTTAAAGGAACAGTACGTAAGGAAGATCGTTCGCTTATGAATGTGCCTTTTGTAACGGGAGACAAGGAGCTGGATGCAAAATTTGTGAAAGAGGCAGAGAGTGCGGGACTCGTAAATCTTAAGGGACACAGAACGGTCGGAGGTATGCGTGCCAGCCTCTATAATGCCATGCCGCTGGAGGGCGTCAAAGCGCTGACAGATTTCATGAAGAAGTTTGAGGAGGAGAATTAAGCCATGTATCAGTATAAATGCCTGAATCAGATCGCCCGCGCGGGGCTTGATGAGTTTAGCAGAGATTATACGCAGGTAGAGGAAATTGAAGAGGCAGACGCTGTCCTTGTGCGCAGTGCCGCTCTCCATGATATGGAGTTTCCTCAAAATCTGAAAGCAGTTGCCCGTGCCGGAGCAGGCGTGAATAATATTCCCCTGGGAAAATGCGCGGAGCAGGGAATTGTAGTGTTCAATACCCCGGGCGCGAACGCCAATGGTGTGAAGGAACTGGTGCTGGCAGGACTTCTGCTGGCGGCCAGAGATATTATCGGCGGCGTGAACTGGGTGCAGTCAGAGCGAATGAACGAAGACCTTTCTTCTTTGACAGAAAAGCAGAAAAAGCAGTTTGCCGGTCATGAAATAGAGGGGAAAAAGCTGGGCGTCATCGGTCTTGGAGCGATTGGCGTGAAAGTGGCTAATGCGGCTGTACATCTGGGAATGGAAGTTCTGGGATACGATCCGTATATTTCCGTAGAAGCTGCCTGGAATCTTTCCAGAAGCATCCGTCACATTACCAGTGTAGATGAGATTTACAAAGAATGCGATTATATTACCATACACGTACCTCTTCTGGACAGTACCCGGAAGATGATTAATACGGAATCCATAGACAAGATGAAAGAGGGCGTGGTAATTCTGAATTTTGCCAGAGATCTTCTTGTGGATGAGGATGCAGTGGTACTGGCGCTGAAAAAGGGAAAAATCAAGAGATATGTCAGCGATTTCCCCAATCCGACTACAGCAGGCGCGAAAGGAACGATTGTAGTTCCTCATCTGGGCGCTTCCACGGAAGAGGCGGAGGAAAACTGCGCACGTATGGCAGTGAAAGAACTCAGGGAGTATCTTGAGTATGGAAATATCCGCAATTCTGTGAATTATCCGAACTGCGACATGGGAGTTCCAGCTTATCCTGCCAGAATTGCCATTTGCCACAGAAATGTGAAAAATATGCTGAGCCAGTTTACAACGATTCTTGGCCAGGAAAACTATAATATCGGAAATATGACCAATAAGAGCCGCGGTGATTACGCCTATTCCATGTTTGATTTGGAGACGTCTGCAAGCCCCAGGCTAATCAGTCGTCTGGAGGGCGTAGAAGGCGTTCTGAAAGTGCGGGTTATCTGCTGATGGCAGAGATCCGTCCTTTTCCCGCAATCCGGCCCGCAAAGGGAAAAGAGAGAGATATTGCGGCCCTTCCCTATGATGTATACAGCCGGCAGGAAGCGAGGGAAGCAGTAAAAGGAAAACCTTTAAGTTTCCTGCGGATAGATCGGGCAGAGACTCAGCTTGCGGAAGATACGGATATTTACGACAGCTGTGTTTACGAAAAGGCCAGAGAGCTTTTATGGGGAATGGTGGAAAGCGGAGATTTTATACAGGATGATACCGCCTGTTATTATCTTTATGAGCTGACTATGAACGGACGCAGTCAGACGGGAATCGTAGCCTGCGCTTCTGTGGATGATTATCTCCGGAACCGGATTAAAAAGCATGAAAACACGAGGCGGGAAAAGGAAGAAGACAGGGTGCGTCATGTTGATATCTGTGACGCTCAGACAGGACCTATCTTTCTTGCCTGCCGCAGTGAACAGACATTGAAAAATCTGGTGGAAAAAGAAAAACAGGCAGAATCCCTGTTTGATTTTATGTCAGAAGACGGTATACGTCACAGAGGATGGAAAATAGACGGACAGAAAGAAATAGAGGCAATCCGGTCAGCTTTTGACAGCATGGATGCTTTATATATTGCAGACGGCCATCACCGGGCTGCTTCAGCCGTTCGGGTAGGCCAGAAACGCAGACAGGAGCATCCTGGATATACGGGAGAAGAGGAGTTTAATTACTTCCTTTCTGTCATTTTCCCTGAGGATGAACTGCTGATCCTGGACTATAACAGGACAGTCAGGGATCTTAATGGGCTTTCTCCGGAAGAATTTCTGGATAGACTCAGAAATATTTTTGAAATACGGAAACTTCCGGGAGCACAGCATCCCGGAAACAAAGGCGAAATCACACTGTTTCTGGAGAATCAGTGGTACCTTCTGATACTGAAACCCCAGTATGAGAACAGTGATCCGGTAGATGGACTGGATGTGGCTCTTCTGCAGAATCTTGTTCTGGAGCCGATACTTGGAATCCGGGATCCGAAGACGGATGAGCGCATTGATTTCGTGGGAGGAATCCGGGGATTGTCCGAGCTGGAGCGCAGAGTACATACAGATATGAAAGCAGCTTTTGCCATGTATCCCACTTCGATCAGGGAACTCTTTTCCGTGGCTGACGCCGGGCGTCTGATGCCGCCGAAATCTACCTGGTTTGAGCCGAAGCTTCGCAGCGGACTTTTTATACATTCTCTCCGATGATATTTGTGAAACGGAAAAAATTTGCATTTCATAAAAAACAAGAACATTCTTGCAATAACAGGAAAAATGCACTATAATAAGCCTGTTTAAAAAGTATTGTTGTATTGTACAGCTTCAGGGAATCGGTATTTTTTATTCTCTGCTGCTGGCCCGGACACAGACAGACCGGGTGTGAGTTTGAGGAGGATTATGATGACTGCTAAGAAAGCAACTGTGACCACGAAGAAGGCAGCAGAGACCGCAGTAACAAGCGATCCGGTTAAGACAGAAGCGCCTGTAAAGGCTGAGAAACCCGTAGAGAAGACCACAGAGACCAAGGCCGCTGCAAAAGCAGAGCCTGCAAAGAAGACAGCTGTAAAGGCTGAGGAGCCTGTAAAAGCAGAGCCGGTTAAGAAAGCGGCAGCCAAGAAAGCGGAGCCTGCAAAGAAGACGGCAGCCAAAAAGGCAGCCAAGACAGAAAAGCCTGCTGTAACACAGAATATTTATGTTCAGTTTGCAGGGAATGAGATTCTTACTTCTGATCTTGTTGCCAGAGTAACTGAGGACTGGGTTGCACTGGGACACCGTGCTTCTTCTATCAAGAGTCTGGATCTCTATGTAAAGCCGGAGGATATGGCTGCATATTATGTGATCAATGGAAAAGACAGCGGAAAGATTATGCTGTAATTGAATACACCTTTTTGTACAGACAGAGACATGAGAAGAGCGTTCTGCATGATAATGCAGGCGCTCTTTTTTGTATTTGTTATGGGAAACTGCTGATATGAAACAGAGAAAGGGGAATAAGACTTCAAAAAATATTTCCTGCTTGCAATGTCAGTATAAACGTGATATACTAAACCGCGTATTAATAGCGCGCACAAATGTCTTTGACAAACGTACATATTCAGAGAATACAGAGAGCGCGATGGGTAGTGTCAAATGAGTTATGAAAAAATGAAGTCTAAGAAATAGGCTCAGATTGAACCTTGAAAATTGCAGATATGA